>DASVQJ010000030.1:0-9302 GCA_036389235.1 Pyrinomonadaceae bacterium | reverse complement strand
GGCGCGGGCGGAACTCTTCGATGGAGCGCCCGCGCTCGTAGGCTTCGAGCACCTTGGGGTGGATGTAGCAGGAGCGGCAGACGGTGGGCGTGTTGCCCAGCCGCTCGGCCACGCGCTTGACGGCCGCGACCAGATTCCTCTTCGCCTGCCTCTCGTCGTCGCAGCAGCCCTGCTCGGCCAGTTCGGCCGCCGCCAGCAGCGTCCCGCCCCACGTGCGGAAGTCCTTGGCCGAGAACTCCGGCCCGGCCGCCGCCTTGATGTACTCGTTGACGTCGCGCGGGCTGACGGGATGCACCCGCCCGTCCTCGCCGACGTACTGGAAGAGCTTCGACCCGCCGAGCGCCTTGATGTCGGCGACGAGCGCGGCCAGCTCCTCGTCGACGAGGATGCGGCGGTGCCTGATGTGGTGCTTGCCCGTGAACTTGAATTCGAGGCGCCCGCCAGGCTCAATCTCAAGGTGTCGGTTCCGCAGAGTCGTCACGCCGTAGGTGCGGTAGCGCCTGACGCTCTCCTCGGAGCCGACGCGGAAGTAGAGGTCGTTGATGAGGCGGACGACGACCGCCAGCACGCGCTCCTTCCCCAGCCCCTCGCGCGCGATGTCCTCGTTGGCCTTCCGGCGCAAGGCGGGCAGCGCCTCGCCGAAGCGCTCGATCTTCTCGAACTTGCGCCGCGCGCGCCGCGCGACGAAAGAGGGGTGGTAGATGCGCTGGACGCGCCCCATCTTGTCCACGCCGATGGCCTGCAAAGGGCCGCGCGGCGAGGGCGAGATTCTCACCCCGCGCCAGGCCGGCGGGATGACGAGCGAGCGGATGCGCTCCAACGCCGCCTCGTCCTCTATGCGCCGCCCGTCGGCCGTCTCGTAGCGGAAGCCGCGCGACTTCGTCCCGGTCCTGCGCCACCACCTGGCGCGACGGTCGCGTGTAACGCTTCCGGCCAAAAGCCCGGGCGCGATGTTCTGTATTGCATGCTCGGCGCTCGCCATTCCCCTTGAAAGCCCCTTTCCCCCACCTCCCGCCCTTTAAGTGCGGATGACCTTATCAAACGGCGGGCCGCGCCCGCGCCCGAACGCTAGCGTACGCCGGCCGCCCAAGCGGGCACGAGAAAGGGGCGCCACGCTCGTCAAGCGTGGCGCCCCTTCTTATGGCGACGTTCGTTCGAGTGCGACCGTGATAACCGGGTCGGAACCGCCCGCGGTAGCGGGTGGCCCTTTGCAACCGGGAGCGCCGTGTCGCACCGGCCCACCCGCTACCGCGGGCGGTTCCGACCCGCTTCGCCATGCGCCGGTCGCACCCGAGCGCACGCCGCCGTAAACGCTCGCGCGTCCGGGTCAGGTGGCCGAGACGGTCGTGCCGTGCTGCGGCGTCTGCACGGCGGGCGGGTAGTAGAGGATGCGGTTGCAGTTGTCGCAGGTGATGATCTCGTCGCCGCGGCGTATCTGGGACATCAACTGCGGGCGGAGCGCCATGAAGCAGGCGGAGCACGACCCGTTGCGCGCCTCGGCCAGCGCCACGCCGTCGCGTATGCGCGCGACGATGCGCTGGTAGGTGGCCTTGATGCCCGGCGGGAGCGAGGCGAACATCCGCTCGCGCTCGCGCCGCCGCTCCTCCAATTCTTCCGACCACGAGCGCGTCTGCTCCTCGAAGGCGCGCAGGCGCTCCTCGTGCTCGGCGCGCAGGCGGGCGAACTCGGGCTCGCGCTCCTGCAAAGTCTTCTCGGCCGTGTCGGCGGCCTCCATCTGTTCGAGGACTTTGGTCTCCAGCTCCGAGATGTGCTTCTTGGCGGCGTCGCGCTCGCGGATGGCCGCCTCGTAGACCTTCGCGTTGTTCGAGGCCATCAGGTCGCGCTCGGCCTTCTCCATGCGCGTGCGCTGCTCGGCCAGCTCGCGGTCGAGGGCGGCGCGCGTCTCGCGCGCGGTCACGCCCGTCTGTTGCAGCGCCTTAAATTCAAAGGCGCGCTGATCGAACTCGCTTTCGATCTCGGCGCGCCTTCTGGGGATTGACTCCAGGTCGGACTGTAGCCTGCGGATGCCCATGTCGACATTTTGCAGGGCGACCAACTGCTCCAATTCCGCTTTCAATGCTCTTATCTCCTCTTTAAAGACCGTCGATGGGGCGGCGGCGTATGTTCGACGCCTCGTTTATGAAAAAGCCATTTTCTCAGATGCCCCGGCGGGAGACAAGTTGGGAGTGATGAGTGATAAGTGATGAGTGATGAGATAAGGACTGAGCCCTGTTCCTTTCTTATCACTCATCACTTATCACTCATCACTCCCAACACTACCTTGCCGAACGTCTCGTTCGATTCGAGGTGGTCGTAGGCCGCGTCCACGTCCCGAAGGTCGAAGGTGCGGTCGATGACGGGGCGCACGAGCCGGCGTTCGAGGAGCGGGACGACCTCGGCGGCGAAGCGGCGGACGGCCGCGGCCTTCTCCTCGGTCGAGCGCGCGCGCAGGACGGTGCCGATGACGTGCAGGCGCTTCCCCAACACCTGCCGGAAGTTGAGTGACGCCGACGCGCCGCCGAGCGTGCCGACCAGCAGGAGCCGCCCGCGCGGGGCCAGCGCCTCAAGGTTGGCGTCGAGGTATGAGGCGCCGACCAGGTCGAGGATGACGTTCACGCCCGAGTCCTTCGTCCAACCCTGCACGGCCGCCGCGAACGCGCGCGGGTCGTCACTGACGACCATGCCTTTATCAACCCCGAACGCGCGCGCGCGCTCCACCTTCCCCGACGTCCGCGCCGTGCCGTAGACCGCGCCCGCCCCGGCCGCGCGCGCCAACTGCGCCGCCGCCGTGCCCACGCCCGACCCGACGGCGTGAATCAACACGCGCTCGCCCGTCCGCAGCCCCCCCTGCGTGAACAGCGCGTCGTGCGCCGTGATGAAGACCTCGGGCACGGCCGCGGCCTCCTCGAACGAGAGGCCGTCCGGTATCTCCGCCAGATGACTCTCGGGCACGGCCACGTATTCGGCCTGCGCCCCGCCCGCCGTGATGCCGAAGACGCGTTGGCCGATGCGCCACGCGCGCCCCTCCCCGCCCAACTGTTCGACCTCGCCCGCGAACTCCAGGCCGGGGATGTCGGCGGGCGCGCCCGGCGGCGCCGGGTAACGCCCGCGCTTCTGCAAAAGGTCGGCGCGGTTGAGCCCCGCCGCGCGCACGCGCACCCTCACGCGGTCGGCGCGCGCCTGCGGTCGCTCTACCTCGCACACCTCCAGCCGCCCCGCGCCCTCGTGCGAGATTATCTTGACGGCGAGCATCCTCTCTACACTCATGGCGGAGAGCTTAACACCAAACCCGGCCGGCCGCGCGCGTGTTAAAGTTGAGGCGCGCATGAGTCAGGCGGGACTGTTCGTCATCGTCAACCACACGGCCGCGCGCGCGCGCGTGGCGTGGCCGCGCGTGCGTGAGGCGCTCACGCGCGCGGGCGTCCGCGTGGAGGCGCACGAGTCAACGCGACAGGGCGAGACGGAGGAGCGCACGCGCGCGGCGCTCGAAGGCGGCTGCACGACGGTCGCGGCCGTCGGCGGCGACGGCACGCTGAGCGCGGCGGCCTCCGGCTTCTTCGAGCCGTGCGCGGGGCTGCCTGAAGACTCGCCCCCGCGCGCCGTCAACCCCTCGGCTTCGCTCGCGCTGCTGCCCGCGGGGACGGGCGACGACTTCGCGCGCGGCCTCTCCGGCGGACGCCGCGAGCCTTTGGAGGCGTGGGTCGCTAAGCTCGTCAAACATTGCCGCGGCGGCGCACCGCCGGAAGAGACGTCGAAGCGTGTGGACGTGCTGCTGGGGAGCGTGGACGGCGGTGCGCGCCGGTTCGTCTGCCTCAACGCGGCGACGCTCGGCATCGGCGCGGAGGTGGCCGCGCGCGTGTCGGCGCAGGGGCGCGCTGTGCGTCGGCTTCCGGGCGAGGCGCGCTTCGCGCTCGCGGCGCTGCCGCGCCTGGCGGCCTGGCGCGCCCGGCGCGTGCGCGTCACGGTGGACGGCCGCGTGTGGGAGGAGTGCGGGACGAACCTGCTCGCCGTCGTCAACGGAACCTACGCCGGCGGCGGCATGAACCTCTCGCCCGAAGCGAGTCTGACCGACGGCCTCCTCGACGTGCTCGCGGTCGCGGACATCTCCCGCCCCGCGCTGCTGCGCGAACTCTCCCGCGTCCACACCGGCGGCCACGTCAACAGCCCCCACGTCAAACTCACGCGCGGCGCACGCGTCCGCGTCGAGACATCAGACCCCGCCGACTCGCTCGGCGTCGAAGCCGACGGCGACGTGCGCGGCAACACGCCCGCCGAGTTCCGCGTCATGCCCGCGGCGCTGCGGGTTGTGTGCTAAGTTCTGAGCAACTTGAGCCTGGCGGGGTTTGAGTTAACCACGGAGGCACAGAGGGCACGGAGGAAGCACAGAGGGTTGAACTCTGTGCCCCCTCCGTGCCCTCTGTGCCTCCGTGGTTAAGCGCCCTTTACTCCACACGCAACTACGACACAACCAACCGTCCCCGCTTAACTTCCCAGCAAGGCGCGGGCGCGGGCGACGAGGTTGTCTGTGTTGAAGCCCAGTTCTTTCAGGGCGGTGGCGCCGGGGGCGGAGGCGCCGAACCGGTCGAGGCAGAGCACGTCGCCGGAGTCTCCGACCCAGCGGTGCCAGCCGAGGCTGGCGGCGGCTTCGACGCCGAGGCGCGCCTTGACCGCGGGAGGGATGACGCTCTCGCGGTAACCGGCGTCCTGCTCCTCGAACAGCTCCCAGCAGGGCATCGAGACGACGCGCACGGGCACGCCCTCCTTCTGCAAGGTCTCGCGCGCTTCGAGGCAGAGCGAGACCTCGGAGCCGGTCGAGAGCAGGATGAGCTTCGGCGTCACCGGCTTCCCTTCGGCGTCCGTCCCGTCGGCGAGGACGTACGCGCCGCGGCGCGCGCCTTCGGCCGAAGCGTACGCGCCCGCGCGGTCGATGAGCGGGAGCTTCTGGCGCGTGAGGATGAGCGCGGTCGGCGCTTGGCGGCGGAGGATGGCGAGGCGCCACGCCTCGCGCGTCTCGTGCACGTCGGCCGGGCGGATGACGTAGAGGTTCGGGATGGCGCGCAGGCCCGCGAGCTGCTCAATCGGCTGGTGCGTCGGGCCGTCTTCGCCCAGGCCGACGGAGTCGTGCGTGAAGACGTAGACGACCTGCACGTGCGAGAGCGCGGCGAGGCGTATGGCCGGCTTCATGTAGTCGGAGAAGCACATGAAGGTCGCGCCGTAAGGGATCAGCCCGCCGTTCAGGCTCATCCCCGTGAGCGCCGCGCCCATGCCGTGCTCGCGGACGCCGAAGTGGATGGTGCGCCCCTCGTAGGAGCCGAACTGGAAGCTGCCGCCGTCCTTGATGTCCGTGTTGGTCGAGGGGCCGAGGTCGGCCGAGCCGCCGACGAGCGTGGGCAGGTGCGGCGCGAGCGCGTTGATGACTTCGCCGCTCGCCTGCCTGGTCGCAATCGACTTGGCGCCCTCGAACGTGGGCAGGTGCGACTCCCAGTCTGCGGGCAGGTCCCCGCTCATCGTCAGGCGCCACGCCTCGCCCTGCTCGGCGAACTCGCCCGCGTAGCGCTCGACCAGCTCGTGCCACTCGCGCTCCTGCCGCTCGCCGCGCTCGACTGTCTTGCGGAACTCCGCGAGCGCCTCCTCGGGGATGTAGAAGTCCTCGTCCTCGGGCCAGCCCAGGGCGCGCTTGGTCGCCTTGACGGCGTCGGCGCCGGGCGCGTCGGAGTGGGCCTTGCGCGTGCCGGCGGTCGGCATGCCGAAGCCGATGACGGTCTTGACGGAGATGAGCGACGGCCTGTCGGTGACGGCCTGCGCGTCGCGGATGGCCTTCTCGATGGCGTCGAGGTCGTTGCCGTCCTCCACCGTCGAGGTGTGCCAGCCGTAGGCGTCGAAGCGCTTGGGCACGTCCTCGGAGTAGGCGAGCGAGGTGTAGCCCTCGATGGTCACCTTGTTGTCGTCGTAGAGGTAAATGAGCTTGCCGAGCTTCAGGTGTCCGGCGAGCGAGGCCGCCTCCGACGCCACGCCCTCCATCAGGTCGCCGTCGGAGACGATGGCGTAGACGTAGTTATCGACGAGCGGGAAGCCTTCGCGGTTGAACTTCGCGGCGAGGTGCGCGGCGCCCATCGCCATGCCGACGCCGTTGGCGAAGCCCTGGCCGAGAGGCCCCGTCGTGATCTCGACGCCCGGCGTCAAGATGTTCTCGGGGTGGCCCGGCGTCTGCGAGCCCCACTGGCGGAAGTTCTTCAGCTCTTCGAGCGGGAGGTCGTAGCCCGTCAGGTGCAGCAGAGAGTAGAGCAGCATCGAGCCGTGCCCGGCCGAGAGCAGGAAGCGGTCGCGCCCCTGCCAGCGGGGGTTGCGCGGGTTGTGGCGCATGAAGCGCGTCCAGATGACGTAGGCCATCGGCGCGGCGCCCAGGGGCAGGCCCGGGTGGCCGGACTCGGCGCGCTGCACGGCGTCGATGGAGAGTGCGCGGATGGTGTTGATGCAAAGTTGGTCTAGCTCGGCGCTCGTGTCTCTGGTCGGCGTTGACGCGCTCATCGTTCGTCTCCCTGCCTTCTATTGAGTTTTGGATTTCCGGTGTGAGCCATCATACCGAAAGCCGGCGCGCGTGACGAGCGCGAGAGGAAAGCGCGGGCACCGGGTATTAATTTCGAGTCGCGTCCGGAGCCAGTTGAATCTCACCACAGAGGCACAGAGGACACGGAGGGGGCACAGAGTATTAGTCTCTGTGCCCCCTCCGTGTCCTCTGTGCCTCTGTGGTTAACCGCCCTTCACTCCAGACTCAAGTGAGGAGCAACCTGCTCACTCTACTTAATCTGCACGGCGCCGACGGCGCGCGCGGCGTTGACGCGGCCGCCGGAGACGACCTTGCCCTTCAGCGAGTCGAGCCTGTCGGCCGTGTTCATGAGGCGGTCGCGCAGCTCCTTGACCGAGAGGTTCGGCTCGACCGAGAGCACCAGCCCCGCCACGCCCGCGACGAACGGCGTCGCCATCGACGTGCCCGAGTGCTCCTCGTACTCGCCGCCCAGCCACGTCGAGAGAATCTCCTTGCCCGGCGCGGCGACGTGGACGCCCTTCGCGCCGTAGTTCGAGAACGAGGCCAGCTCGTCGCGGCGGTCGAGCGCGGCCACCGACATCACGTTCGGCAGCTTGTAGCCCGAGGGGTAGTGCGGCCGCTTGTCGGCGTTGGCGCCGTCGTTGCCCGCGGCGGCGACGAAGAGGATGTCGGCCTCGCCCGCCTTGCGGATCACGTCTTCGAGCGCCTTCGAGCGCGACTGCGAGCCCCAGCTCGCGCTGATGACGCGGACGTTGACGCCGTCCTTCTTGCGCGCGATGACGTAGTTGATGGCCTCGATGGCGTCCTTCGTCGAGCCGAAGCCGCCGCGCCCCATGAACTTCAGAGGCATGATCTCGACGCGCCAGTTGACGCCGGTGATGCCGAGGTTGTTGTCGCCCTCGGCGCCGACGATGCCGGCGCAGTGCGTGCCGTGGCCGTTCTCGTCCATCGGGTCGCGCTCACTCTCGACGGCGCTGTAGCCCTCGGAGTCGTCCACCAGGCCGAGCTGCGGGTCGACGTACATCTCAAGGTCGGCGGGGCGGTGCCACATGTTCCCGGCGAGGTCGGGGTGCGTGTAGTCGACGCCGCTGTCGAGGACGGCGACGACGACCTTCTTACTCCCCTGCGTCTTGTCCCACGCGGCGAAGGCGCTGATGTCGGCCTCGGCGCGGCCGTTGCGCTGCCCCGTGTTGACGAGCCCCCACTGCTCGCCGAGCAGGGGGTCGTTCGGCCCGCCCGCGGGCAGCGCCTCGGCGGAGCGGCCGCTGAAGCCGGAGCTGTAGCTCACGCCGATGGGGTCGGCCTCGATGCGGAAGTTCGGCTCGGCGTACTCGACTTCGGGGAGCGAGGCGTACTCTTCGGCGACCCGCGCGGCCTCTTCGTCGTCGAGGTCGTCGATGGCGGCGAGCCCCCCGACCGACTCGATCTCGTCCTCGACGCGGTCGTTGAGCGACGCGGCGATCTCCCGCATGCGCTCCGCGGAGACGCCCGGCTTGAAGCGCACGAGCACCTCCGGCTCGCCCTCTTCGTCAAACGTCTCGTCCGCGCGCGGCGCGGGCGCCGTCTCCTTGACGACCGCCTGACGGCGCGGCGCGTCGCCCACGCCGCTCCCCTCCCAGCGCTCGATCCGGCCGGCCGCGGCCGCCAGCACGACGAGCGCGCCGGCCAGCGCGAAGTGAAGGGTGTAGTTTCTCCGGTTCATCGCTTACTCCTTGAGGGAGATGCCGTCTGACATCTCACTTTCAAATCTTGTAATTCGCCCCTTTGAAGTCGTACAGGCGGAGTTGCCTGCGGTCGGCGCGGTACTCGTAGGTTTCGCCGCGGGCGGCGAGGCGTATGCGCCAGCCGGGGGTAATCATCATCCCGCTCATCTCGTCGCGCACGGGCGCGCCGAGCGCCGTGTTGGGGAAGTCGTCCTCTTCGACGGAAGCTTCCGCGACCTCCGCCTCCGGGACGCCGAGCCGCTCCGCCAAGTCCCTGCGCGCGCGCCCGACCGCCTCCTCCATGCCGTAAGCCATTCGTTTCGGAATCTCCCGCCGCCGGTTGTCCGGCCTGAATCTTATACGCCCGCGGGCGCGCCCGCGTTTTCTCTTTCGAGCCGCCCCGCCCGCGCCCGAGTATTCTGCGCCCCCGGAGGAAAAAAGAAAAGAGTAGACAGTAGACAGTGGTCAGTAGCCAGTAGAAATACCTTCAACGCCGGAACCCTGCGGTTGTCATCATCAAAGTCCGCCGGGCGGAGCCCTGCTGACGACTGACTACTGTCTACTGTCTACTCCCCTTCCCCATCCAACCTTCGGGACGAAAATCCGCATCAAGAAAGTGTCACGCCGAACGTTCTGCTGACGCGCCGGCCTAAGGCCCGGCGGCCCTGTGGCCAATTCCGCACACGACCCGACGCCCGCGAACACGAGGGGCGGGCGTGTGCCCTGACGACTCTCTCTTTTTTTCCGGAGGCCCACGATGAAAGCCAAGCTCCTTCCGCTCGCACTGCTCGCGCTGTGCCTGAACGTCGGCGCGGCGCCCTTCACGGCCGCGCGCGCGCAGCGCCGCGCCCCGCGCGCCGCCGTGAAGTCGGCCGCGGCGCCGGCCGAGTCCGCCGAAAGGCCGGCGGCGGAGGCCGCGCGCCCCGCGCAGACGCTCCCCATCCGGCGCGTCATCCTCTACAGCAACGGCGTCGCGTACATCGAGCGGCGCGGCACCGTCACGGGCCACGCCGAGGTCGACCTCTCCTTCAAGCAGTCGCAGGTGGACGACG
>DASVQJ010000029.1:0-8572 GCA_036389235.1 Pyrinomonadaceae bacterium | reverse complement strand
CGAGAGGGCCAGCAGGAGCCGCATGGCCCCGATCATCCGCTCGTCCACCGATTCGAGGGAGTCCGGCGCGTGACCACTCGGGGGCTGCCTGTCCATAAAGGCATTATAAGCCCTGCGGTAACCTCCGCTCATTTTTTAGCGCGTGCGCGTCGGGCTACCTACCTCACACCTCGGCGTCCCCAGCCGACATCTCTACGAAATCCATCGCGTCCATGTCGTCGTCGCCGCGCACGGGCGCGCCAAACAGCTTGAGCCAGAGGAAGCCGGCCGTCCCTGCCATCAGGGACGCGAGGAGTATCGCCATCTTCGAGACGTTTATCTCGTCCGCGTTGCCGGTGAAGGCCAGGTTGGTGATGAAGATCGACATCGTGAAGCCGATGCCGCCGAGCAGCCCCGCGCCGAGGACGTGCCTCCAGTTCAGATCCAGCGGCAGGCGGCAGAAGCCCGCCTTGACGGCGGCGAAGCTCGCGAGTGTGATGCCGACGGGCTTACCGACGAGCAGCCCCAGGATGATGCCGAGGCTGTTGCCGGCCGCGAGCCTCTGCAAGGCGTCGGCGCCGAGGACTATCCCCGTGTTCGCCAGGGCGAAGACGGGCAGGACGGCGAAGGCGACGGGCTTGTGCAGGACGTGCTCGAGGCGGTGCGAGGGCGACTCCTCGTCGTCCTCCTTGCCGGTGAAGGGGATGGCGAAGGCGAGCAGTACGCCCGCGATGGTCGCGTGCACGCCCGACTTCAGCATCAGGAACCACATGAGCGCCCCACCGAGCAGGTAGGGGGCGAGGCTCATCACCCTCAGGCGGTTGAGCGCGACGAGCAGGCCGAAGACGGCGAGCGCGCCCGCGAGGTACGCGAGCGAGAGCTCGGCAGTGTAGAAGATGGCGATGACGACGATCGCGCCCAGGTCGTCCATCACCGCGAGCGCGGTCAGGAAGACCTTGAGCGACGCGGGCACCCGGCTTCCCAAGAGTGCGAGGGCGCCGAGGGCGAAGGCGATGTCGGTCGCCATCGGAATCCCTAAGCCCGCCTGCGCCGGCGTCCCCGCGTTGATAGAGAAGTGGATCAGCGATGGTACGCACAGCCCGCCCGCCGCGGCGACGATGGGCAGCAGCGCGTTCATGAAGTCGGACAGCTCCCCGACGTACAGCTCGCGCTCCAGCTCCAGCCCGATGAGCAGGAAGAAGACGGCCATCAACGCGTCGTTGATCCAGTGCTCGACGCTCAGGCCGGCGACGTAAGAGTGCCAGAAGTCGAGGTAGCCGCCGCCGTAGAGGGAGTTCGTGACGGCCAGCGAGGCGACCGTGCAGACGATCAGCAGGACGCCGCCCGCCTTCTCCGAGTCGAAGAAGTTCCTGAACGTCCGCGACAGCTTCCTCTTGACGGTGTTCATCCTCTCTCACCAATAGAACCAAGTTGACGCGAAAGTGTCCGCGCCGGGTAAAAGTTCGCTGGAGTTACGAGCGCGTGCCCGGGACGTCTGTACGGTGAACGCCGTCCCGGCCCCTTCACGCGGCAGGCGTTCCAGGCCCGGGCAGGAGCACAAGAGCACCCCGCGCGGGCCCTACACCCGCGGCCCCCGCCCGCCCCACGGCGTCGGCGTCTGCCGCCCCCGCGCGGAAAGCGCCTGAGACCGGCAGGGTGACCGTAAAGGTCGCCCCTCGACCCTCGCCCGCGCTGTCGGCCGCCACGGCGCCGCCGTGCGCCTCGACGATGTGGCGGACGATTGAGAGGCCGAGCCCCAGCCCCATCTGCCCCCTGAAGAGGGCGCCTTCGCCCTGCCGGAAAGGCTCGAAGACGTGCGGGAGCAGCGCCGGGTCGATGCCGGCGCCGGTGTCGCACACGGTGATGCGGCCGTAGTCGCCGACCTTCTCCAGCAGCACTTCGACCCGCCCTCCGTCGGGCGTAAACTTGACCGCGTTGGAGAGCAGGTTCCAGACCACCTGCCGCAGCCGGTCCGGGTCTCCCACCACCCGGCCGGCCTCCCGGCAGTAACTCGTCTCGATGTGAATGCCCTTGGCCCTGGCCGCCAGCGTGACCGTCTCCACCGCGTCTTCGATGACGGGGACGAGGTCGGCGGGGCGTGCGTCTATGCGCAGCCTGCCCGCCGTGATGCGCGAGACGTCGATGAGGTCTTCGATCAGGTGCTTCTGCAGCTCGACGTTGCGGACGATCTTGTCGAGCGCCTCCGCACGCATCTGTTCGTCCGCACCGCGCTCGCGCAGCATCGTCGCCCAGCCCGCGATGACGCTAAGCGGCGCCCGCAGCTCGTGCGACACCATCGCGAGGAACCCGTCCTTCGCACGACTCGCGGCCTCGGCCTCGCCGCGCGCTTCCTCCGCGCGTAGCAGCAGCCGGGAGCGTTCCGCCTCGGTCCGCTCCCGCTCGGCGGCCGAAGAGAGCACGTTGGCCGCCGCCCGGACGAAGTGTACGTCTTCTTCGGAGAAGCCCTGCGGACTGTCGGTATAGACGCTCAGCACGCCGAAGGGCCGGCCCCGGCCCGGTACGGCGAGACTCACGCAGGCGCGCGCCTCTCGCCGAAGCTGCAGCGGCTCGCCGCCCGACGAAGTAAAGACCACTGAGTCGGTGACGACCACCGGCTCGGCCGAGCGCAGAGCGCGCGTCAGCATCGAGTCGGCCTCGGTGCCAACCTCGGCGTGTCTGAGGAACTCGGCCGTCCAGCCGACGCTCGTCTTGACCGCCAGCGTTTCCCGGTCGGGGTGGAACTCCCAAATAGCGACGCTCTCGGCGTCGAGCCTGCGGGCGACGGCAGAGACGGCCGCGTCCATGAGGGCCGACAGCTCCACGCCGGCCAGGGCACGCTGCCCGAGGTCGGCGACGGTCGCCTGCTGCATGGCGTGCCTGCGCAGTTCCTCCTCGGCGCGTCTGCGCGCGGCATTGATCCAACTGATCAGGAGCGCCACGGAGACGAAGACGGCCGTGCGCACCGCGTTGTCCACGCTCAGTTCGATCCCGCCCGTCGGCTCGATGAAGAGGTAGTCGATGGCGAGCGCCGCCAGCGCCGTGGCGAGCAGGCTCGCGCCCCGCCCGCCGTAGAGTGCCGCGAGCATGACCGCCGCCAGGAAGAGGGGCGTCGGGTGTGGCGCCACCCACGTCCAGAGGGCCTGCGTCAGCAGGCAGGCCCCCGCGACGAAGAGGGCTGCCGCGCCGTAGCGTTTGAGAGGCGACAGGGCTTTCGTGACGTAGTGGCTGTTCATCTCCCGTATCTCCTGTTGTGACGGTCGTAGGAGAGGGAACCGCAGATTCCGCCCCACAGCCTCGCAGTCGGCGCCGGCGTGAAGAGGCGTGGGGCGAACAGACGCGAGAGGAGGCGCTTCTCCCGCCGGGCGTCGAACGTCGCCCTCAGGCACGAGGCGCACTCCTTCAGGTGCGCCTCGGCCGAGTGACGAGCGGACGCCGAGAGTTCACCGTCGAGGAGGCCCTGTATCACCCCCTCGCTCAGACACCCTTTCATCGTCCCTCCTTCCTGCCCTTGAGGGCCGCCGTGCCGGACGCGGGCAGGAGACTGGCGGCCGACGCGCGGGGCGGGGGCTGCCGCCTCGAGACAGGCATGAGTGTCCCGCACCCTTTACAGAGGTACTTCTCCCCCGGCCGCATGCCCGGGACAAGCCACGCCTGCGAGCAGCCCGGGCAGCAGGCGGTTGGAGTCGTTATCACCCCGGCGCCCTTCATCGTGTTACCACCCGGCGCGTGCTGGCGCTACTGCGGGGTTTCACCGGCGCGGCAGCGGGCGCGACTGCCGGGTGTTGCTGCTCGGCGTTGTCGGCCCTGTGGTGCTGGAGCCGCGAGTAGATGACGAGCCAGGCGATGGCGCCAAAAAACACGGCGGCGAGAACGAGAGCGAAAATGATTTCCGTAGGCATGAGACCTCCTCCGTGGCGTCCGGGACACGCGTGAAAGGCGGCGGACGCCGGCCGTATAGACGAATAGGCGTCCCGCGCCGGCTAAGCGGCGCGAGGGGGCAAACCCTGTTCGGGTTGTGCTGAAGGGTGTCTAAACGGAAAGAGGAGGCGCGCGGCCGGGCGGTCGCGTCACCGCGGCGGAAGATTGTGTCGCGGGCGGGTGGGTGGTCCAAGCGAACGAAGATATTCCAACCGGGGGCCTGACGAGCGCCTCGGCTACGCCGGCCGTGACGTGCAGAGCCTGCCGCTCTCCACCCGCCTCCTTGCGGACAGGGGGGGCCATCGCTTCGCGGACTACGGCAGTGGCCCGGCGTGAGGGCGCTGGAGTAACGTCGAAGCCTTCCAGGGCGTGACGGTCTGCCGCCGTGGTTGTCACGGCTCCGGGCAGCGGCAGCAGGCGGGGGCCGACGGTGTCGGAGACGCACAGCGAGAGCAGCGCGCAGAAGATGATTAGCGCGCGCAGGCTCAGGGCTCTCGTCTTGTCCGCACCTGAGGGCATCAATGGAATGATGCCCGATCCCACGAAAGGGATGTATGGGTTCAGCGGAAGTCGCTATCGGCGCTGTGGGGCAGATGAGGATGCTTGGCGCTACACGTCAACGTACAGACCCTGCGTCCTATAAGACATATTAGGTCATAGTTGGATGTACTCACCGTTATAGGACCCTGAAAAATCTTCCCGATAGCTCCGAGCGCGCGCCCTACCAGTAACTTCTCTCCAGACCTTGACGCCGGGCTATTCCCGAACGCGATTTGACATCCCGGGCCGGGGACTATACTCTTCACGCCCCGACGTTACCGGTCCTTATTCACTCCCGACCCATTCAACCTCAGGCACGACGGCGAGCGTCCGTCGCCGCATGGTTCGACCGCACGGGCTCCGGTTAACCATCCTTTTTCTCACGTCGCTTCTCACCTTCAAGGAGTTACTCATGCCTCATCTACGCGCCATCGGCTCATCCCTCGCCGTCTTCCTTTACGCTCTCTTCGCCGCGCTGGCGCCTTCATCCGCGCCGGCCCGCAACGTTCCTGCACGACCCGCCGGTCACGAACGCGCTCGTCTCGCCGTCGCCTGACGCGGGCGGAAATTACTCCGACCCCTCGACGGTCACCCTCTCGGCCGACGCCTCCGCGGGCTTCGGCGTGAGCGCGACCTACTACAGCCTGGACGGCGGGCCGACTCAGACCTACGCCGCGCCCTTCGTCGTCTCGGGGGGCGGCGCCCATACCGTCAAGTACTGGTCGGTCGATAGCGGCGGGGTCTACGAGGTGGCGAAAACTTTGGCGCTCCGCATCTCCGCGACGGCGCCTCCCAACCCTCCGCCTTCGGTGACCATCACCGGCCCGACGACCGGAGCCATCTACGCCGTCAACACCCCGGTCGAATTTACGGGCGCGTTCGCGGACAACGCGGGCGATACGCACACTGCCCTCTGGAGATTCGACGCCGTCACGCAGCCCGGGACTGTCAACGAGGCGAGCGGGGCCGTCAACGCCTCATACACTTTCACTTCCCCGGGCGTCTACGCCGTGAGCCTGACGTTGACGGACGGCGGCGGCGGCACCGGCACGGCCACCCAGGTCGGCGGGCTTGATGCGCTAATCGTCGTCTACGACCCGGACGGCGGTTCCGTGACCGGCGGCGGCTGGATTAACTCGCCGGCCGGAGCCTTTCCCGCCGACCCGTCTCTGACGGGGAGAGCCAACTTCGGCTTCGTCTCGAAATATCAGAAGGGCGCGAGCCTCCCGACGGGCGAGACGGAGTTTCAGTTCAAGGCGGCTAAACTGAACTTCCGCAGCACGAGCTACCACTGGCTCGTCGTCTCCGGCGCGCGCGCGCAGTACAAAGGTTCCGGGACGATTAACGGCGGCGGCGATTATGGCTTTACGCTGACGGCGGTAGACGGTCAGGTGAACGGCGGCGGCGGGGCGGATAATCTCCGTCTCAAGATTTACGACAAGGGGAGCGGCCGTGTCATCTACGATAACCAGATGGGCTCCGCCGACAGCGCGTCTCCCGACACCGTGCTCGGCGGCGGCAGCGTCGTAATTCACAATTAGAGGCCGTTCAAAAAGCTGCCGGGCAAAGAGTCAGGAGGGGTTGTCCCGAAGAGCCGTGCCGCCCAACCGCGGCCCGGTGACTGGCGGCGAACAGTTCAACGAATGAGAGGCCTGATAATCAAGGGCGCCGTCACTCGTACTTGAGAGCCACCATCGGGTCTACCTTCGTCGCACGGCGCGCCGGCAGGTAACAGGCCAGCAACCCGACCGAAGTGAGCAAAGCCGTGACGGCCGCGAACGTCGGCGGGTCGGCCGCGCTCACCCCGAAGAGTAGATGCTCGATGAGGCGCGTCAGCGCGAAAGCCCCTCCCAACCCGATCAGGATGCCGAGCAACACCGACTTCATCCCCTCGCCGATGACCAGCCGCAACACGTCCGCGACGCGCGCGCCGAGGGCGATGCGGATGCCGATCTCCTGCGTGCGCTGCGTCACGGCGTAAGAGGTCACGCCGTAAACGCCGAGCGCGGCGAGCAGCAACGCCGCGACGGCGAAGCCGCCGAAGACGACCAGACTGAAGCGGCGGTTGTCGAGCGAGGACGAAAAGATTTGGTCGAGCGTGCGGAAGTTGGTAGGAACGTCGCGGTTGAGCGAGCGCACCGCGCCGCGCATCGCCGGGATTAACGCGCCCGCGTCCCCGCGCGTGCGCGCGACGACGGCGAAATCCCAGGCCTGCCGCGGCCTCTGCAAATAGTGAACATAAACCGTGGGGCGTGCGCTCGCCTCCAACCCGAATTCGCGCACGTCGCTCACCACGCCGACCACGCGCAGCAGGCGCGTGTCCCCGTCCATGTTGCCGTACTGGATGCCTTTGCCGAGCGGGTCTTCGTTCGGCCAATACTCCCGCGCCAGCGATTCGCTGATGAGCGCGACCTGCTGCGTGTCCGGCCCGTCGCCCCGGTCGAAGAGGCGTCCGCGCGCCAGGCGAATGCCCATCGCGTCGAAATAACCGGGGCTGGCGACGCGAAACTCGCCGTACCCTTTCAGCGCCGGGTTATCGTCAATCAGGAACTGGCCGTCGGCGCCGCCGCCGAGCATCGGCAACCCGTTGACGCCGCCCACCGCCGTGACTCCGGGCAGCGCCGCCAGGCGTTCGAGCACCTGCCGGTAAAAGTCTGCCCGGCGCTGCGCCGACTCGTCGCTCAGCGAAATCTCCATCGCCACGGCGCCCTCCGTGCGAAAGCCCGGATCGACTTCTAGCACCTTCACGAAGCTCTTGATGAGCAGCCCCGCGCCGACCAACAGCACCATGGTCAGGGCGACCTGCGTCACGACGAGCACGCCGCGCAAGCGACGCCTCGCGCCGCCGGCGGATTGCCTCGGCGCGGCCTCCTTCAACCCCTCCTGTAAATCGCGCTCGCCCAGGCGAAGCAGCGGCACCAGGCCGAGCGCCACCGCCACCAGCGCGGAGAGCGCGAAAGTGAAAGCCAGCGCGCGCGCGTTGACGCCGATCTCGTCGGCGCGCGGCAGGTTGCCCTGGTTGAGACCGACCAGCGCGTCCACGCCCCAGAATGAAAGCGCCACGCCCAGGCCGCCGGCCAGCAACGCGAGCGTCAGGTTTTCGGCGACGAACTGCCGCGCCAGCCGCTGCCGCGTCGCGCCCAACGCCGCGCGCAGGGCGAACTCGCGCTGCCGCACCGTCGCCTGCGCGAGCAGCAGATTGGCGACGTTGGTGCAGGCCACGAACAGCAGAAAGCCCACCGCCGCCAAAATAACCAGCAGACTCCGGCCGGCCTCGCTGACCACCGCTTCCTTCAAAGGCAGCGCCGCCACGTCGACCAGGTCTACGTCCGCGCCGTTCTCCTGCTTGAGTTGCTTGCCGATTGCGCTCAGGTCGGCGCGCGCCTGTCCGAGCGTCACGCCGTCGCGCAGGCGCGCGACGACGCGCTTCCCGTGCGACGTGCGCGACGGCGATGACGGAGACAACTCAATCGGCAGCCAGACCTCCGCGTCTCTGGGAAAGTTGAACCCCCTGGGCATGACGCCCACGACCGTGTAAGCGATGTCGCCTATGCGGAGCTGCGCCGAGCCTGGATCATCCCGGCCGCCGAGCAGTCTTTGCCAATAGCCGTGACTCACCACCGCCACGGGGCGGCCCCCGACCCTGGATTCTTCCTCCAGGAAGCTCCGCCCGGTCGCGGGCTGCACGCCGAGCGTCTTGAAAAAGTCGCCCGACACGAGCGCGACGCGGGCGCGCACCGGCTCGCTGCCGCCGAGTACGGCCGTCAGCCCGACGTTGTATTCCGCAACCGCCGCGAGCGTGTGATTGCGCGCGCGCACGTCCAGAAAATTCGGCTCGGCGAAAGTGGTCTGCGCGCCCTTGGCGTCAACTTCTCTGAGGCTGACTAGTTTCTCCGCTTCGGGATACGGGAGCGGGCGGAGCAGCACCGCGTCCACTATGCTGAAGATGGCCGTGCACGCGCCGATGCCGAGCGCCAGCGTGAGGACGGCGACCGCGGCGAAGCCGGGGCCGCGGCGCATCATGCGAAGCCCGTACTTCAGGTCTTGTGTTAACTGCCTGAGCCAGGCGCGGCCCCACATCTGGCGCGTGACCTCCTTGACCAGCCCCACGTTGCCGAACTCCCGCAGCGCCGCC
>DASVQJ010000028.1:0-12432 GCA_036389235.1 Pyrinomonadaceae bacterium | reverse complement strand
CGGGCGTACGTGTGCCCGAAAGTTTTCTCGGGGGGAGTCGATCCAAGGGGTTTTGAGTTCGGCGTGATTATAGGCGGGCCGCGGCACGGATTTCTAGTGTAACTATCAAGTTTCTGTCCTGAGCGATAAAACGAGAAGGAGGATGATAGCGTTCGTGGCTCTCATCCTCCTCCCGTTTCGCCTGACGCCCTCGCTTACGGTCGGGCTTCTGCCGGGTGAGTATTTCAGGCGCGCTTGAGGTTGCGTGCGGCCTGCGCGCGGGGCGCGGGCTTGTCCTCTTCTTCGGCCGGCTGCGCCATCTTGACGCGCTCGGCGCGCGCGGTCATGCGCCGGTCGAGGTCTGCGACCTGCTCAGGGCTCAGGCGGTAGATGTTCGGCTGGTTGTGGTAGACGCGCGCGCCGGTCACAACGTCGGCCTGCTTGAAGCCGAGGCGCTCGGCCTTCTCGACCAGCTCCTGCACGGTCATCTGCGGCTGGACGAGCGTGAGCGGCTGCTTCTCCTCAATCGTCTCGGGCACGGACGCCGGCTTCGGGGCCTCGACGGGGAGGTCCGCGCCGTGCTCGCGCTTCATGTGCGTGAGGAAGTCGTTGAAGGTGACGCTGCCCGTCAATTCGAACCCGACCTCGAAGGCCGGGCTGTTCGACTTCACCACCTGGAAGACGCGCACGATCTCGCCGTCGCGCTCCTGCAAGGAGACCTCGACCATCACGTCCACGAAGTATTCCAGGCCCGACGCCGTCATCGGCAGCACGCGCCCGATCTCGTTATCCTCCTTCGACTCTTTGCCCTTCGCTGGAATCTGGTCGACGATGACGACCGACTTGCCCGACTCCATGCAGAGCCGGCGGAGCACGCCCTGCAAGACCATCTGGTCGGCGGCCAGCTCCTCGGCCGAAGGCTGCGCCAGCGGGTCGCCGGTGCGCTCGCGCACGGCCTTGATCGTCTCGGCGTGCTTGGCCGAAAAGTAGGCCGCCCACGAGTCGAGCCCGAAGCAGCCGTAGTTCTGCTCCTTGCCCTCGCCCGACAGAGCCCAGTCGATGAACTCGGGCAGCTCGTCCGGGTGTTCGATCTCTAACCCGTCGAAGTGGTTGCCGACGCCTGCGAGCAGGCGCGTCTTGCGCTCCATGTCGAAGATGCAGAGGCGGCCGAGACCTGCCTCCGCGAGTGAACGGAGGAACCAGCTCTTGCCCGCGCCCGCGCCGCCGCGGACGGCCATCACCAGACGCTGCTGGCGCGGGCGCCGGCTCAAAGGGTTAACTCTCGGTTTCGTCGTATTGCTCATCTCTCTTCATTCTCCTCAAAAGCCGGTTCCGGCTGAAAATGCTTGGAGGGGGGCCTCTCTTTTAGCGCCTGACCGGCGGAGAACTCTTCCGGAACTTCGGGAGTCGCTCCGCGATTCGGGGGCACTGTATCACAGATGAAACGACCTTGCAACGCTTTTTCACCCGTGAAACGGGCGCGGGAGAAAAATCCGGCCGCGCGGCGGCCCCGCGCCATGTACGACGGCTGGTAGTAGTTCGCGGGCGGTTTTATCATCTGCCTTCCTCCGCCCCCTTCGGCGTAGACTTCTGCCCAAACAATTTCGATAGACGAAAGCGGGAAGGATTTCCATGTCTGACTTGAGAACTTTCGCGCGCCGCACCGCGCCCCTCTTCACACTGCTGCTGGCGTTGCTGCCCTTCGCGCATGCGGCCGCCGCGCAGTCGCCGAACACCGCTTCGATGATCGTCGTCGTCGTCGACCAGAACGACGCGGTCGTGAGGGACGCGAAGGTCAACGTCTCGAACAGCGCGACCGGCGACGTGCGCGAGGCCGTCTCCGGCGGCGACGGCAGCGTCACCATCCCCGCACTTCCTTTGACCGGCACTTACACGGTCGGCGTGACGAAGGAGGGTTTCGGCGGCCAGGAGTTGAAGGACGTGACGCTGCGCTCGGGCGAGACGGCGACCGTGAAGGTCAAGCTCCAGGTCGGCTCGCAGTCGGCGGAGGTCACGGTCTTCGGCACGACCGAGGGCGTGCGCGACAACCCGCAGACGGGGCTCCCGCTCAACGCCGCACAGATCGACGAGACGCCGATTCTCGGGCGCAAGGTGACGACGCTGCCGCTCCTCAACTCGGCCTTCCGGCAGGGGAAGGGGACGGGCGACCTCTTCGTCAACGCGACCTACTTCATCACGGGCGTGGGCTCGCGCCGCGCGACCACCTTCACGCTCGACGGCGCGAACAACGACGAGGGCTGGGGCCGCCAGACGGCCATCGCCACCGTGCCCATCGGCGCGGTGCAGGAGATCAACATTCTGACGAACGCCTTCTCCTCCGAGTTCGGCTGGACTTCGGGGCCGGCGCTGAACATCGTCACCAAGTCGGGCACGAACGACCTCCACGGCGAAGGCATATTTATGATTCGGCCGGGCGGGAGCTGGCAGGCCAAGACCTTCTCGACCAAAAATTTCTGCCCTTCGTCCGTCGCGACCTGCGTCACGCCCGCGACGCTTCGGGCCATCAACCCCGTGGACATCCCCGACGCGCTCCAGCAGGTCTCCGGCTCGGTCGGCGGGCCTGTCGTCGAAGACAAGACCTTCTTCTTCGCCGCGGCCGACTACACGCGGCAGAACCGCACGACGTTCCTCTCGACCACTTTGCCGGCGTTCCTCCTGCCGGCGGACGGACGGCTCGACTACACGGGGCACTACCGGCAGTTCCTCTTCGACGGGCGGCTCGACCACAGGTTCACCGCGAGCCAGTCGTCGATGGTGCGCGTCAACGTCGACCGTTTCTTCGACGACAACCCGCAGGACGCCGTCGGCGGCACGAACGCCCCGAGCGTCGCGCGCAGGTACTCGCGCCGCTCGTGGACGCTTCAGGCCAACCACACGTCGGTCTTCAGCCGGAGCCTCCTGAACGAGGCGCGTTTCGCGTACCTGCACGGCGACCCGGTCACGAGGTGGGAGGCGGGGACGCTCTCGACGACGTACACGCGCGGCGGCACCGTGCCGTTCACCATCGGCCAGTCGCGCCTCTCGGACATCTTCAGCCACCAGGTGCAGTTCGGCGACACGCTCTCCTGGTCGCACGGCCAGCACTACCTGCGCTTCGGCGGGAGCGTCATCCACCACACCTCCGGCGGCACGGGCAGCGAGCCCGGCACGGCCGTGCTCGGCACGTTCAACTTCAGGAACACGACGACGGCACCCTTCGGCTCGCTGACGCTGGCCGACGTGCAGAACTACCAGCAGCCGATCAACTTCGGCATCAGTAGCTACGAGCTGAAGCAGTGGCTCCTGACCGGGTTCGTGCAGGACGACTGGAAGGTGCACCCGGACTTCACCCTCAACCTCGGGCTGCGCTACGACCGCCAGACGTTGACCGACGCGGCGAAGAACTTCGCGCCGCGCGTCGGCTTCGGCTGGCACCCGGGCGGCGACGCGCGCACGTCCGTCCGCGGCGGCTACGGGATGTACTACACGCAGATTCGCTCGAACGCGGTCGCGGGCTCCCTCGTCAACGGGCTCGACGGGCTGACGACCTACACGGCGGTCGCGGGGCAGACCGGCTTCCCGACCTGCCTGACGTGCGTCCCCGTCAACGTCGACCCGCGGACGCTGCCGGCCTCGCAACTGCCCGCGCGCGACATCACCATCCGCGCGGGCCGCGCGGACTTCTACCGGACGCAGTTCGCGCAGTACGGCCTCAACTTCGACCGCCTGCCGAACTACCCCGACGGGCTTGTGAACCCGCGCAGCCAGATCATCACCTTCGGCGCGGAGCGCGAGTTCTTCGGCGGGCTGTTCGCGGGCGTGGACTACGTGAAACAGCACCTCGGCGGCATCGACCGCACGATTGACCTGAACGCCCCCGCGCCCTTCGACCGCAACGCGCCCGGGCAGGTCAGGAGCGTGGCCGCGGCCAACCTGACGCGCCCCATCCTGCCGGTCAACGGCGGCGTGCGCCAGGTCAACGTGCTGACGAACTTCGGCGAGGCGGACTACAACGGGATACAGACTCAGGTCACCTACCGCGGCAGCCGCAGGATGTACGCCTCCGTCAGCTACACGCTGTCGAAGGCGAGTAACACGACGGAGCCGGACGGCAACGGCATCGGGCCGAACGAGAGCAACATCTCGCGGCTCGGCGAGGAGGAGCGCGGCCCGAGCGTCGTCGATCAGCGCCACCGCGCCGTCATCACCTTCCTCTACCGCTTCCCGCTCGGCTTCACGGCCGGCACCGTCTCGACGTTCGCGTCGGCGCGCCCCTTCAACGCCACGACGGGCGTGGACAACAACGGCGACGGCGTCAACAACGACCGCCCCGTCGTCAACGGACAAACCCTCCGCAAGTCCGCCTTCCGCGGCTCGGGCACTCAGGACGTTTCCGTCTTCGCGGAGGAGCGCATCAGGCTGTCGGAGCACGCGGCGCTCACGCTCCGCCTGGAGGGCTTCAACATCTTCAACCACGGGAACTATCTCGGGCGCGGCCTAACCATCTACGGCGACACCGGCACGCCGCTCCCGACGTTCGGACAGCTCGTGGCGGTCGGCACGTCCACCAACGCGCTCCCCGCGTTCGCCAACGTCGACCCGCCGCGGATGTTCCAGCTTCAGGCGCGCTTCTCTTTCTAAGAGCGGTCAGAACCACCCGCGGTAGCGGGTGGGCATTTGCCACTCGGCATAACCGTATCGCTTAGGCCCACCCGCTACCGCGGGTGGTTCTGACCCGGATGCTTACGACGTAGCAACCGCGGTAAACTGCATGCCTCGATGAAACGAATCCTACTCGTGACTGCGGTTCTCGCGGCACTCGTCCCGGCGGCGGGCTGCGCGCGCTTCGGCAACACGGCGGGCGACGCGCAGGCGGAGCGCGTGGTGGTCATCTCGCAGACCTACAACGAAATCATCTGGGCGCTCGGGGCGCAGGGCAGCGTCGTCGGGGTCGATTTCTCAAGCACGTACCCGCCCGACGTGAAGAAGGTGCAGACGGTCGGCTACCACCGCGCGCTGAGCGCCGAGGGCATCCTCTCGCTCCACCCGACGGCCATCATCCACGACAACAACATCGGCCCGCCGCAGGTCGTCGAACAGCTCAAGGGCCTGAACATCCCCATGAAGACCTTCGGGGCGAAGAACGATTCCGTCGAAGGCACCAAAGCCCTCATCCGCGAGATGGGCGCCTACTTTCATAAGGAGCCGCGCGCCGAAGAACTCTGCCGCACGCTCGACGCGCAGATGGCGGCCTCGCTCGAAGCGGTCAGGAAGTACACAGACCGCCCGCGGGTCGCCGTCCTGCACTTCGGGCGCGCGTCGAACGTCTACCTCGTCGTAGGGAAGGGAGGCGGGACGGGCGACGGCAGCGCGGCCGGCCGGATGATAGAATGGGCGGGCGGCGAGATGGCGATCAACTCGGAGAGGATGCAGCGCATGGAGTCGCCCGAGATTGTGGCGCAGGCGAACCCGGACGTGATACTCGTCACCGACTACGGCTTCGACCGCGCCGGGGGAGACCTTGAGCAGATCAAGGCGCTGCCCGGCGTCGCCACCTCGAACGCGGCGAAGAACAACCGCATCTACCGCATCGAAGAGAACCAGCTCATGTACTTCGGCCCGCGCTCCGGCGAGAACGTCGAGAAGGTGGCCGCGGTCATCCACCAACAGTGACAAGACACGGCGGGAACCGCGGGGCACTCCTCCTCGCACTGGCCTGCGCGACGCTCCTCGTGCTGGCCGCGTCCGTCCGCTACGGCGCCATAGATTTTTCCGTCCCCGCCATCGGCCGGGCGCTGGCCTCGCTCCTCCCGGGCCGGCCCGCGCCGACCTTAGACCAACGCATCTTCCTTGAGCTGCGGCTGCCGCGCGCCGTCCTGTGCCTTCTGGTCGGCGCGAGCCTCGGCGTCGGCGGCGCGCTGATGCAGGCGCTCTTCCGCAACCCCATCGTCGAGCCGGGGCTCGTCGGGACTTCGAGCGGCGCCGCCTTCGGCTCGGCGCTCTTCTTCGTCCTCGGCGGCGCGCTCAACCTCGGCGCGAGCCTGTGGAGTCTCCCGCTGGCCGCGTGCCTCGGCGGCGTGCTTTCGACCTACCTCGTCTTCCTCCTCGCGCGCTCGCGCGAGGACGGGCGCGCTTCCATCGTGACGCTGCTGCTGACGGGGCTCGCGGTCAACGCACTCTTCATGAGCGCCATCGGGTTCCTCTCCTACATCGCGCGCGACCCGCAGGCGCGCTCCATCACGTTCTGGAGCCTGGGCACGCTCTCGGGCGCGAGTTGGCGTGCAGTCGAGGTCGTCGCCGTCTCGACGCTGGCGGGCACGGCCGTCGCGCTCCGCTACGCGAAGCAGCTCAACGCCCTGATGATCGGGGAAGAGGAGGCGACGTACCTGGGCGTGAACGTGAACCGCCTGAAGTGGATCATCCTCTCCGTCAACGTCGTCGTCGTCGCCGTCGCGACGGCCTTCACGGGAGTCATCAGCTTCGTCGGCCTGGTCGTCCCGCACATCCTGCGGATGCTGGGCGGGGCCGACAACCGCCACCTCATCGTCGGCAGCGCCCTGACGGGCGCGACGCTTCTGAGCCTCGCGGACTTGATTGCGCGCCTCTCGCTCCGGCCCGCGGAACTCCCCATCGGCATCGTCACCTCGGCGGTCGGCGTGCCCGTCTTCCTCCTCCTGCTGCGCCGCCGCCAGTACGTGTTCTGAAGATGCTCGAAGCCCGCGACATCACCTTCCGGGTCGGCGACAAGACGCTCCTCTCCGGCGTCTCGGTCAGGTTCGAGCCCGGCCGCCTACACCTCGTCATCGGCCCGAACGGCGCGGGCAAATCGACCCTCATCAAGGTGCTCGCGCGGTTCCTGCGCCCGCACGAAGGCCAAGTCTTGTACGAGGGCGAGGACGTTCGGCGCGCGGGCGAGGCCGAACTCGCCAGGCGCCGCGCCGTGCTCTCGCAGGCGGTCGAGGTCGCGTTCCCTCTGACCGTCCGCGAGGTCGTCATGATGGGCAGACACCCGCACTTCGGGAGCCGCCCCGGCGCCGCGGACGAGAAGATAGTCGACGAGCTGATGGAATTCTTCGACGTGACCGAGTTCGCCGGGCGCAACTACCAGACGCTCAGCGGCGGCGAGCGCCAGCGCGTCAACTTCGCGCGCGTGCTGGCGCAACTGTGGCGCGCGGGCACGTCCTGCCGCTACCTGTTCCTGGACGAGCCGCTCACCTTTCTCGACATCCGCCACCAGATCGAGTTCATGAAGAAGGTGCGCGCCTTCGCCGACGCCACCGACGTGGTCACGGTCGGCGTCGTCCACGACCTCAACCTCGCCGCGCGCTTCGCCGACCAGCTCGTCCTACTCGACGGCGGGCGGGTCGTCGCGGCCGGCGCCCCCGCCGACGTGCTCACGCACGACCGCATCCGCGACGTGTTCGGCGTCGAGCCGACCTTCGTCCCGGCCGAGCCGTCGGGCTTTCACCTCATCTTCGATTAAAGGCAGTAGACAGCAGACAGTAGTCAGTAGCCAGCAGAAAAACAGAGCGGCGCCTTTCGGCCTTCAGTTCAAGCGGCCCGCTTTATCTTCCTACTGACTACTGACTACTGGCTACTGTCTACTCACGGTAAGAGGTTCGAGATGAGGTCGCCGAGCCATTCGAAGTCGATGGGCTTGGTGACGAAGGCGTTGCAGCCGGCGGCGAGGGCGCGGGCGCGGAGGTCCGGGTCGTGGTAGGCGGTGACGGCGACGATGATCGTCTCCTTGAGTTCGGGGTTGGCGCGGATGCGCTCGGCCGCGCCGAAGCCGTCGAGGACGGGGAGGTTCAAGTCCATCAGGACGACTTCCGGGCGCACGCTCTCGGCGACCTCGACGGCGCGTGCGCCGTCGGAGGCTTCGAGGATGTGGTAACCCTTGCGTTCGAGCGCCAGCCGCATGGCGAGGCTCGTGTCCTCGTAGTCTTCGACGACGAGGATCGTCAGGTCTTCGGGCCGCCTCTCAGACATTCCTGGATGATTCCCTAAAACGTGATTCTTATCAACCGGAGGGCGGCAAAATAATAGTTCTGCAACGACAATGCAACTTGGCCGCGTCAGCCGCGTGGTAAACAATCACCCGCGCCGCACAAGCGTGCGCCGAGCCCTCCCATCTTTGCCAACATTTATACATCATTCATCGAGGTCACCCGACTTGAAGAGCGAGCAGGATTACCGCGTGCGCGAGTGCATCCACCGCGCGGCCGGTGCGCCGGGCAACTATTACGACGGCCGCACCTACGTCAAACACCTCCAGCGGCTGCCGTCCGACGCGGCCGTCCGCGCCGCCGCGCGCGTCACCCCCTTCTTCTGGGCCGACGCCGCGCACATACACGTCTGGCTCTGCCGCGACTGCTCCGACGAACTCGGCCTGACGGAGAGGGAGTCGGACGCTGCGTGAGTAAGGGTGTTGGGTGTTAGGTGTTTGGTGTTAGGGAAGAACCGGCTTCCACCCGACACCCGACACCCGACACCCTTTCAGCTCGTGAGCGGTTTGCCGCAGCGGTTGCAGAAGCGGGCGGCGGGGTCTTTCTGCTTGGAGCCGCATGAGGCGCAGGTGTGTTCGACGCGCATGTTGGCGCCGCAGCCGGAACAGAAGGCCGAGCCGGAGGTGACGACCGCGCCGCAGGTGCCGCAGCTCCCGGGCATCGGCGGGACGTAGCCGCCGGCCTTGCGCGCGACGTGCCCCTCGATAATCTTCCAGGCGTCCTCGGTCAGCTTGTACTGCCAGTAGGCGCCGAGCGCCGGCAGGGCGAGCAGGAGGCCCGCCGAGAGGAAGACGGCCACCGCCGCGACCGCCGCCTTGTCGAGCCACTTCTGCATCCCGATCTCGACGCGCGTCCCGCCCGCGTCGGGCGTGATCTTTGATGGTCAGCGCGGCCGACAGTCCGGTCAGGTCGCGGAGCGTGCTCGTCTTGCGCGCCTGAATGACCGCGGTCGTCGAGACCTGCATCGTCTGGACTTCGAAGGCCGTGTCGCCGTCGAAGAGCGCGCGCAGCTCTCGCGTAAGCTGCGCGGTGTCGGCCTGAACGCCCGGGTAGAATCTGCTCTCCATAATCTCCTCTGCGATTCCTTTCGCGCCCTATTCTACGACACAAACCGCCGCGTTGTTCGGCGCGGATAAATTAAAAGGCGGCGCCACTTTCTCTCAAGCGCGCGCCGCCGGGGTTCCCTTGAAATCTCTCAGACTGACTTAGTTGGTCTTCTTCGCGGCCTTCGCCTTGGCCTTGAGGTCTTCGGCCGTGACGCCGCGCTCTTTGGCCGCGTCCGTTATCTCGCGGGCGGTCTCAAGCGCGCGGTCGAGCTGGTCGGCCTCGGCCTCGATCTTCACGTCCTCGCGCAGCTTCGCGAGCCGGGGCAGCATCCGCCCGGTCGCCTCCGAGAGCATGTAGAGCGACTTGCGCAGCAGCGGACTCTCCGGGTTGTGCTCGGCCACGTCGTCCACGTTGACGACGGCCTCTTCGAGTATCTTCGAGATGTCGTAGAAGAGCTGCGTGCGCGTGCCCTTCAACTCGCCCCACTTCTCCCTCTCCTTCGGCGCGTTCTTCGCGGACTCGTCGGGGTCGGTGACGGCGAGCAGGCGGCGCTCGGCGGCGGTGATGAAGACCTTCGTGCGCGCGTCAAGCTCCTGGTTGTCGCGGACGAGCTCGATCTCCTCCGGCGTCAGGTGCTCGCGCTTCTGCGCGGCGGCCGGCGCGGCGAGCGAGAGGCAGACGCAGAGCGCGAAGAGAAAGGGGGCGGCGCGTCGGAGCCGCGCGGGGGACGTCTCGGGGGGGCGGAGGCTGTTCATCTCTTACTGCTGTTTCTGGTCGGGCTTCTTGTCGGGGGCCGGCTGCGCGGCCGTGCTGGTGGTGGCGCGCTCGCCGTCGGGCGTCGCCATCTCGGGGAGGCGCGGCTCGCGCAGGACGGAGTCGGAGTAGAAGGCGCTGAGCGCCTGGTCGCGCCGGTCGCGCACGAAGTCGATGGCGTCCTTGAGGTGGACGGCGTGCCGCTCGGGCAGCACGCGGCGGATGGATTCGAGCCGCGTGACGTGCGAGCGCAGGGTGATCTCGACGCGCTTGAAGATGTCGCGGAGCTTGTTGCTGGCCCGGCCCTCGCCGCCCGAGGCGTGCAGCGTGCGGACGGTGTCCTCGACGACGGCCTCGTAGATGCCGATCTCGCCGGTCGCCGCCTCGAACCTGTCCTGGTCGGCGAACTGCGCGGCGCGCGCCAGCCGCTCCTCGGCGATCTCCATGCTGAGCCGCGCGCGCGACTTGGCGTCCCGCGCGCCTTCGAGCCTCTGGCGCACGTCCGGCGGCATGTAGCGCAGGGGCGGCGGCCCCTCCTCGCGCGGCGCCTGCCGCGGCGCGTCCTGCGCCTGCGCGCACGCGAGGCAGGTGAAGATGAGAACCAGCGTTGCCGAAGCGCGCTTAACCGTAGTGCGCGCCGAAGAACTGCGCTCCGCGCTGCGATACGTGTCCATCACTGCGCCCTCTTGTCTTTCTTCACCCCTTCGCCGCGCTTGATCTGGTTGCGCAGCGAGGGGAGCCGCAGGTTGACCTTCTCTATCTCAAGCTGGTTGACGCCGGCGTCGGCGCGCGCGAGGAACGTCTCGTACTCCGCGAGCGCCTCCTCGTACTCACCCATCCGGTCGTGCGCGATGGCAAGGAAGAAGTGTACGACCGCCGACTCCGGCTTCGCACGCTCGATCCATTTGTATTCCACAACGGCCCGGTTGTAAAGCTTTAACTCGAAGAGCGCGGCGGCGAAGTTGGCGTGCGCCTCGTAGTGCTCGGGCGCGGCCGCGACGACGCGCTGGAGGACGCCGGCCGCCTCCGCGAATTTACGGAGCTGCACGAGCGCCGCCGCGTAGCCGACGGCGTAGTCCACGTTGCGCGGCTCGGCCTCCGCCGCGCGCCTGTAGAGTTCGGCGGAGCGTTCCGGGTCGTGAGTGCGTTCGAGCCGGCCGAGGCAGGAGAGCGCGGCCGAGTTCTTCGGGTCGGAGGTGACGAGCTGTTCGAGCGCGGCGCGCGCCTCCGGCGTCTCATCGCAGGGCAGGTCGGAGAGGGCCGCGTGGAGCTTCCGCCCCTCCTCGGACTGCTTGGCCTCCGCGGGGAGCGACTCGTAGACGCGTTGCGACTCTTCCTTCTTCCCGATGAGGC
Source organism: Pyrinomonadaceae bacterium (assembly GCA_036389235.1). Taxonomy (GTDB): domain Bacteria; phylum Acidobacteriota; class Blastocatellia; order Pyrinomonadales; family Pyrinomonadaceae; genus QHXN01. The sequence continues at coordinate 1,294 of DASVQJ010000028.1, read as the reverse complement.
CGTAGCGGTTGGCGACGGCGACGGCGAGCTTCCAGTCGGACTTCGCCTGTGCTTCGAGCGCGCGAACGTCTTCGAGGGCGCGCTCCTTCTCGCCGGAGCTGATGAGGAGGTCGGCGCGGCCGAGCCTCGCCTCGGCGTCGTCGGGAGCGACCTCAAGCGCCCTCGCGTAACTTTTGAGCGCGGCGGCCGTGTCCTTCGCCGCCTGCTCGGCGCGTGCGAGCGTGACCCAGAGCCTCGCGTCGTCGGGCTTCAGCTCGGCCGCGCGCCTCCAGAGCGTGACGCCGTCGGCCGTGTCGCCCGCGCGCGCGCGCAGCTCGGCCAGCGCGACGGTCGCCGTCAGATTCTTCGGGTCGAGTTCGAGCGCGCGGCGCAGCAGCGGCTCGGCCTCCTTCTCGCGCCCCGGCGTTCTCACCAGCATCAGCCCGAGCGCGGCGGGCGGGAGCGCCCAGGTGCGGCGCAGCTCCATCGCGCGGCGGTAGGACCTCTCGGCCTCCGGAGTGCGCTTTAAGGCGACGAGCGCCGCGGCCTTCTGAAACTCCGCCTCGGCGAACTCGGGCTTCAACTGCAAAGCCTCTTCGTAGAGTTCGAGCGCGCGCTCGAACTCCTTCTTCGCGTGCGCCTCCTGCCCGCGGTTGAAGAGCTTGACGGGGTCGGCCGCCGTCTCGTCGAACTCGTCCCTCTCCTGCGCCGCCGTGCCCTGCGCACACACGAGCGCGAACGCGAACGCGAGCGCGACGACGAGACGGCGGTGTCGAAAGCCGCAGAGCATCGGAGCGATTGTCACAGGGAAAACGTCAGACCGAAACTGCCCACGTTAGGGAGACGCAAGCGTGAGTTTCGCGCCGAATATAGCACGCGCGCCGCGGGCCGTCACCCCCGCGCACGATTTGAAAGTTTAAATTCCGGATTTGAAATCCCGGCCCTTACGTCACGGCTGTCCGGGTTGCGTGGTCAGCGCGCGTGAGATAACATTCGCGGCCGGCAAGTTTATTAAAAACAAAACAGTTCAGGGCAGCAGGGAGAGTCCGCGGCGGCGCCTGGGTTCGTGCGCGCGCCGGGTCTGAAAGGTGAGCGTGAACAGTCCGGCCGTCGAAGAAGAAGCGCGGGGCGGGGAAGTCGTCGGGGTGACGACGGGCGAAGAGTCCGAAGCCCTTGCAAAGGAGGAGGCGCTGCGCGCCATCCTCAAGGAGATGGGCGCGGCGCTCGTGGCCTTCTCGGGCGGGGTGGACAGCACGTACCTCGCGCACGTCGCCAGCGAGGTGCTCGGCGCGCGCGCCCTCTGCGTGACGGGCGT
>DASVQJ010000027.1:0-53669 GCA_036389235.1 Pyrinomonadaceae bacterium | reverse complement strand
TGCGCCGCATCGTCGTCACGCAGGCCGACACCGAGCCCGCCTCGGTCGAGCAGCAGCGCCGTTTGGGACAGACCTGCCCCTCGCTCTACGACCTGCGCAATCTGTTTCAGGTGAACGTCGAGGAGGGCCGACACCTCTGGGCGATGGTCTACCTGCTGCACGGCTACTTCGGCCGCGACGGGCGCGACGAGGCCGACGCCTTGCTCGAAAGGCGCTCCGGCAACCCGGACAAGCCCCGCATACTCGAAGCCTTCAACCAGCCGTGCGACGACTGGCTCAACTTCTTCTGCTTCACGATGTTCACCGACCGCGACGGCAAGTACCAGCTCTCGGCGCTCGCCGAGTCGGGCTTCGAGCCGCTCGCGCGCACCTGCCAGTTCATGCTGACGGAGGAGGCGCACCACCTCTTCGTCGGCGAGACCGGCGTGGGGCGCGTCGTCCGCCGCACCGCGCAGTTGATGAAGCAGAACCCGAACGAGGACGTGCGCGCTTTGGGCGGCATCCCGTTCGACATCATCCAGCGCTACATCAACTACTGGTTCTCCTACTCGCTCGACCTCTTCGGCGGCGAGATCAGCTCGAACGCGGCCGACGCCGGTCTCGCCGACGAAGAGGTGGTGCGCCTCCTCGGTGAGCATGAACTGGCAGGTGCGCGCCAGCGGCTCGAAGCCCGACTCGGCGAGCGCCGAGAGCTGGTACTTGCCGTCGCGGTCGGTGAACATCGTGAAGCAGAAAAAGTTGAGCCAGTCGTCGCACGGCTGGTTGAAGGCTTCGAGTATCCTGGGCTTGTCGGGGTTCCCCGAGCGTCTTTCGAGCAGGGCGTCGGCCTCGTCGCGCCCGTCGCGGCCGAAGTAGCCGTGCAGCAGGTAGACCATCGCCCAGAGGTGCCGGCCCTCCTCGACGTTCACCTGAAACAGATTCCGCAGGTCGTACAGGGACGGGCAGGTCTGGCCGAGGCGCCGCTGCTGCTCGACGGAGGCGGGCTCGGTGTCGGCCTGCGTGACGACGATGCGGCGCAGCGCGTTGCGGAACTCGCCGGGCACCTCCTGGTAGGCGGGCTGCCCCATGTTGTCGCCGAAGCCGACGCGCGCGTCCGGCTCGGCCGGCTTGAGGAAGATGCCCCACCGGTAGTCGGGCATCCGCACGTAGTCGAAGTGCGCCCACCCGTCGGCCTCGACCGAGACGGCCGTGCGCAGCCACACGTCCTTGTCCTGAAAGCCCTCCGGCCCCATCTCGCGCCACCAGTCGAGGTAGTTCGGCAGCCACTTCTCCAGCGCGCGCTGGAGCCGCTTGTCGCCCGACAGGTTCACGTTGTTAGGAATGCGCTCGTGTAACTCCATTATGCCTCCGACATAGTTTTCAGTCTTCAGTTTTCAGCCAGAGACGTTCGCGGCGCCGGACGGCGGTATTACTGAAAACTGAAAACTGAAAACTGAAAACTGTTAAGTCCTTTTGTAATCGAACTGCGGCTGCGTCGGCTTGCCGTAGTTCGTGAGCGCCCCCTGCGGGCCGACGGCGTTGGGGCGCTGGAAAATCCAGTTCTGCCAGGCCGTGAGCCGGCCGTAAATCTTGGTGTCGAGCGTCTCGGGGCCGGCGAAGCGCAGGGACGCCTCCATGCCGGTGAGCGCGTCGGGCGAGAGCGAGGTGCGCTCCTCGACGGCGACGCGGATTTCGTCCTCCCAGTCGAGGTCGTCGGGGGCGAAGGTGACGAGGCCCGCCTCCTCCGCCTCTTCGGTGTCGAAGCGGCTCCCGCGTTCGAGGACGGCGGCGGCGCGCTCGGGCTCGGCGAGGAAGCGCGACTGAAGCCGCGTCAGGCCGTTCGACATCGGGAGCGCGCCCGCGTTCAATTCGCTCGTCGCCAACTCGACCTTCTGCTCCGGGTCGTTGAGCATGTAGCTGCGGTCGGACGCGAGCAGCAGTTCGAGCAGGTTGCCGGCGAAGCAGCTCCCGGGCTCGGCCAGCGCGAAGAAGCTCTTGGCCGTCAGGTCGAGCCGGCGCAGCACGCGCGACATGTGCAGGATGATCTCGCGCACGAGCCAGTGTTCGCGGTTCTCGACCAGGGCCTTGTCGACCGCGAGCACGTCGTCGATCTCGCCCGCGGCGCGCAGCAGGACGAGCCCGACCTCCGGCTCGTTCATACGCAGGTGGAGCAGCGCGTCGTCCAGCTCGCGGTACGCGCGCAGCGGCCAGTACGCATCGCCGAGCTTGTGAATCTCCTCCGCCGCCGACGGCAGGCCGCCCTCCGGCCCGCGCACGGTCAACTCCGCGTGCCGCGCCTCTCGGTTCAGCTTCAGCGAGACGTACCTGTACTCGCGCCCGCCGTCGCCCGCCTCCACGTCGAGCGGGTTCAGCTTGATGCCGGGGCCGGCGTCGTCTCCTTCGGCCTCTTTCAGAAGCTCGGCGACGCGCGCCTCGACGCCCTCCTGAAACTTGCTCGTCGGGAAGTGGCCGTCGATGAGCCCCCACTCCTCCGCGCGCTTCGCCTTCAACCCCTCGGCCAGCGTCGAGAAGACGTCGGCGCGGTCGCGGCGCACCTTGCGCTTGTCCACGAGCCGCGTCAAGCCGCCCGTGCCCGGCAGCACGCCGAGCAGAGGCACCTCGGGGAGCGAGACGGCGGAGTTGCCGTCGTCCACGAGGTAGATTTCATCGCAGGCTATCGCCAGCTCGTAGCCGCCGCCCGACGCCGTGCCGTTCAAGGCGGCGACGTAGCGCTGCCCCGAGTGCGCGGAGGCGTCCTCGATGGAGCAGCGCGTCTCGTTCGTGTACGTGCAGAAGTTGACCTTGAAGCCGTGCGCGGAGGTGCCGAGCATGTAGATGTTGGCGCCGGCGCAGAAGATGCGGGGCTTGAGGCTGCGGACGACGACGACGCGCACCTCCGGGTGCTCGAAGCGCAGGCGGGAGACGGCGTCCGAAAGCTCTATGTCGACGCCCAGGTCGTACGAGTTGAGCTTCAGCTTGTAGCCCTCCGCGAGCGTCTCGTCCTCCTGCACGTCCATCGAGAGCGTGGCGACCGGCCCCTCGATCTCAAGCTTCCAGTGCCGGTAGCGCTCCGGCGAGGTCTCGAAGTTAATCATTCGGCTCAAGTGAACTCCCACAGGCGTAAATTCTTCGGGCGCGCGAAACCCGAATTATACCTGCTCACCCGCCGGAATGCATTTGGCGGGAGGCCCAACAAATTAGCCCTTCAAGCCCGCCGCGGGCGGGGGCGCGGCGGCTAAAAGGGGAGGGCGCGGGACGTAGATTGAAACGTCCCGCGCCCTCCGCCGTCTTCGCGTCCCGCGCGGCGCTCAGTGATTCGCGTTGCGGTTCGCGTTGCCGTTGACGTTCCGGTTGCCGTTGGCGTTGTGGTTCCCGTTGTTGCCGTTCGTCGTGCTGACGCCCGAGGTGTTCTGGTTGCCGTTGTTGTTGACCACCACGCCCGTGTTGGACGGGGCGGTGTTGGCGTTCAGATTCTTCGGGACGTTGGCGTTCGTCTCGACCGCGCTGTTGCGCGTGGCGTTGGCGTTCGAGTTCGTGTTCGAGTCGCCGCCGCCGCACGCCGCGCCCCACGACGCGAACGCGAGCAGTCCGACTAAAGTTAATGTGCGTCGCATCTATCCTCCCCGACTGTTAAGGCCGTGTCCGACGGCGCGGTTTAGCGGGAGACCTCTTCGCCGCGGTAGGTCTTCCACTCGCGCTCGAAGTACTCCGCGTCCTCGTCCGAACGGGGGTTGACGCCCAACAGGATGCCGCCTTCCTTCAGACCCTTCTCGTAGTGCTTGACGCGCTCTTCGGGGATGCCGGCGCCGACCAGCGCGCCGATGATGCCGCCCGTCGCGCCGCCCGCGCCCGCGCCCGCGAGGCCCGCGGCGATGGGGCCTGCGACGAGGAGGCCGATGCCGGGCAGTATCAGCGTCGTCCCGATGGCGGCGATGGCCGCGAGGGTCGCGCCGACGGTGCCGCCGATGGCCGCGCCCGTGCCCGCGCCTTCCAGCGCCTTGTTGCCCAGCTCCGTCTCCCTGCCGTCGCTCGTGAAGTGCTTGTCGCGCGTCTCGTCCGACATCAACAGGTTGACGTCGTCGGTGCTGTACCCGCGCGTGGTGACCGAGCCGTAGGCGCGCTCGGCGCTCTCCCTGTCTCTAAACAGTCCGGTGACCATCCTCGAACGTCCTGTCGCTGAACCTGTCGTTTCTGCCATTTAAATCGTCTCCCCCGTGTCGTTATTAAGTGAAAGTAGCGCCGGAACCCCGTCCCGGACCCGCAATCATCCGGGTCGGTTCGTGGGTGCAAGCCTTATGACAGTATGATTTTCGTGTGGAAAAGTTAGCTGTCACGGGGTATGTGCAAAGGAGGGGCCACCCGCCGGCGGGTGGCCCCTCCTCGGCCGAAAGTTTTTGAGCCGGGGCCGCCGACCCGCGCCGGTCTTCACCCGCGCAGGTCTGCCTGCGGCAGGAGGCGCGGGGGCCGGCGGTGGCGCGTGGCCTGCTCGTAGGCGTAGGCGAGGCGGACGAGCTTCGGCTCGGTGTAGGCCCGGCCGAAGAAGGAGATGCCGACCGGCAGGCCGTAGACGTAGCCGGCCGGCACCTGCACGTTCGGGTAGCCGGCGACGGCCGCGGGCGTCGAGCTGCCGCCGGTGAAGTGGTCGCCGTTGACGAGGTCGGTCGTCCAGGCCGGGCCGCCCGTGGGCGCCACGAGCGCGTCGAGCCTGTGTTTGACCATCACGGCGTCGATGCCCTGCGCCTGCGACATCAGTTTGCTCGCGCGCAGGGCTTTCAAGTAGGCGGGGTCGGTCAGCGGCCCTTTGGCCTCGGCGCGGACGAAAAGCTCCTGGCCGAAGTAGGGCATCTCGCGGTCGCGGTTGCGCTCGTTGAAGTCGATGAGTTGTTTGAGCGTGCGCGGGTGGTCGCCGGGCGCCAGGCCCGCGAGGTACTTGTTGAGGTCGGCCTTGAACTCGTAGAGCAGCACCTCGAACTCGGCCGCGTCGAACTTGCCGTGCGTGGGCAGGTCGGCGGGGTCGACGACGGTCGCGCCCTCGCGCTTCATCAAGTCAATCGCGTCACTCATCAGCTTGTCCACGCGGTCGTTGAAGCCGAAGAACTTTCTGGCGACGCCGACGCGCGCGCCGCGCAGGCCCGCCGGGTCGAGCGAGCCCGCGAGGCCCCTCGCCCAGCCGGCGACGTCCGCGCCGCCGCCCTTCGCCGGGTCGGCCGGGTCTTCGGCGGCGAGCACCTGGAGCAGCGCGACGGCGTCGGCCACGGTGCGCGCCATCGGGCCGGCCGTGTCCTGGCTGTGCGCGATGGGGATGATGCCCGCGCGGCTCACCAGCCCGAGCGTCGGCTTGATGCCGACGATGCCGCACGCGCCCGCGGGGCAGACGATGGAGCCGTCCGTCTCCGTCCCCACGCCCACGAGCGCGAGGTTGGCCGAGACGGCCGCGCCCGAGCCCGAGCTTGAGCCGCAGGGGTTGCGTTCGAGCGCGTAAGGGTTCCTGGTCTGCCCGCCGCGCCCGCTCCAGCCGCTCGAAGAGTGCGTCGAGCGGAAGTTGGCCCACTCGCTCAGGTTCGTCTTGCCGATGATGACGGCCCCGGCCGCGCGCAGGCGCTCGACGATGAAGGCGTCGCGCCGCGGCTTCGCGTTGACTAACGCCAGCGACCCGGCGGTCGTCAACATCCTGTCGGCCGTGTCGATGTTGTCCTTGATGAGGACGGGCACGCCGTGCAGCGGCCCGCGCACGCGCCCCGACTTGCGCTCGCGGTCGAGGGCTTCGGCGACGGAGAGCGCGTCCGGGTTCGTCTCGATGACGGAGTTGAGCGCCGCCCCGCGCCGGTCGATGCGCTCGACGCGTTCGAGGTACATCTCCGTCAGGCGCCGCGCGGAGACGCGGCCCGCGGTCATCGACGCCTGCGCGTCGCGGACGGTCAGCTCCTCCCGGTCGAAGCGGCCGCCGCCCTGCGGCTCGCCGGCCAGGAGCGCGAGCGTGCGCGCCGCCGCTTCATGGTTGAATCCCGCGAGCGCCGCGCCCAGGCCCCCGGCCACACCCGCACGCACGAACTCGCGCCGCCCGAACGCGCGGCCCCCGCGCCGACCTTTACGCGCCATGTTGGTTCCAGCCTCTCTTCGCGTGGTAAAAGTTTCGATGAGCGATGTTGTGGCGGAAGCATCTCGCAACGTCGGCGGAAAAGCAACATGAAAATCTATAACCTCTGCCTGCTCGGCTACGGCAACGTCGGCCGCGCGCTCACGCGCCTGCTCGTCGAGAAGGCCGGCGCGCTGCGCGAAGAGTTCGGCGTCGGCTGGCGCGTCACGGGCCTCGCGTCGCGCGGCATGGGGTGGGTGGTCGCGCCCGAAGGGTTCACGGTTGAAGAGTTGACGACGGACGAGCCCCGCGGCCGCGTCACGCCCGCGCCGGATGACGTTAAGGGCTGGCTCGCGGCCGCGCGCTGCGACGTGCTCTTCGAGGTGACTTCGCTCGAACCCCTGACGGGCGAGCCCGCCGTCACGCACGCGCGCGCGGGGCTCGAACACGGCGCGCACGTCGTCACGGCCAACAAGGGCGCCATCGTCCACGCCCACCGAGAGCTTTCGGAACTCGCGCGCGCTCAGGGCCGCCGCTTCATGCACGAGGCGACCGTCGTGGACTGCCCCGTCTTCTCGCTCTTCCGCGGCTCGCTGCCCGCCGCGCGCCTGCTCTCGTTCGAGGGCGTGCTCAACTCGACGACGAACGTCATCCTCGAAGAGATCGCCGCGGGGCGCACCTTCGACGAAGGCGTCCGCCGCGCGCAGCAATTGGGGATCACGGAGACCGACCCCACGCACGACGTTGACGGCTGGGACTCGGCCGTCAAGGCGTGCGCGCTGGCGAATGTCCTGATGGATGCCGGTCTTAAAATCGGAGAGGTCGGGAGGGAAGGCATCCGCGGGTTGAAAGACGAGGACGTTCGCGCGGCGCACGCCGAGGGCCGCCCCTTCAGACTCGTCGCGCGTGGGCGGCGCGACGAGAGGGGACGCGTCGAAGCCTCCGTGCGACCCGAACGGGTCTCGCCGCGCGGCCCTTTCGCCTCCGTCGAGGGGACGACGCTCGCCATCCATTACGAGCTGGACGTGCTGCCCGGCCTCACCGTCGTCGCGCACGACCCCGATTTGAAGAGCACCGCCTACGGCCTCCTCGCCGACTTCGTCAACGCCGCCCGCGGGGAGTGTTAGTTTCGTGGGGCTTGCGGGTCGCGTTCGTTGGGTTAACCACAGAGGCACAGAGGGCTCAGAGGAAGCACAGAGGGTTGTCTTAACTCTGTGCCCCCTCCGTGCCCTCTGTGCCTCTGTGGTTATCCGCCCTTAAGTGAATTTCTAACCGTCAGGAAAGACTCAACGCCCGGACGCTATCTCCTCGACGCCTGCGACGAGCCTTTCGACCTCCTCGCGCGAGGTGTAGCACGCGGCGCCGGCGCGGACGAGACCTTCGGGTCGGAGGCCCAACTGTTCGACGACCGTCGCCGCGTAGAAGTCGCCGTGCGAGAGGAAGAGGCCGCGCGCGGCGAGCCGCCGCGCCACCTCCGTCGAGGTGACGCCCTCGACCGTGAAGGCCACGGTCGGCGTCCGCGGCGCTTCGGGGCGCGGCCCGTAGAGCTTCACGCCTTCGACCTCAGACAGTCCTTCCCACAGCAGCTTCGTCAGCTCGGCCCCGCGCGCGTGGAGCGCGTCGAAGGCCGCGCGCAGGCGCTCGCGCCGCGCGGAGCCGCGGAGCGGCGCGGTCGGTGTCCCGCGCGAGAGCGAGGCGAGGAACTCCACGGCCGCCGCCGCGCCGACGATGCCCTCGTGGTTCTGCGTGCCCGTCTCCGCGACCTCGGGCGCGTAGTCGGGCGCCGGCAGGAGCTTCGGGAAGGGGAGCGACTCCAACAGCTCGCGCCGGCAGAACAGCGCGCCGACGTGCGGGCCGTAGAACTTGTAGGCCGAGCAGACGAGAAAGTCGCACCGCATCGCGCGCACGTCCACCAGCCTGTGCGGCGCGTAGTGCACCGCGTCCACGAACATGTAGGCGCCGACGGACTCGGCGAGGCGGCCCGCGCGCGCGAGGTCGGTCACGGTGCCGAGCGCGTTCGACGCCGCGCCGACCGCCAAGAGCTTCGTGCGCGCGTTGACCTTCGACTCGAAGTCGTCCCAGTCCAGCTCGCCCGTCTCGGTCTGCAAACGCACGACGCGCACCGCGACGCCGCGCTCGCGCTCAAGCGCCTGCCACGGCGCGACGTTGGCGTGGTGGTCTAACTCGGTGACGACTATCTCGTCGCCCGCCTCGAACGTGCGCCCGAGCGTGCGCGAGACGTGGAAGGCCAGCGTCGTCGCGTTCGCGCCGAAGGCGACCTCGCCGGGCGAAGCGTTGAGGAAGTCGGCGAGTGACCCGCGCGAGCGCTCCAGCAACTCGTCCGTCTCGGCGCTCGTCGGGTAGGCCCAGTGCGTGTTGGCGTTGTGTTTGTACAGGTAGTCCGACATCGCCTCGACGACCGCGCGCGGCACCTGCGTCCCGCCGGGGCCGTCGAAGTACGCGACCGGGAAACCCTCGTGCACGCGCCCGAGCGCGGGGAAGTGTGAGCGTATCTCCTGAACCGAGGCGGCGCGTTCGGCCGCCCTCGCTGTCTCAGTCATCACAGACCTCGCCGGTGTTATTATTCCTGCCGCGCCAGCATCGACAATTCCACTGCCTGCGGTCAAGTGAAGCCAAGCGAAGGAGACGAGGATGCCCTTCCGACAGGAGCCCCCGCGGCTCGGCAACCAGTACGAGACCGACCGCGCGCTGCGCTCTTACCTCAAGCGCGCGCTCCCGCCCGAAGTGCTCGCGGAGGTCGAGCCCGAACTCGTCGAGCTGGGCGAGCTGGCGGGCGGCGAGCTGTACCGCATGCAGCTCGCGGATCGCTTGAACGAGCCGCGCCTGACGCAGTGGGACGCCTGGGGCGAGCGGGTCGACCGCATCGAGGTCTCGCCGCTGTGGCGCGTGGCCGAGCGCCTGGCGGCGGAGCGCGGCCTCGTCGCCACGGCCTACGAGCGCAGGCACGGCGCGCACTCGCGCGTGCACCAGTTCGCGCTCGCGTACCTCTTCACGCCCTCGACCGACATCTACAGTTGCCCGCTCGCGATGACCGACGGCGCCGCGCGCGTGCTCCTGATTTCCGGCAACGACACCCTCGTCGAGACGTTCGTGCCCCGGCTCACCTCGCGCGACCCGGAAACGTTCTGGACGAGCGGGCAGTGGATGACGGAGCTTTCGGGCGGCTCGGACGTGGGCGCGTCCGAAACTGTCGCGCGGCCCGACGGGGAAGGGGCGTGGCGGCTCTACGGGCGCAAGTGGTTCACGTCGGCCGCGGCCTCGCAGGCGGCCCTCACGCTCGCGCGGCCCGAGGGCAACCCGGCGGGCGGGCGCGGCCTCGCGCTCTTCTTCGTCGAGACGCGCGACGCCGCGGGCCGCCTGCGCAACATACGCATCGACCGTCTGAAGGACAAGCTCGGCACGCGCAAGGTGCCGACCGCCGAGCTGACGCTCGAAGGCACGCCGGCCGTGCTGGTCAAGGGCACGACCGACGGCGTGCGCGACATCGCGCCGATGCTCAACGTGACGCGGCTGTGGAACGCCGTGAGCGCGGCGGCGCTGATGCGGCGCGGCGTGGCGCTGGCGCGCGACTACGCGCGGCGGCGCGCGGCCTTCGGCTCCGCGCTCGCGGAGAAGCCCCTGCACGCGGACACGCTCGCGGGTTTGCAGGCGGAGGCGGACGCGGCGCTCCACCTCGCCTTCTACGCCGCGGAGCTGACGGGGCGCGAGGAGGCGGGCGAGTCGGACGAACGCGGCGCGCGCCTGCTCCGTCTCTTGACGCCGCTCGTGAAGCTGACCACGGGGCGCGCGGCCGTCCACGTCGCGAGCGAGGCGGTCGAGGCGTTCGGCGGCGCCGGCTACGTCGAGGACACGGGCCTGCCCTTGCTCCTGCGCGACGGGCAGGTGCTCTCCATCTGGGAGGGCACGACCAACGTCCTCTCGCTCGACGCGCTGCGCACGGCCTTGAAAGACGAAGTCGCCCTGTCCTCCCTCAAAGCAGAAATTGAAAGCTGCGCCGACGCGGCCCACGACGAAAGGCTCGCGCACGCCGCGCGCACTGCACGCGAGGCCGCGTCACACGCCTACGCCTGGCTCGCCGCGGCCGGGAGGGAAGGGCAGGCGTCGCTCGAAGCCGGCGCGCGACGCTTCGCCATGACCCTGGGCCGCGCGCTCGCCCTCGCGCTCCTCACTCGCCACGCGCAGTGGTCGCTCGAAGAGGAGCGCGCCGCGCGCGCCGCCGCGGCCGCCCGCCGCTTCGCACACTCCGCCGTAGACCTCATCTCCGACTACAACAGCGCAGATACCGCTACGCTGCTGTCAGATTAGAGAAACGCACGTGGGAGCCCCGGCAGGGGCGGCGGACATTAGCCGGGGGTGAGCTTGAGACGTGAGCCGTCAGGCGAACGTCGAAGCGAGCCCCGGGACACGCAGCAATAAAATTCAAGAGCCCCGGAGGGGCGACAGAACGAGCATGAGGATGATGCTGCTCGGACTTCTGCCGCCCCTCCGGGGCTCGGGCGTTTTTCTGAACGCGGAACCGGGGGCTCGCGTCGGCGCTTCGCGCCTTCGGCTCACCCCCGGCTAATGTCCGCCGCCCCTCCGGGGCTCACATCCGCCTCCAAATTTATTTCGCGGCGGGGCTGATCCTTCGCGGCCGACCTTCGCGCGTTAGATGGCGGGCGCGGAGAGAGTCGTGCCCGCGTCGCGGCCGGAACCGCACTTCGACGGCCGGGACGAAACTCACGCATTCATATTTCAAGGAGGCCCTCGTGAAACTGTTCAACCGGATAGCCCTGTTTTCCTTCCTGCTCTTCTCCTCTTTCGTCTGCGCCGCGGCGCGGCAGCCCGCCGACGTGCGCGCGTCGGCTTCGGCGGCCTGTGCGGCCGCGCATCAGACCTCGCCGCTGGCGCGCGCCGCGTGCGGCGTCGAGCGCGTCGAGCGCCGCCACATCGTCGCCGACGTTTTCGAATACTCCTTCAAGCTCAAGGTCGGCGCGGGCGCGCACGACCGTGTCGGACTCCACCGCGTCGTGCGCGAGCGCGCCAACGGCGTCCCCTTCAAAGCCTCGCGCGCGGTCTTCATGGTGCACGGCGACCTGTGGGGCTTCGACGAGGCGTTCATGAGCAGCACGCTCTCGGGCGCCGTCGCGCGCGAGCGCTCGGTCGGCGTCTACCTCGCGCAGCAAGGGGTGGACGTGTGGGGCATCGACCTGCGCTGGACGCAGGTGCCCGCCGACACGAACGACTTCCAGTTCATGAAGGACTGGAACGTCTCGACGCACGTCTCCGACGTGGCGGCCGGCATCAGCGTCGCGCGCGCCGTGCGCGGCGCGACGGGGAGCGGCGACGGTAAGGTCGCGCTCCTGGGTTGGAGCCGCGGCGGCGTCGTCGCCTACGCCTACGCCAACGCGGAGGCGGCCGTCCCCGAGCAGTCGCGGCAGGTGGACGCGCTCATCCCCGTGGACATCGCCTTCAAGCTCAGCCCCGAGCACGAGGAGCAGCGCGCGGGCGCCTGCGCGCGCTACGCGGGCGGCCAGCAGCAGCTTCAGTCGGGCACCTACCACTCGCCGCTCGGCGTCGGCGTGCAGACCTTCGGATTGCTTGCGGCCACAGACCCCGCGGGCGCCTCGCCCGTCCCGGGCATGACGGGGTTGACGAACAGGCAGGCGGCGCTGCTCGTCGGAACCGCGACGCACCTCCTCTTCGCGCCGTACCCGCCCGTGCCGTTCTACCACCTTGAGGCGGGCACGTTCGACGCGAACGGTCTGCCCTCCGGGTTGCAGTTCACTTCGGAGGCTTACCTCTACGACTTCTACCAGTCGGCGGCGCCCTTCCAGAGCGCGACCGAGCAGGTCGAGACCGACGGCGTCATCTGCGGCGATCAGCTTCCGTACGACGACAACCTCGCGGCCGTCAACGTCCCCGTCTACTACGTCGGCGCGGGCGGCGGCTTCGGCGAGTTCGGGCTCGACACGCTCTCGCGCCTCGGCAGCGCGGACGTGACCTCGAACGTCGTCAGGCTCTACGGCCCCGAAGGTCGCCCCGTCGAGTTCGGCCACTCCGACCTCTTCCTCGCCGACAACGCGAAGGAGCTGGTCTGGAAGCCGCTCTACGACTGGATCGCCAGCCACTAAAGCGGTTCTCATGGGGGTGGGTATGGAGTGAGCTTTCAACACAGAGACACGGAGGCACGGAGACACGGCTTGAAGAGATAACTCAACAAGCCGTGTCTCTGTGTCTCCGTGTTAGATCGTTCCCGCTTTCACTCGACCGCCAACTGCAATAAGCTCTCAAACCGAACCGCGAGCGGGTGACATCGGTGAGTATCTCCGACGTCACCCGCTCGCGGTTCGTTCGCGGGTCTGTTCTACCTGCCGCTGCCCTGTGCGCCGGAGCCGCCCGCGTTGCCGCCGGCCTTGCCGCTGTCGGCGGCCCCGCCCTGCGACGAGACGTTGGTGCCGCCGGCCGTCCCTTCCAGACTCGTGCCGGTCTCGCCGCCCGGCTCCTGCTCGCCCGCGTAGGCGCGGTCGGCGTAGGGCGGCGCGCCGCGCTCTTCGCGCAGGTTGCCCTCGCCGATGCCTTTATCGTTACCCTGCTCGCCTGCTTTAGACATAGGTTGTTTCCCCTCGACTTATCACTTCAGGCGCTCGCCGCCGGGCGTGCCGCTCTTCTTGCCGGAGCCCTCCGACTTGTTGCCGGTGCCCTTGCCCTCGCTCTTCGCGCCCGACTCGCCGCGCACGCTGGTGCCGCCCTTCTGCCGGGTGGCGCCGACGTGCCCGCTGTCGCCCTGATTCCTGCCGCCGCTGTCTGCGCTCATCTCTCTCTAACCCCCTTCTTGTTCTTCTAAGTCTGAAGCCTCCGCACGTCCCCGCCCGTGCCGACCTCAAGACGAGTCCCGCACGCGGGGCAGTTGAACTCCGCGATGTGTTCGGGCGCGTCGACGCGCGCGTTGCAGTTCGGGCAGACCGTCGCCGCCCTCGGCGTGCCGCCGCGGAAGAGGAGGATGCCCACGACCACGACGAGCAGCACGAGCGGGATGGCTAAGACGAACCCGATGCCCGTCGTCACGCCGAGGACGATGGCGGTCAGCAGCAGGATGACGCACAGAACGATGCCGAGTATCTGCCCCATCCCGGGGCTCCACCCCGCGCCGCCGACGCCCGCCGCGGCCCGCTTCTCTCTGGTAAATCTCTCTTCCTGCATAACGCCCGGCCCTTCTAGCTTCCGCCCTGCCCGCCGCCCTGGCCGCCGCCCGGCTGCCCGCCGCCTTTGCTCGTGCCGCCGCTGCTGCCCTTCTGTCCGCCGCCGGCCTGACCGCCGCCGCCGCCCTTGCCGCCGGAGCTTTTGCCGGTGCCGCCCTCGCCCACTTTGTCCCTGTTTGCCATTGCGAACTCACCCCCGATGTTTCTTAAGCGAACATGTGCGCCGCACATCCGTACGCGCCCGACGGCCCCTCCCACGCGCGAGCCTTCGATTACTTCGATTTGTTCGCTTGCGACATTTGAAGAGAGCAAGGTAGGTGCCAGAGGGCAGTGAGCAACAGACAGCAGGCCGCCGCCGCTGACGCGGCTACCACCCGCCGCCATTTGCCTGCCGCCTACTTCTTCACAGTTTCTCAACCTCGGGCGGACATGAACCGTGACCCGTCGGTGTAGTGTGCGTCGCGTGACACGACCAGTAAGTGCGCGGGCGAAGATTCCGGGCGGCGCGACCGGCGAGCTGAAGAAGACGAGGCGCACGATGCGCGAGGTCTTCGGGCTCGAACGGATGCGCCCCGGTCAGGCCGAGGTCATCCGCTCGGTCATCCCCGGGCACGACACGCTGGCGGTGATGCCGACGGGCGCGGGCAAGTCGCTCTGCTACCAGTTGCCGGCGCTCCACCTGCCGGGCACGACCGTCATCGTCTCGCCGCTCATCTCTTTGATGAAGGATCAGGTGGACAAGCTCTCGGAGGCGGGCGTCGAGGCCGCGCAGGTCAACAGCGCGCTCACCGGCGCCTAGCGGCGCGGGATTCTCGAACGCATCGAACAGGGCGCGAGTGACCTCGTCTTCACCACGCCCGAGCGCTTCACAGACCCCGCCTTCCTCGAAACAAGGTGGTCGAGCTGAGCGAGGGCGACGCCGTGCGCCTGCCGGAGTACGGGCGCGGCCGCGTCCTGTCGCCCGACGACGACAGGGTCTCGGTCGAATTCCCCGGCGGCGGGTCGCGCACGTTCAAGCGCGAGTTCGTCAGGCGGGCCTGGCGCGCTATACTCGGCGCGAATGGACAGACCCGTGCGTGGATTCGCGAGCGACAACAACGCGGGCGTGCACCCGCGCGTGTGGGACGCGCTGCGCTCGGCCGGCCGCGGGCACGCCGTGGCCTACGGCGACGACGCGTACACCGGGACGGCCGTCCGCCTCTTCCGCGAGCGCTTCGGCGAGAGGGCCGAGGTCTTCTTCGTCTTCGGCGGCACGGGCGCCAACGTCTCCGCGTTGGCCGCCGTCACGCGGCCCTTCCAGGCGGTCGTCTGCGCCGAGACCGCCCACATCAACGTGGACGAGTGCGGCGCGCCGGAGCGCTTCGCCGGCTGCAAGCTCGTAGACCTCCCGACGCCCGACGGTAAGCTCCGCCCCGAGCAGGTCGAGCCGCTGCTCGCGCGACTCGGCGACCAGCACCACGTCCAGCCGCGCGTCGTCTCCGTCTCGCAGCCGACCGAGCTGGGGACGGTCTACGCGGTCGGGGAGTTGACGCGGCTCGCGTCGTTCGCGCACGAGCGCGGGATGCTGCTGCACGTGGACGGCGCGCGGCTGGCGAACGCGGCGGCGCACCTCGACGTCTCGTTGAAAGAGTTGACGGCGGACGCGGGCGTGGACGTGCTGAGCTTCGGCGGGACGAAGAACGGGATGATGTACGGCGAGGCCGTCGTCTTCTTCGACCCCGCGCTCGCCGAAGGCTTCCGCTTCGTGCGCAAGCAGTGCGCGCAGCTCCCCTCGAAGATGCGCTTCGTGGCCGCGCAGTTCACGGCGCTGCTGGGCGCAGACCTCTGGCGCGAGACGGCCGCGCACGCGAACCGCATGGCGCAGGCGCTCGCCGCCGAGCTGCGCCCCGTCCCGGGGGTGCGCATCACCCGGCCCGTCGAGTCGAACGCGGTCTTCGCCGTCCTCCCGCGCGAGAGCATCCCGCGCGTGCAGGAGCGCTTCTTCTTCTACGTCTGGAACGAGCAGACCTCCGAGGTGCGCCTCATGTGCTCCTTCGACACGACCGAAGAGGACGTGTCGGAGCTGGCGGCAGTGATAAGGGAAGCGGTGGGGTGAGAGGGTTTTGGGTGTCGGGTTCTGGGTGCTGGTTAAAGCCGACCGCTTCACCCCAGCACCCAGAACCCGACACCCAAAACCCATCTCACGGCGTCGTCTCGGCGAGGTTCGACTTGTACTTGGTGTTGGTGGCGCGGTCGTTCAGCTCGATGTAGACGTAGCTCGGCGGGACGACCGTCTCTTCGAGCGCGAACCAGATCGAGTTGAGGTCGTCGGGCTTGGAGAGCGCGCAGAAGCCGTAGAGGCGCTTGCCCTGCTGGTCGTAGATGTCCACCCAGGTGCGCGCAGACTTCGCGTTCTGGCCGCAGGGCGGCAGGTTGGGCGCGGCGGCGAACATCTCGGCCGGGTACTCGGCCGAGTTCATGACGCCGAACCGGTAGCGTACGAAGTTCTTGCCGCCGGCCTCGTAGTACTCCAGGGTTTGCAGGTAAAGGACCGGGTTGGGCAACGCCCGCCGGGCCGAGGCCGTCGAGGCCGCGTGACCCGCGAGACACGAGAGAGCCAGGCAGGCCAGGAGCGCCCTGGCCGACCTCAAGCCGTTGAGCCTCATCTTCATCAGTTCCTCCGGGGTCGAGGCTGTTGGAGCGGCGCGCATTGAATCACTTTCCGCCCCGCCGCACAAGAGTTTTCCGAGGGGCGGCGTCAGTCCGGGTACTCGTCCGAGCCCTGCACCCAGAGGAAGGACTGCACGTCGATCATGTCGCGTGGGCCTAAAGACCGCTGGTCGCGCCGCACCGCCTCGGCCAACTCCAGAAGGCTCGCGTAGGTCTCCCAGTTGGGGCGCGACTTGTACGCGAGGTCGAAGCCGTACTTCGCGGCCGCGGCGCGCGTGACGGTCGGCTTGAGGAAGATGTGCGTCTCTGGCTGCGCGAGGAAGCCCCAGACCGTCACCATCGGCCACGTCAGCACGCGCGTCTGCCTGCGCGGGAGCGCGGCGACCGCCTCCACCCAGGCGTCGAAGCGCCGCTCAAGTTTGCCCCCGCCGTGCAGCAGTTCGTAGAGCCCTTCGGCGAAGGCGCGCGCGCCGGACTCGGACTTGACGGCGTCGCGCAGCGCCATCTTCTCGAACGAGAAGATCATGCTGTGGCGCGTGCGCTGCTCGACGCGCACGGCGCGCGCCGCCGCCTCCGCGAACTCGCCCGCGCGCAGCAGCCGCCGGAACTCCGCGCGCCCCAGCGCCTCCTCCCAGCGCCCGTGCGCCTCCCACTTGTAGTCGCGCTCCCAGTCGAGATAGGTCTCGTCCTTAAAGCCTCCCGGGAAGTAACGCAAAAACTTCCGCCGGCACGCCTCCGCGCCCGCCGCCTCGCCGCCCTTCCTGCTCATAAGTCCGAACCCCCTTGCGATGAAGTATGAAGGATGAACTAAGAACGATGAACGTGAAGAAGGGTGTTGGGTGTTAGGTGCCGGGTGTTGGTTTTAACCAGAACCCAAAACCTAACACCCAACACCCCTCCTCACTTCATCGTTCGGCGTTCATCCTTCATCGTTAACCTCCCGCCGCCGCGACCCGGCGTGGGGCGTCGCCGGCCGCCTGCCGGGGCAGCAGGTTCAACTGCGCGGCGTGGTGCGGCACGTGGCGCATGTTGTAGAGGAGCAGCTCCGCGGACTCCATCTCGGCCCACGCGAACGCGCGGCGCGGGCGCCGTCATTACCTCCCGAAGAAGCCCGGGTCCATCAAGTACCAGTTGTACAGCCCCGCCGCGAGCCCCACGCCGAAGACGAGCAGCGCGATGACCTTGTCCCTCCCCGTCTCCGGCCGCCCGCCCTTGCCGGGGAAGAGCAGCAGGAACAGCCCGCCCACCACCCCCAACGGCCCGAACGCCGCCAGCTTCGTCGAGTAGCTCCCCTCCGTGCGGAGCTGATGCCAGTTGACATAGATTAACCCCGCGAAGACCGCGATGATCGCCAGCGCCAGCAGACGAGTTTTCAGATGAGCCATATTCGATACAAGTTACGTCAAACTATCGGCCGCGAGATTCACGAGCGTCAGGATGTCCCGCATGATACGACGATTTGGATTTTAGGCGGAAAATTTCCGCGCGAAGCTAAGTGCCGCGCCCCGGTTGAGTCTCACGCGTTTTTCGATTTTGGGATTTCGGTTTGCGGAAACGGACACCGGGCGGGCGTGTGCCGGGGTGTTTCCGGGCGAAAGGCCCGAAAAACGGGCGGCGGCGGCGGCGCGCGGCAGTGGTACGGGGGTTGTTGAGGTTCATCGCTAGTCGAAGTGTTTCTGCGGACCTAAAGCAACCCCGATGAGAGATGTTAAGCAACTCGCTATGGATGTAAAACGCACCTCTACGGACGCGCCGCGCCCCGCCGCCGACGCGACGCGCCCCGCCACGGATGTGAAGCGCCCCGCTTTCGACGCGCCGCGCAACACCATGGACGTGAAGCGGCCCCAGAGGAAGAACCGGCGCCGCGTGAAGCTGGCCGTGTACGCGACGCTGGGCGTGCTCGCCATCGGCCTCATCACCTACGGGCTCTCGCGCCTGCCGCGCGCGGCGCCGAGCGTCTCGCGCTCGACCGTGCTGACGGACACCGTCAAGCGCGGGCAGATGCTCCGCAACGTGCGGGGCCTGGGCACGCTCATCCCCGAGGAGATCAGGCAGATCGCCGCCCCCGTCGAGGGGCGCGTCGAGCAGAAGTTCGTCAAGCCCGGCGAGACCGTCAGCGCCGGCACCGTCCTCGTCACCCTCTCCAACCCCACCCTCCAGCAGGCCGCCGTCGACGTCGAGTACCAGATCAAGTCGGCCGTGGCCGACATGAACAACCTCAAGTCGCGGCTTGAGAGCGACCGCATGACGCAGCAGTCGAACGTCGCGCAGATTCAGTCCGAATACCAGCAGGCCAAGATTCAGCTCGACGCCGACGAGGAGCTGGCGAAGGAGGGGCTCGTGGCGGCGCTCACGCTGCGCGTCTCGCGCGTCCGCGTCGAGCAGTTGGCGAACCGCGTCGAGGTCGAGAAGAAGCGCATCGAGCAGAACAAGTCGCAGGTGGCCGCGCAGATCGCCGCGCAGCAGGCGCGCATCGAGCAGTTGCGCGCGCAGCTCCGGCTCAACCAGGAGCAGGTCGCCTCGCTCCAGGTGCGCGCGGGCACCTACGGCGTGTTGCAGGAGGTGACGGTCGAGGTCGGGCAGCAGATCACGCCGGGCACCAACATCGCGCGCGTCGCCGACCCGACCAGCCTCAAGGCCGCGCTCCAGATTCCCGAGACGCAGATCAAGGACATCGCGCTCGGCCAGCCCGCCACCATCGACACGCGCGGCGGCGGCACCGTCGCGGGCCGCGTCCAGCGCATCGACCCGGCCGCGCGCAACGGCACGTTCACCGTGGACGTGCGGCTCGAAGGCCCGATGCCGCAGGGCGCGCGCGTGGACCTGAGCGTGGACGGAACCATCGAACTTGAGCGGCTCGACGACGTACTCTACGTCGGCCGCCCCGCGACGGGCGGCGGCGGTCAGGCGACCGTCTCGCTCTTCAAGGTCGGCCCCGACGGGCGCGAGGCCACGCGCACCCAGGTCAAGCTCGGCCGCACCTCGGTCAACAACGTCGAGGTGGTCGAGGGCCTGCGCGAGGGCGACACCGTCATCCTCTCCGACACCTCGCAGTGGGACGGCGTCGACCGGCTCCGACTCGATTGAAGAAGGCCGTCAGCCGTTGACCGTAAACCGCGGCGGGATAAGAGCGGTTCTTCCCGGCCGCGGGTTACGGTCAACGGGTTCGACGGCTCCCCCTACTTGGCACGGTTTACGGTTTACGAAAGGAACAACTGATGAGCGCTACAAGCGAACCGCTGGTGAAGCTGGACGGCGTGCGCAAGGTCTTCTACACGGACGAGGTCGAGACGCACGCGCTCTCCGGCATCCACCTCGACATCAAGAAGGGCGAGTACATCTCGATGGCGGGGCCGTCGGGCTGCGGCAAGTCCACGCTGCTCTCGATCCTCGGCCTGCTCGACTCGCCGACCGAGGGCGAGTACGTCCTGAACGGGACGCCGGTGGCGAACCTCTCGCTCTCGGAGCGCGCGCGCATCCGCAACCGCGAGATCGGCTTCATCTTCCAGGCGTTCAACCTCATCGGCGACCTCAACGTCTACGAGAACGTCGAGCTGCCGCTGACCTACCGCGACATGGGCGCGAAGGAGCGGCGCGAGCGCGTGGAAGAGGCCCTGCTCAAGGTCGGCATGTCGCACCGCATGAAGCACTACCCCTCGCAGCTCTCGGGCGGTCAGCAGCAGCGCGTGGCCGTCGCCCGCGCCGTCGCCGGCAACCCCTCCATCCTGCTCGCCGACGAGCCGACGGGTAACCTCGACTCGACCAACGGCGAGGCGGTGATGAACCTCCTGCGCGAGCTGCACGCGGGCGGCGCCACCATCTGCATGGTCACGCACGACCCGCGCTACGCGCAGTACGCCGACCGCACCTTCCACCTCTTCGACGGCCAGGTCGTCGAGGAGACCCACGAGCCGAAGGCCGAGCAGGAGCTGGAAGAGAGCGGTTTCAAGCTCTAGCGGCCCCGGCGGTCAACATCCAGTCCCCATCTCTTTCGCGTGTGGCCGCGGCGCGCCCGCCGGGGTGTACCCGCGGTGCGCCGGGAGCCATTCACCCGGAGGCCCGAGCCATGAGAAGAACACTTAAGGCCGCGGCGCTCGTCGCCCTGCTCGCCGCCGCGGCCCTCGCCGCCGACGGGCGGACGAGCCGGACGAACACGGCCATCACCTTCGACCAGAAGACCACCTCGAAGAAGAGGTACGAGCTGCCCGTCCCCGCCGAGGGCACGCGCGTGCGCTTTCAGGTGAAGGCGTCCGTGCGCGAGGGCGAGCTCAAGATGGTCGTCCGCGACCCGACGGGCGCCGTGCGGCACGACGTGCGCCTCGGGGGGCCGAAGGCGAAAACCACCGACTACGACGTGGACACCGGCGAGGTGAGGTCGCCGGCCGGCGTCTGGACGGTCGAGGTCGAGACGAGGGAGGCCGTGGGCCGCTACGAGTTCTCCTTCACGCAGAACGACCATTGAGCCGCGGCGCCGGGGCGGCCTGAAGACTCCCGGGGGAGGGTTTACGCATGGGGACGCTTTGGAAGGATGTGCAGTACGCGGCGCGCGTGCTGCTGAAGAGCAAGGGCTTCACGGCCGTGGCCATCATCGCCATCGCCCTGGGCGTGGGCGCGAACACGGCCATCTTCTCGGTCGTCAACGCGGTGTTGCTCAAGCCGCTCAGCTACAGGGACCCGTCCCAGCTCGTCCTGATCCAGCACCACTACCCGAAGCTCGACCTGAAGGCCACGGTCTCGGCGGCGGGCTACGCCTACTACCGCGACAACGTCAAATCCTTCTCCGACGTGGCGGCCATCTCGGGCTTCTCCGTCAACCTCACGGGCGAGGGCGAGCCGGAGCGGCTGGCGGGGATGCAGGTCACGGCCAACCTCTTCCCGGCGCTCGGCGCGCAGGCGGCCGAGGGGCGCACCTTCTCCGCCGAGGAGAACGAGGAGGGGCGCGGCAAGGTCGTCGTCCTGAGCGACGGCTTCTGGCGCCGCCGCTTCGCCGGGCTGCCCGTCGTCGGCAAGACGGTCACGCTCAACGGCGAGCCCTACACGGTCGTCGGCGTCATGCCGGCCTCCTTCCAGCTCGGGCGCGAGTTCGGCGGGCAGCAGCCCGACCTCTGGGCGCCCATCACCTTCACCCAGGCGCAGCTCGACCCGAACCGGGGCCTGACGAACGAGTACCTCACGGTCTACGCGCGCATGCGGCCGGGCGTGAGCGCCGCGCAGGCGCAGGCCGAGCTGGACGCGGTGGCCGCCGAGCTGCGCCGCCAGTACATGCCCACCTCCGACGCGACGAACTGGACGCTGCTGCTCACGCCGCTCGACGAGTTCGTCGTCGGCCGCATCCGCACGGCGCTCTGGGTGCTGCTCGGCGCGGTCGTCTTCGTGCTCCTGATCGCGTGCGCCAACGTGGCGAACCTGACGCTGGCGCGGGCGGCCGTCCGCCAGAGGGAGATCGCGGTGCGCACGGCGCTCGGCGCGTCGCGCTGGCGCGTGGTGCGGCAGCTCCTGACGGAGAGCGTGCTGCTCTCGCTCGTCGGCGGCGGGGCCGGGCTGCTCCTCGCGATGTGGGGCGTCGACCTCCTCCTGAAGCTCAACGAGAACCGCATCCCGCGCTCGGCCGAGATCGGCCTGGACGCGCGCGTGATGCTCTTCACGCTCGGCGTCTCCCTGCTGACGGGCGTCGTCTTCGGGCTCGTGCCCGCCTTCCAGTCCTCGGCCGTCAACCTGCACGACACGCTCAAGGAGGGCGGCCGCTCCGGCAAGGTGGGCGTCCGCCGCGGCGTGCGCAACGCGCTGGTCGTCACCGAGATGGCCCTCGCCGTCGTGCTCCTCGTGGGCGCGGGGCTCCTCATCCGCAGCTTCGTCGAGCTCCAGCACGTCAACCCCGGCTTCGAGCCGCGCGGCGTGCTGGGCGTGCAGCTCTCGCTGCCGCCGAACAAGTACGCCGACCGCCCCGCGCGCGCCGCCTTCGTCCGCCAGATGCTGGAGCGCGTGCGCGCCATCCCCGGCGTGAAGGGCGCGGGCACGACCACGACGCTGCCGATGAGCGGGCAGAATTCGAGCGGCAGCTTCCAGATCGAGGGGCGGCAGACCGCGCCGGGCGAGAACAGCCCGCACGGCAGCCGCTGGCTGGTCTCCGAGGACTACTTCCAGACGATGAACATCCCGCTCGTGCGCGGCCGCTACTTCGAGGCGCGCGACACGGAGGCCAACGGCCTCGTCGTCGTCATCGACGAGGCCCTGGCGCGCAAGTACTGGCCGGACGCAGACCCCGTCGGCAAGCGCGTCACGTTCGAGAGCAACCCCGACCCCAACAACCCCGCCGCCCCCCGGCAGCCCGTCTGGCGCGAGGTGGTCGGCGTCGTCGGCCACGTCCGCAACGAGGGGCTCGAAGGCGAGTCGCGCGCGCAGTACTACGTCCCCTACGGCTCGGGGAACGCGTCGAGCGCGAACCTGTTCGTGGCGGTGCGCGCCGACGGCGACCCGGCGCAGCTCGCGCCCGCGGTGCGCGGCGCCGTCGCGGGCGTCGACCGCGACCTGCCCGTCTTCCGCGCGATGACGATGGAGAAGATGGTCGCCGACTCTCTGACCCAGCGGCGCTTCTCGATGTTCCTCTTCGGCGTCTTCGCGGCGCTGGCGCTGGCGCTCGCCGTCGTCGGGCTCTACGGCGTGATGAGTTACGGCGTGGCGCAGCGGACGCACGAGATCGGCCTGCGGATGGCGCTGGGCGCGCAGGGGCGCGACGTGCTGCGGATGGTCGTGGGGCAGGGGATGGCGCTCGTCGCCGTCGGGCTCGGGCTCGGGCTCCTCGGGGCCTTCGCGCTGACGCGGCTGATGTCGAGCCTGCTCTTCGGCGTCTCGGCCGCGGACCCACTGACCTACGCCGGCATCGCGCTGCTGCTCGCCGCGGTCGCGCTCGTCGCCGCCTTCGTCCCCGCGCGCCGCGCGACGAAGGTGGACCCGATGGTTGCTCTTCGATACGAGTGATGGGTGATGAGTGATAAGAGGGAGGAAAGGGAGCCCCCGGTTTTTACTTATCACTCATCACTCATCACCCATCACGCGCGAACGGAGTGAGCGATGAGGACTCTGCTTCAGGATGTGCGGTACGCGGCGCGGACTCTCTCGAAGAGCCCGGGCTTCACGCTGGTGGCCGTCCTGGCGCTGGCGCTCGGCATCGGCGCGAACACGGCCATCTTCTCGGTCGTCAAGGCGGTGCTCCTGAGCCCGCTGCCGTACCCGGGCTCGGAGCGGCTCGTGTGGGTGCGCGAGAGCAACCCGGGCGCGGACATCCCCGACGAGCCGGCGTCGGCGCCGAACTACAACGACTGGCGCGCGCAGGCCGGCAGCTTCGAGGCGCTCGCGGCCTACAACGACGCGGGCATCACGCTCACGGGCGAGAACGAGGAGCCCGAGCGCGTGCCGGGCGCCGTCGTCTCAGCCAACTTCTTCCAGGTGCTCGGCGTCACCCCGGCGCTGGGCCGCGGCTTCACGCCCGAGGAGGAGACGGCGGGCAAGAACCGCGTCGCCGTCATCAGCCACGGCCTCTGGCAGCGCCGCTTCGGCGCGAGCCCGAAGGCGCTCGGCCAGACGCTCACCATCGCCGGGAACCCCTTCACCGTCGTCGGCGTCGCGCCGCCGGACTTCAAGACCCCCGTCATCGAGAAGCAGCCCCAGGTCTGGATTCCCATCGTCTTCAACCTCGCGGAGACCGCGCGCCGCAGCGACTACCTGAGCGTCGTCGGGCGGCTGAAGGCGGGCGCGACCGTCGAGCAGGCGCGCACGGAGCTTTCGGGGGTCGCCGCGCGCCTGGCCGAGCAGTACCCCTCGTACAACGCCGGGTGGGGCGTGACGGTCGTGCCGCTGCACGAGAAGGTCGTGGGCGACGTGCGTTCGGCGCTGTGGATTCTGATGGGCGTCGTCGGGTTCCTGCTGCTCATCTCTTGCGCGAACGTGGCCAACCTCCTGCTCGCACGCGCGGCGGCGCGGAGGCAGGAGATCGCCGTGCGCTCGGCGCTCGGCGCG
Organism: Pyrinomonadaceae bacterium; assembly: GCA_036389235.1. Taxonomy (GTDB): domain Bacteria; phylum Acidobacteriota; class Blastocatellia; order Pyrinomonadales; family Pyrinomonadaceae; genus QHXN01. Next base: position 29,747 of record DASVQJ010000027.1, on the reverse strand, counting down.
CGGCGCGGGCGCATCGTCCGGCAGTTCCTCACGGAGAGCGTGCTGCTCGCGCTCGCGGGCGGCGCGCTGGGGCTGCTCCTCGCCGCGTGGGGCGTCGAGCTGCTCGTGGCCCTGAGCCTCGGCGACATCCCGCGGCTCGACGAGGTGGGCCTGGACGCGCGCGTGCTCGGCTTCACCTTCGCCGTGTCGCTCGCCACCGGCGTCTTCTTCGGGCTGTTGCCGGCGCTCTCGGCGTCGAAGGCCGACCTCGCCGAGTCGCTCAAAGAGGGCGGGAGCCGCGGCCCGACCGCCGGGCGCGGCGCGCGCCGCCTGCGCGGCTCGCTCGTCGTCGCCGAGATCGCCATCGCCGTCGTGATGCTCGCGGGCGCGGGGCTGATGATCCGCAGCTTCCTGCGCATACAGGCCGTCGACCCCGGCTTCCGCCCCGAGCGCGTCCTCGCCCTCGACCTCGCGCTGCCCCGCGCGAAGTACAAAGAGGACACGCAGATCACCGCCTTCTACGACCAGCTCACGGCGCGCACCGCGGCCCTGCCCGGCGTCGAGCGCGCGGCGCTGGTGGACGCGCTCCCGCTGACCGGCGGCAACGTCCTCTCGTTCGTCATCGAGGGGCGGCCGGAACTCCCGCCCGAGAAGGTGCAGGACGCGGAGTTCATCGAGGTCAGCCCGGACTTCTTCGACCTGATGGGCATCCGCCTCGTGCGCGGCGAGCGTTTCACCGAGCGCGACCGGCAGGGCGTCCCCGTCGCGGCGCTCGTCAGCGAGACGATGGCCCGCAAGTACTGGCCCGGCGAAGACCCCGTCGGCAAGCGCGTCAACATCGGCAACCCCGACAGGACGCCCTGGATGACCGTCGTCGGCGTCGTCAGCGACGTGCGGCGCGGCGGGCTCGACAAGGAGCCGTACCCGCAGCTCTACGCGCCGGTGGCGCAGTTGCCGACGCGCGGCATGACGCTCGTGGCGCGCACCTCGGCCGACCCCGCCGCCGTCGTCCCCGCGCTGCGGCGCGAGCTGGCGGCGTTAGACCGCGACCTGCCGCTCTACAACGTCCGCACGATGGAGCAGGTGCTCGCCGACTCGATCTCGCGCCGCCGCTTCCAGATGCTCCTGCTCGCGGCGTTCGCGGGCGTGGGCCTGCTGCTCGCGGCCGTCGGCATCTACGGCGTCATCTCCTACTCGGTCGCGCAGCGCCGCCACGAGATAGGGGTGCGGATGGCCCTGGGCGCGCGCGCCGCCGACATCCTCAAGCTCGTCGTCGGGCAGGGGCTCGGCCTCACGCTCGCGGGCGTCGCCCTCGGGCTCCTCGGTGCCCTCGCGCTGACGCGCCTGATGTCGAGCCTGCTCTTCGGCGTCTCGGCCGCGGACCCACTGACCTACGCCTGCGTCTCGCTGGCGCTGTTCGGCGTCGCGCTCCTCGCCTGCCTCCTCCCCGCGCGCAGGGCCACGAAGGTGGACCCGATCATCGCCTTGAGGTACGAGTGATGAGGACGCTGCTTCAGGATTTACGCTTCGGGGTGCGGACGCTTTGGAAGCGGCCGGGGTTCACGGCCGTGGCCGTCCTGACGCTCGCCCTGGGCATCGGGGCGAACAGCGCCATCTTCTCGGTCGTCAACGGGCTGCTGCTCCGGCCGCTGCCCTTCGCCGACTCCGACCGGCTGGCCATCATCTGGACGCACTCGCCGGGCGCGAACGTGGCGCAGGACTGGCCGTCGCCGGGGCAGTTCGCGGCCGTCAGGTCGCAGGCGGGCTCCTTCGAGTCGCTGGCGTTGGCGCAGGGCGCGAGCTACAACCTCGCGGGCGAGTCGGGGGCCGAGCGCGTCGGCGCGGTGCGCGCCGGCTCGGAGATGTTCTCGCTCCTCGGCGTGCGCCCGCTGCTCGGCCGCGTTTTCCTGCCCGAGGAGGACGCGCCGGGCCGGCCGCCGACGGTCGTCTTAAGCCACGCCCTCTGGCAGCGCCGCTTCGGCTCCGACCCGAACGTGCTGGGGCGCGCCGTCACCCTCAACGGGCTGAGCCACGAGGTCGTGGGCGTCATGCCCGCCGACTTCTCGCTCGGCTATGAAATCATGCCGACCGTCGGCTCGGTGCAGCAGGCGGAAGTGCTCCTGCCGCTCCCGCTCGACGCCGCGCGCATGGCGCGGCAGGGCGACGAGAACTTCAACATCCTGGGCCGGCTCAAGCCCGGCGCGACCTTCGAGCAGGCGCGGGCCGAACTCGACCTCGCCGCGCGCAACCTCGCGCAGCAGTTCCCCGAATACTACCCGCAGAGCCGCGCCTTCTCCTTCAGCGTCCGCCCGCTGCTCGAACAGGTGGTCGGCGACGTGCGCCCGGCGCTGCTCGTGCTGCTCGGCGCGGTCGGCTTCGTGCTGCTCATCGCGTGCGCGAACGTCGCCAACCTCCTGCTCGCCCGCGCGGCCGTGCGCGAGAAGGAGATGGCGGTGCGCACCGCCATCGGCGCGGGGCGCTGGCGCATCGTGCGGCAGCTTCTGACCGAGAGCCTCGCGCTCTCGTTCGCGGGGGGCGCGCTCGGCCTGCTCATCGCCTTCTGGGGGCTGGACGCGCTGCGGGCGCTGGCGCCCGGCAACATCCCGCGCCTCTCGAACGTCGCGCTCGACGGGCGCGTGCTCCTCTTCACCTCGGCCGTCACGATATGTACGGGCGTGCTCTTCGGCCTCGCGCCCGCGCTCCGGAGTTCGCGCGTGAACCTCGGCGAGACGCTCAAGGAGGGCGGGCGCGGGCTCGCGGGCGGCGGCCACCAGCGCCTGCGCGACGCGCTCGTCGTCGCGGAGATCGCGCTCTCGCTCGTGCTGCTCGCCGGCGCCGGCCTGCTCGTCCGCAGCTTCATGCGCGTGCAGCAGGTCGAGCCGGGGTTCGACGCGCGCGGCGTCGTCTCGATGCGCCTCTCGGTCACGGGCACGCCGCACGCGGGCGAGCGGAGCGGCGAGTTCTACCGGCAACTGCTGGGGCGCGCGCGCGCACTGCCCGGCGTCGAGTCGGCGGGCGTGGCCTCCATCCTCCCGCTCGGCGGCGGCATCGGCTGGGGGGGCGTCACCATCGAGGGCTACGTGCCGACGACGGGGCAGGAGGCCATCCAGGCCGACATGCGCGTCGCGGGCGCGGGCTACTTCGAGACGATGAGGGTGCCGCTCGTCGGCGGGCGTTACTTCGACGAGCGCGACGCCGCGGAGGGCGCGCCGAAGGTGGCCGTCGTCGACGAGAAGATGGCGCGCACCTACTGGCCGGGGCAGGAGGCCGTGGGCAAGCGGCTCAAGGTCGGCGGCGCCGACTCGGAGGCGCCGTGGCTGACGGTCGTGGGCGTCGTCGGCGGCGTCAAGCAGTACGCGCTCGACACCGACTCGCGCGTCACCGTCTACATGCCGCACGGGCAGAACCCTTCGGCCACGATGTACCTCGTGGCGCGCACCCCGGGCGACCCCGGGGCGCTGGCGCAGGCTTTGACGAGGGAGGCGCGGGCCGTCGAGCCGAACGTGCCCGTCTACGACGTGAAGACGATGGGCGAGCGTCTGTCGGAGTCGCTGTCGCGGCGGCGCTTCGCCATGACTGCGCTCGGGCTGTTCGCGCTGGTGGCGCTGGCGCTGGCGGCGGTCGGCATCTACGGCGTGATGAGCTACTCGGTGGCGCAGCGGACGCGCGAGATCGGCGTGCGCGTCGCGCTCGGCGCGAGCCGGCGGGACGTGCTGGGCCTCGTCCTCCGGCGGGGCATGCTGCTGGCGGCGCTCGGCATCGGCGCGGGGCTCGCCGGCGCCCTCCCGCTGGCGCGGGTGTTGGGGAGCCTGCTCTTCGGCGTCTCGGCGGCCGACCCCGTGACCTACGCCGCCATCTCGCTCCTGCTCGCGCTCGCCGCCCTGCTCGCCTGCTACGTCCCCGCGCGCCGCGCGACGAAGGTCGACCCGATGGTCGCCTTGAGGTACGAGTAGACAGGTCGGGACCGCCCGCGGTAGCGGGTGGGCCTGTGCGACACGGCGCCCGCGGATAACAACACCCCGCCCGCTACCGCGGGTGGTTCCGACCCGGTAGCGGTAAAGACGATGAGTACCCTGTTTCAAGATTTAAGCTTCGCGGCGCGGATGCTGTGGAAGAACCCGGGTTTCACGGCCGTGGCGGTGCTGGCCGTGGCGCTGGGCGTGGGCGCGAACACGACGATCTTCTCGGTCGTGAACGCGCTGCTGCTGCGGCCGTTCGCGTACGAGACGACGCAGAGGGTCGTGATGGTCTGGGAGCGCGGCGTCGAGCAGACCAACAACCGCAACTCGGTCGCGCCCGCCAACTACCTGGACTGGCGCGACCAGACGAAGGTCTTCGAGGAGCTGGCCGCCTACGCCCAGCAGCACTTCAGCCTCAACGAGGGCGAGCAGCCCGAGCGCGTCCCCGGCGCGCGCGTCACGCCGTCGCTCTTCCGCGTGCTGGCCGCGCACGCCGAGCGCGGACGCACCTTCAGCGAGGAGGAAGGTAAAGCCGGCGCCGACCCCGTCGTCCTCATCAGGCACAGCCTGTGGCGCGAGCGCTTCGGCGCAGACCCCGACATCGTCGGCCGCACCGTCCGCATCGACAACCGCCCGCGCACGGTCGTCGGCGTGATGCCCGACGAGTTCGACTTCCCGCTGAACGCCTGCCAGGTCTGGGCGCCGCTCGCCTTCGACGCGGAGGACGCGCGGAACCGCGGCAACCACTACCTGCAAGTCGTGGGCTTGATGCGCCCGGGCGTCTCGGTCGCCCAGGCCGACGCCGAGGTGCGCGCCGCGGCCGAGCGCCAGCGCCAGCTCTACCCCGACACGAACGGCGGCCGCACGGCCTTCGCCGAGTCGCTGACGGACTCCTTCACGCGCGGCCCCAAGCCCTACCTCCTCGTGCTGCTCGGCGCGGTCGTCTTCGTGCTCCTGATCGCGTGCGCGAACGTCGCCAACCTCCTGCTCGTGCGCGCCTCGTCGCGCCGGCGCGAGCTGGCCGTCCGCACCGCGCTCGGCGCGAGCCGCTGGCGGCTCATCAGGCAGCTTCTGACCGAGAGCCTTCTGCTCGCGCTCGTCGGCGGCGCGGCCGGGCTGCTCTTCTCGGTGTGGGGCGTCGAGTTCATCGCGAAGGGGATGCCGCCGACCTTCACGAAGTACATCCCCGGCTGGCGCCACATGGGCATCGACTCGGCCGTGCTCGTCTTCACGCTCGCCGCCTCGGTCCTGACGGGCATCGTCTTCGGCATCGTGCCGGCGCTCCAGGCGACGCGGACGAACCTGAACGAGGCGCTGAAGGAGGGCGGGCAGAAGGGCGCGAGCGGCGGCCGCAACTTCATGCGGGGCGCGCTGGTCGTAGCCGAGGTGGCGCTCTCGCTCGTGCTGCTCGCGGGCGCGGGGCTGATGGTGCGCAGCTTCTACGAGATGCTGAAGGCCGACCTCGGCGTCAAGCCCGACGGCGTGCTCGTCATGGAGATGTCGCTCCCGCACTCGGCCTACCCCGAGAGCGCGCAGCGCTCGAACTTCTACGAGCAGCTCGTCGCGCGCGCGCGCGCCGTGCCCGGCGTGGCCTCGGCCGCGGCCATCAACTTCGTGCCGATGAGCCGCGGCGGCACGACCAGCTCCTCCTTCCACATCGACGGCCGGCCCGCGCCCGAGCCCGACCGCCGCCCTTACGCGGATCACCTCATCGTCACGCCCGGCTACTTCGAGGCGGCGGGCACGCCCATCGTCCGCGGCCGCGGCTTCACGCCGGCCGACGACGAGCGCGCGCCCTTCGTCTGCGTCGTCAACGAATCGCTCGCGCGCAAGTACTTCCCCGGCGGCGAGGCCGTCGGCGGGCGCCTCGTCGTCTCGGACGACGAAGGGCCGTGGGAGATCGTCGGCGTCGCGGCCGACGTGAAGAACGAGGACATGGATCAGGAGGCCGAGCTGGCCTTCTACCGGCCGCACAGGCAAGACCCCTGGTACACGATGGCGCTCGTCGCGCGCGCGGGCGAGGGCGCGACCGCCGCCGGGCTCGCGCCGCTCGTGCGCGGCGAGGTGAAGTCGCTCGACGCGGGGCTCCCCGTCTACAACGTGCGGACGATGCGCGACGTGGTGGACGAGGCCGTCTCGCCCAAGCGCCTGACGATGTTCCTGCTGGCCTTCTTCGCCCTGGGCGCGCTCGTGCTCGCCGCGGTCGGGCTCTACGCGGTGATGTCCTACGCCGTCGCGCAGCGCCGCCACGAGATAGGCATCCGGCTCGCGCTCGGCGCGCAGGGCGGGGACATCCTGCGGCTCGTCCTCTCGCAGGGGCTCGTGCTCACGCTCGTCGGGCTCGCGCTCGGGCTCGCGGGCGCGCTGGCCCTGACGCGCGTGATGGCGACCATCCTCTACGGCGTGACGGCCACAGACCCTCTGGTCTTCGGCGGCGTCGCGCTCGCGCTCGCCGCGGCCGCGCTCCTCGCCTGCTACGTCCCCGCGCGCCGGGCGACGAAGGTGGACCCGATGGTCGCTTTGAGGTACGAGTAAACAGGTCGGAACCGCCCGCGGTAGCGGGTGGGCCGGTGCGACTCGTCACCGCCGTATGACCACGACCCGCCCGCTACCGCGGGCGGTTCTGAACGCTATTTCCAAGGCAAGGGTGAGCCATGCGAACACTGTGGCAGGACGTGCGGTACGGGGCGCGGGCGATGCGCGCGAACCCGGGGTTCACGGCGGTGGCGGTCGTGGCGCTGGGGGTGGGGGCGAACACGGCCATCTTCTCGGTCGTCAACGCCGTGCTCCTGCGGCCGCTCCAGTACCCGAACGCCGAGCGCGTCGTCGTCATCCAGGAGTTGAACCCGGAGGGGCGCCGCGTCCAGGTCACGCCGGCCAACTTCCTCGACTGGCGCGCGCAGGCCGCCACCTTCGAGCACATGGCGGCCGTCCTCACGCGCCCCGCGAACCTCGCCGTCGGCGAAGAGGCCGAGCGCGTCAACTTCGCCATGACCTCGGCCAGCTTCTTCGACGTGTTCGGCGTGCGGCCGCGCGCGGGCCGCTTCTTCGTGCCCGACGAGGAGAAGGCCGGGCACGCCCCCGTCGTCGTCCTGAGCCACGGCCTCTGGCAGCGCCGCTTCGGCGCAGACCCTTCGGTCGTCGGCAAGAGCGTCACGCTCGACGGCAACGCCTACGAGGTCGTCGGCGTCGCGCCCGAAGGCTTCTCCTACCCCGACCGCACGGAGGTCTGGGTGCCGCCCTACGCGCGCGTGCCCACCGTCAGCGCGCAGCAGGACGTCGAGCGCGCCCGCGGCTTCGGCTTCCTGGCCGCCGTCGCGCTGCTCAAGCCGGGCGAGACCTTAGAGCACGCGCGCGCCGAGATGGAGGCCATCACCTCGCGCCTGCGGCAGCAGTACCCCGAGTCGAACGGCAAGCGCTTCGACCGCGTCGAGACTTTGCACGAGAACCTCGTCGGCGAGACGGGGCGCGCTCTGCTCCTCCTGCTCGGCGCCGTCGCGCTCGTCCTGCTCATCGCGTGCGCGAACGTGGCGAACCTGCTGCTCGCGCGCGCCGCCGGGCGCCAGAAGGAGATGGCCGTCCGCGCGGCGCTCGGCGCGACGCGGCTCAGGCTGGCGCGTCAACTCCTCGTCGAGAGCGTGCTGCTCGCGCTGGCGGGCGGGGCGGCCGGGCTCCTGCTCGGCTGGTGGGGCGTCGACCTCCTGAAGGGGCTTCTGCCAGCGGAGTTCCCGCGCCTCGCGGACATCGGCGTCGACCCGCGCGTGCTCGGCTTCACGCTCCTCGTCTCGTGCGTGACGGGGCTGGCCTTCGGGCTCGCGCCCGCCCTGCAGTTCACGCGGCCCGACCTGCACGGCGCGCTCAAGGAGAGCGCGCGCGGCTCGACGGGCGGCTCGCGCGCCGGGCGCCTGCGCAACCTCCTGATCGTCTCCGAGGTCGCGCTCTCGCTCGTGCTGCTCGTCGGCGCCGGCCTCCTCTTCCGCAGCTTCATGACCCTGCGCGCGGTCGAGCTGGGCTTCCGCCCGCAGAGCCTCCTCACCTTCCGCCTGAGCCCGTCGGGCGAGCGCTTCCAGACGGACGCGCAGTACTCGGCCTTCTTCCGCGACGTGGCCGAGCGGGTCGCGGCCATCCCCGGCGTGGAGGCCGTCGGCGTCATCAACACGCTCCCGCTCGTCAAGGGGCCGACCTCGGGCTTCCAGGTCGAAGGGCGCCCGCCGCTCAGGCGCGACCAGTGGCCGTCGGTCAACTACCGCAGCGTAAGCCCCGACTACTTCCGCGCAGCGGGGATAGCCGTCATCAAGGGGCGCGCTGTCGAAGAGCGCGACACCGCGGACGCGCCGCTCGTGTTTGTCATCAACCAGGCGCTCGCGCGCCGGGATTTTCCGAACGAAGACCCGGTCGGCAAGCGCATCAGTAACGGCATCGGCCCGGACGGGCAGCCCAACTGGAGGGAGGTCGTCGGCGTCGTCGCCGACGTGCGCAGCGAGGAGCCGGGCCGCGAGGCCGCGCCCGAGGTATACGGCTCCTACCTGCAAGACCCCTTCGCGGGCATGTCCTACGTCGTGCGCTCTTCGGTCGAGCCGGAGGGCCTCACGCCCGCCGTGCGCGAGGCCGTGCGCGCCGTGGACAGGGCGCAGCCGGTCGCCGAGGTGCGGACGATGGAGCAGTTGGTCGGCGAGTCGTTCGCGCAGCCGCGCTTCAACTCTCTGATACTCGGCCTCTTCGCCTGCATGGCCCTGTTGCTCGCGGCCGCGGGCATCTACGGCGTGATGTCTTACGCCGTCACGCAGCGGACGCACGAGATCGGCATCCGCATCGCGCTCGGCGCGCAGCACGGGGACGTGCTGCGGCTCGTCGTCGGGCGCGGGATGGCGCTGGCGCTCGCCGGCGTCGGGCTCGGGCTCGCGGCGGCGCTCGCGCTCACGCGGCTGCTGGCCAGTCTGCTCTACGGCGTCACGGCCACAGACCCCCTGACGTTTGCCGGCGTCGCAGTCCTGCTCGCCGCGGTCGCGCTCCTGGCTTCCTACGTCCCCGCGCGCCGCGCGACGAAGGTCGATCCGATGGAAGCACTTAGATACGAGTGATAAGTAATGAGTGACGAGTGATGAGAATGAAGCACGGGCCTGTCTTCTTCTTATCGCTCATCACTCGTCACTCATCACTCCCGAAGGGGTGAGCGATGAGAAACATTTTCCGAGACCTCCTCTACGGCTTCCGGATGTTGCGGAAGAGCCCGGCGTTCACGGTGGTGGCGGTGTTGACGCTCGCGCTGGGCGTCGGGGCCAACACGGCGATCTTCCAGTTGATCGACGCCGTCCGCCTGCGCGCGCTGCCCGTCGAAGACCCGCAGGAGCTGGTCGGCGTGCAGCTCGCCGACACGTCGAAGGCGCGGGGGGCGTTCACCAGCGGCTACCCCATCGTGACGAACGCCATCTGGGAGCAGGTGCGCGACCGGCAGGAGGCGTTCGACGGCCTCTTCGCGTGGGGGGCGGACACGCTCAACCTCTCGCGCGGCGGCGAGGCGCGCTTCGCGCGCGCGCTGTGGGTGAGCGGCGACTTCTTCAACGCGCTCCGCGTGCGGCCGGAGCTGGGGCGCGTGCTCAACCGTGACGACGACCGGAAGGGCTGCGGCTCGCCGGTCGCGGTCGTCAGCCACGCCTTCTGGAAGCGCGAGCTCGGCGGCGACCCCGCGGCCGTCGGCCGCAGCCTCGCGCTCGAAGGCCGCCCCTTCGAGGTCGTCGGCGTCACCCCCGCCGGCTTCTACGGGATGGAGGTCGGGCGCTCCTACGACGTGGCCGTCCCTCTCTGCGCGGAGCCCCTGGTCAGCGGCGAGAGCAGCATGCTCAACGCCGGCACCGGCTGGTGGCTCACCGTCATGGGCCGGCTCAGGCCCGGCTGGACCGAGGGGCGCGCGGCCGCGCACCTCGCCTCCATCTCGCCCGGCGTCTTCGAGGCTTCGCTCCCTTCGAACTACCCGCCCGACAGCGTCGGCGCCTACCGCGAGTTCAAGCTCACGACCTTCCCGGCCGGCTCGGGCGTCTCCGAGCTGCGCGAGAATTACGAGAACCCGCTCTGGCTGCTGCTCGCGGTCGCGGGGACGGTGCTCCTGATCGCGTGCGCCAACCTCGCCAACCTGATGCTGGCCCGCGCCACGACGCGCGAGCGCGAGCTGGCGACGCGGCTGGCGCTCGGGGCTTCGCGCTGGCGCCTGGTCAGGCAGTTGTTGACGGAGAGCATGCTGCTCGCGGCCTGCGGCGCCGCGCTCGGCGCGCTGCTGGCGCAGTACCTCAGCGAAGTCCTCGTCTCGCTCCTCAGCACGCAGGGCAACCCGCTCTTCGTCGACCTCCAGTTGGACTGGCGCGTGCTCGCCTTCAGCGCGGGCGTGGCCGTGCTGACGTGCGCGCTGTTCGGGCTGGCGCCCGCGCTGCGCGCGACGCGCGTCGCCCCGGGCGCGGCGATGAAGGCCGCGGGGCGGGGCCTGACGGCGAGCCGCGAGCGCTTCGGCCTGCGGCGCGCGCTGGTCGTCTCGCAGGTCGCCCTGTCGCTGGTGCTCGTCGCGGGCGCGCTCCTCTTCTCGCGCAGCCTCTCGAAGCTGGCGACGCAGGACGCGGGGCTGCGCAGGGAGGGCGTCCTCGTCACGCGCGTCGGCATGTCGCGCCTCAAGCTCCCCGTCGAGCGCCGCCTGGACTTCAAGCGCGAGCTGCTCGAACGCATCAAGGCCGTGCCCGGCGTGGAGTCGGCGTCGGACGCGAACATACTCCCGCTGAGCGGGAGCGGCTGGAACAACGAGGTCTGGCTCGACGGCGCCGACCCGGGCACCAAGCGGAGCACCTTCTTCAGCCGCGTGAGCCCCGACTACTTCAAGACGCTCGGCATCACGCTGCTCTCGGGGCGCGACTTCAACGCCGGCGACGCCCCGAACGCGCCGAAGGTCGCCGTCGTCAACGAGTCTTTCGCGCGCGCGCAGACGAACGGCGAGAACCCCGTGGGGAAGAGGTTCCGCGTGGAGCGCACGCCGTCGGAGCCCGAGACCGTCTACGAGATCGTCGGCCTGGTGCGGGACGCGAAGTACCGCGACCTGCGCGAGGAGTTCGTGCCCGTGGCGTTCACCGCCTCCTCGCAGGCTGCGCGCCCGGCCGAGGGCGCGCAGTTCCTCGTCCGCTCGGGCACGGTCTCGCCCGCCGCGCTCGCCCCCTCGATCAAGAACGCCATCGGCGAGGTCTCGCCCGACATCGACATCGTCTTCCGCGTCTTCAAGGACGAGGTGGACTCGACGCTGCTGCGCGAGCGCCTGATGGCGACGCTCTCGGGCGCGTTCGGGTTGCTGGCGCTCGTGCTCGCGTGCGTCGGCCTCTACGGCGTGATCTCCTACGGCGTCGCGGGGCGCACGAACGAGATCGGCATCCGCATGGCGCTCGGCGCGAGCGGCCGCGACGTGCTCCGGCTCATCCTGCGCGAGGCGGCGCTGCTCGTGCTCGTCGGCGTGGGGCTGGGCCTGCCCGCGGCGCTGGCCGCCGCGCGCCTCGCCACGGGCCTGCTCTACGGGGTGACGCCGGCCGACCCGGTCTCCGTCTCCCTCGCCGTGCTCCTGCTCTCGGCCGTCGCCGCGCTCGCCTGCTACGTCCCCGCGCGCCGGGCGACGAAGGTGGACCCGATGGTCGCCTTGAGGTACGAGTAAACAGGTCGGAACCGCCCGCGGTAGCGGGTGGCCCTTTGCCACCCGGGCGGGCCGTGTCGCACAGGCCCACCCGCTACCGCAGGCGGTCCTGACCCGGTGGCTTGGAGGAGAAAGTGATGACGACGCTGCTGCAAGATGTTCGCTACGGGTTCCGGATGCTCTTGAAGAGTCCGGGGGTGACGGCGGCGGCGGTCGTCTCGCTGGCGCTCGGCATCGGGGCGAACACGGCCATCTTCTCGGTCGTCAACTCGGTGCTGCTGAAGTCGCTGCCGTACGTTGAGCCCGACCGCGTGGTGCTGCTGTGGGGCGACTCGCCCGCGCAGGGCAACCACCGCAACCAGGTCTCGGCCACGGACGTGGACGACTGGCGGCGCGAGAACAAGGTCTTCGAGGAGGTCTCGACCTTCGGCGACTGGAGCGCGACCTTCCTCGGCGGCGGCGAGCCCGAGCGCGTGCCGGGCACGCAGGTCGGCGAAGGCTTCTTCCGCGTCATGCGCGGCACGCCGCTGCTGGGCCGCGTCTTCCTCCCCGAAGAGCAGGAGGACGGCAAGGACAACGTCATCGTCCTCGGCCACGGGCTGTGGCAGAGGCGCTTCGGCGGCAACCCCGACGTCGTCGGGCAGGCCGTGAGCCTCGGCGGCCGACCCTACACCGTCGTCGGCGTGATGCCCGAAGAGTTCCGCCCGCTCCCCCTAAGTCTGAACAACCCGCCGGGTCAGTTCTACAGGCCGGTGGCCGAGGCGCACGACGAGACCGAGCGCGGCTCACGACACCTGCGCGCGATAGGCCGCCTGAAGCCGGGCGTCACGCTCGAACAGGCGCAGGCCGAGATGAACGTCATCGCCTCGCGTCTTGAGAGCGCGCACCCGGACTTCAACACGGGCTACGGCGTCCGCCTCGTCACGCTGCCCGAGGACACGGTCGGCGGCCTGCGGACGGCGCTGCTCATGCTGTTCGGCGCGGTCGTCTTCGTGCTGCTCATCGCGTGCGCCAACGTCGGCAACCTGCTGCTCGCGCGCTCTTCTGCGCGGCAGAGGGAGTTCGCCCTGCGCGCCGCTTTGGGCGCCGGCCGCGCGCGCATCCTGCGGCAGTTGTTGACGGAGAGCGTGCTGCTGGCGCTCGCAGGGGGCGCGGCGGGCCTGCTGCTCGCGCTGTGGGGCATCGGGCTCGTCGAGTCGCTCGGCTCGCGCGTGACGCCTCTGCTCGCGGGCGTCCGCGTGGACTACGGCGTGCTCGCCTTCACGGGCGTCGTCTCGGTGCTCGCGGGCGTGGCCTTCGGGCTCGCGCCCGCGCTGCACGTCTCAAGCCCCGACCTGAACGAGACGCTCAAGGCCGGCGGGCGTTCGGGCGACGGCGGCCGCGGCGGGCGTCTGCGTTCGGCGCTCGTCGTCGCGGAGATGGCGCTCGCGCTCGTGCTGCTCGCGGGGGCTGGGCTGCTCGTCAAGAGCGTGGCGCGCCTGCGCGCCGTGGACGCGGGCTTCGACACCGCGAACCTCCTGACGATGAACCTCCCGCTGCCCTCTTCGAGATACCCGAACGGCGCGGCGCAGGCGGCCTTCTACGAACGGCTCACGCGCCAGGTCGAACAGCTTCCCGGCGTCGAGGCGGCCGCGTTCACCAGCGTGCTGCCTTTGAGCGGCAACTTCGACGGGCGCTCGCTCGCAGTCGAAGACCAGCCGGTGCCGCGCGGGCAGGAGGTCAGCGTAGACCTCTACGTCGCGACGCCCGGCTACCTGCGCGCGATGCGGATTCCTCTGGTGGACGGCCGCGCCTTCGACGAGCGCGACACGGCCGACAGGGCGCCGGTCGCGCTCGTCAGCGAGACGATGGCGCGCAAGCTCTGGCCCGGGCAGACGCCGCTCGGCCGGCGCGTCAGTTTCCCCGGCACGGAGAAGAGCCCGCAGCCCTGGCGGACGGTCGTCGGCGTCGTGCGCGACGTGAAGCAGTACGGCCTGGACCGCGACGACGTGATGCAGATGTATCTGCCGGAGGCGCAGTACCCGACCTCCTTCATGACGATGGTCGTGCGCTCGAAGTCGGAGCCGTCGGCGCTGCTCGGCGCGGTCAGGCGCGAGGTCGCGGCGGCCGACAGGGAGCTGGCCGTCTTCGGCGTGGCGACGATGGAGCAGTTGCTCGCCGACTCGGTCGCGCTGCGGCGCTTCGCGATGCTTCTGCTCGGCGTCTTCGCGGGCGTCGCCGTGGCGCTCGCGGGCGTCGGCATCTACGGCGTCATCAGCTACACGGTGGCGCGGCGCACGCGCGAGATAGGCGTCCGCATCGCGCTCGGCGCCCGGCCGCGCGACGTGCTGCGGCTCGTGCTCGGGAGGGGCCTGGGGCTCGCGGCGGCCGGCATCGCGCTCGGCCTCGTGGGCGGGCTCGCGCTGACGCAGGTCATCTCAAGCCTCCTCTTCGGCGTCGGCGCGCGCGACCCGCTGACCTTCGCCGCGGTGGCCGCGCTCCTCTCCCTCGTCGCGCTCGTGGCCTGCCTCACGCCGGCCCGCCGCGCGACGAAGGTGGACCCGATGGTCGCTTTGAGATACGAGTGAGAAGTGACAGGTGATGAGTGATGAGAAGCTGTTTGAAGTCCCGTAGGGACGGCATGTTTATAGTCGGGGCGTGTTAATTGAGCCGGAGCCCCGTCGGGGGCGGCATGTTCACATGTCGCCCCCGACGGGGCTTGGCAGGGTTAACAACGTCATCAGCTATAAACATCCCGCTCCTACGGAGCTTAAGACCTCGCAAACGACTTGCTATCACCTCGTAAGGAACGACACAGATGACTATTCTGCGAGACGTGCGGTACGGGTCGAGGATGCTGGCGCGGTCGCCGGGGTTCACGCTGGTGGCCGTGGTGAGCCTCGCGCTCGGCATCGGCGTCAACACGGCGGTCTTCAGCCTCTTCAACGCGGTGCTCATCCGCGCGCTGCCGGTCGTCAGGGGGCAGGAGCGCCTGGTGTGGCTGCGCGCGCCGTCGTCCTACCCGGACTACCTCGACTACCGCGAGCAGGCGCAGGGCTTCGAAGGGATGGCGGCCGCGACGGGCACGCGCGAGTTCTCGCTCACGCGCGGCGGCGAGCCGGAACTCGTCCGCGGCGAGTTCGTGACGGCCAACTACTTCGAGGTGCTCGGCGTCGGCGCGCACGCGGGCCGCGGCTTCGTCGAAGCGGAGGGGCGCGAGCCCGCGCGCGTCGTCGTCCTCAGCCACCACCTGTGGCGGACGCGCTTCGGCTCCGACCCGGCCGTCGTCGGGCGGCAGGTCACGCTCAACGGGCTCGGCTTTACGGTCGTCGGCGTCGCGCCCGAGGGCTTCGTCGGGACGGAGGTGGGGCTGAACCGTGAGCTGTGGGTGCCGCTCTCGACGCACTCGGCGCTCAACCCGCCCGAGGTCGGGAGGATGCTGGAGGCGGGCGGCGGCGAGGACATTCTGCGCCGCCGCCGTAGCTACTGGCTCGCCGTCTTCGGGCGGCTCAAGGCGGACGTCACGCGCGAGCAGGCCGCGGCGGAACTCGCGGGCGTGGCGAGGCGCGTGGCCGAGGCCAACGGCGGGCGGGTTGACGCGGAGACCTTGCGGCGCGTCCAACTCCTGCCTCTGGCGGGCGGCATGGACCCGGGCGACCGCGAGCAGGCCCTGCCCGTGGCGGGAATCGTGATGGCGGTGCTCGGGCTCGTGCTGCTCATCGCGTGCGCGAACATCGCGGGGCTGCTCGTCGCGCGCGCGGCCGTGCGCAGGCGCGAGACGGCCGTCCGGCAGGCGCTCGGCGCGGGGCGCGCGCGGCTCGTGCGGCAGTGGCTGACGGAGAGCGTGCTGCTCTCCTGTCTCGGCGGCGCGGCGGGGCTGCTGCTCGCGCTGTGGGCGAACGACTTGATCTCCTCTTACGCTGCGGGGACGCCGGTGGCGTCGCTCGACCTGCGGCTCGACTACCGCGTGCTCGCCTTCACGCTCCTCGTCTCGGTCGGCGCCGGGATAGCCTTCGGGCTCGCGCCCGCGCTCCAGGCTTCGCGCCTCGACATCGTGTCGGCCCTGAAGACGGAAGACGCGCTCGCGCGCGCGGGCTCGCGGCGCTCCCGCCTGCGCGCCGCCTTCGTGACGGCGCAGGTGACGCTCTCGGTGGTGCTGCTCGTCTGCGCGGGCCTGTTCATAAGGTCTCTGTGGAGCGCGCACACCATCGACCCCGGCTTCCGCGTCGAGCGCGCGCTGACCGTGCCGGTCGATTTAGGGCTGCTGCGCTACAAGTCCGAAGAGGGGCGGGTCTTCTACCGCGAGCTTCTGTCGCGCGTCGCGGCGCAGCCCGGCGTCGAGTCCGTGAGCCTCGTGAGGTTCGCGCAGCTCGGCAACTCCTTCGCGCAGGGCCAGGTCTTCGCCGAAGGCCGCGCGGCGGAGGGGGGCGAGGGGACGGGCACCGGCTTCAACGTCGTCGGCCCCGACTACTTCAGGACGATGGGCACGCGGCTCGTCCGCGGCCGCGACTTCACGGACGCAGACCGCGAGGGCGCGCCGGGCGTCGCCGTCGTCAACGAGACGCTGGCCGCCGTGCTCTGGCCGGGCGAAGACGCTCTGGGCAAGCGCGTCAGCTTCGAGGGGGCGGACGGCCCCTTCCTCGAAGTCGTCGGCGTGGCGCAGGACGGCAAGTACCGCTCGCTCGGCGACCGCGCGCGGCCCTACATCTACCGCCCCTCGATGCAGTCCTACGAGCCGCGCATGACGCTCGTCGTGCGCACGTCCGGCGACCCGCGCGCCCTGGCCGGCCCTGTGCGCGAACACCTGCGCGCGCTCGACCCGAACCTGCCCGTCGCGGACGTGCGGACGCTCGAAGAGCAGTTCGACCTCTCACTCCTGCCCGCGCGCATCGCGGCGTACACGCTCGGCGGCTTCGGGCTGCTGGCGCTGGCACTGGCGGCCATAGGCATCTACGGCGTCGTCTCCTACACGGTCGCGCAGCGTACGCGCGAGATAGGCGTGCGGATGGCCCTGGGCGCGGGGCGCGCGGACGTGCTGCGGCTCATCCTGGGCGAGGGGCTCTCGGTGGTCGGCGTCGGGCTGGGCCTGGGGCTGCTGCTCTCGTTCGCGCTCACGCGCGTCCTCGGCGGCTTCCTCTACGGCGTGACCGCTTCCGACCCCTTGACGTTCGTCGGCGTGCCCGCGCTCCTCGGCTCAATCGCGCTCGCCGCCGGCTACCTCCCCGCGCGCCGGGCGGCGAGGGTCGACCCGATGGTGGCCTTGAGGTACGAGTAAACAGGTCGGAACTACCCGCGGTAGCGGGTGGGCCTGTGTGACACGGCGCCGACGAATAGCAAAGGCCCGCCCGCTACCGCGGGCGGTTCCGACCCGGTTTAGGAGAAGCGATGAGAACTATGTTGCAAGACCTGCGCTACGCGATCCGGCGTCTGGCGAAGAGCCCGGGCTTCGCGTTGGTGGCCGTAGGCGCGCTGGCGCTCGGCATCGGGGCGAACACGGCCATCTTCTCGGTCGTCAACTCGGTGCTCCTGCGGCCGCTGCCGTACCCGGCGCCCGAGCAGTTGGTGCAACTCTGGGAGTCGCGCCCGCAGCAGAACATGCCGCGCGTCGAGATCGCCCCGCACGAGTTCCTGGCGTGGGCCGACCAGTGCCAGTCCTTCCAGCGGCTCGCCGCGACCGACGTGGCGCAGTACAACCTCACGGGGCGCGGCGAGCCCGAGCGCGTCACGGGCGCGCTGGTGACGGCGGGCTACTTCCCGCTGCTCGGCGCGGCCCCGGCGCACGGGCGCGCCTTCCTCGAAGAGGAGGACCGCCCCGGCTCCGACAACGTCGTCGTCCTCGGCCACGAGCTGTGGCGGAGCCGCTTCAGCTCCGACCCTTCGGTCGTCGGCCAGACGGTCAGCCTCGACGGCGTCGCCTGCACCGTGGTCGGCGTGCTGCCGCGCGGCTTCCGCCTGCCGGGCGGCGCGGCGCTGGCGCGCCCCATCGCCTTCGGCAGCGAAGACCGCGCACGGCCCGGCAACCACTTCCTCAACGTCTTCGGGCGGCTCAAGGACGGCGTCACGCTCGCGCAGGCCGAGGCCGAGATGGCGGCGGTCGCCGCGCGCGTCGAGCAGTCTCTGGGCGGGACGAACGTCGGCCACCAGGTGGCGGTCGTGTCGCTGCACGAGCAGGTCGTGGGCGGCGCGCGCACGTCGCTGCTCGTGCTGCTCGGGGCGGTCGCGCTGGTGCTTTTGATCGCGTGCGCCAACGTCGCCAACCTCCTGCTGGCGCGCGCGGCCGCGCGGCGCAGGGAGGTCGCGGTGCGCGCGGCGCTGGGCGCGTCGCGCTGGCGCATCGTCAGGCAGTTGCTCGCCGAGAGTCTTCTGCTCGCGGGGCTGGGCGGGGCGCTGGGGCTCCTGCTGGCGGTGTGGGGCGTTGACCTGCTGGTCGGCCTCGACCCGACGGGCGTGCAGCGCGCGGGCGAGGTTACGCTCGACTGGCGCGTGCTCGCCTTCACGTTCGGGCTCTCGCTCGTGACGGGGCTGCTCTTCGGGCTCGCGCCCGCCCTGCAAGCCTCGAAGGCGGACCTGGTCGAGTCGCTCAAGGAGGGCGGGCGCTCGGGGCAGGGGTTGGCGCGGAGCCGCCTGCGCGGCGCGCTCGTCGTCGCCGAGGTGGCGCTGACGCTCGTGCTGCTCGTCGGCGCGGGGCTGCTCTTGAAGAGCTTCGGCCGGCTGCTCGCGGTCGACTCGGGGCTCGACCCGCACAACGTCCTGACGATGGACGTGGCGCTGCCGCCCGCGAAGTACGCCGAGCCGCAGCGCATCACGGCCTTCTACGAACAACTCCTGCAAGAGGCGGCCGCGCTGCCCGGCGTGCGGGCCGCGGGCGCGGTGAGCGTCCTGCCGCTCGCGGGCGACGACAACTCGAACTTCGTCCAGATCGAGGGGCGCGCGCCGCTCCCGCCCGGCCAGGCGATGCGCGCGGGGCGCCGCAACGTCAGCGTCGACTACTTCCGCGCCATCGGCATCCCCGTCAGGCGCGGGCGCGTCTTCACGCCGGCCGACACGGCCGAGGCGCAGCGCGTCCTCGTCATCAACGAGGCGATGGCGCGCTCCTTCTTCGCGGGCGAAGACCCCGTGGGCCAGCGCGTGCGCACGGGCGACAAGTCGCCGTGGGTCGAGGTGGTCGGCGTGGTCGGCGACGTGCGCCACCGCGGCCTGGACGTGGACACGCGCCCCGAGATGTTCTTCCCGCAGCTCCAGACGCCCTCGCGGCAGATGACGCTGGTGGTGCGCGCCGCGGGCGACCCCGAGGCGCTGGCCGTGCCGCTGCGCGAGCGCGTGCGGGCCATCGACCGCGACCAGCCGGTCGGCAACGTCAAGACGATGGAGGCGTGGCTCTCGGAGTCGGTCGCCTCGCGCCGCTTCTCGGCGGCGGTGCTCGGCGTCTTCGCCGCGGTCGCGGCCGGGCTGGCGGCGCTCGGCCTCTACGGCGTGGTGAGCTACTCGGTGGCCCAGCGGACGCACGAGATCGGGCTGCGGGTCGCGCTCGGCGCCCGCCCCCGCGACGTGCTGCGGCTCGTCATCGGCCAGGGCATGCTTCTGACCCTCGTCGGCACGGCGGTCGGCGTGGCGGCGGCGCTCGCGCTCACGCGCGTCATGTCGGGCCTGCTCTTCGGCGTCGGGGCCACGGACGCGGGCGTCTTCGTCACCGTGCCCCTGCTGCTCGCCGCGGTCGCCCTGCTCGCCTGCTACGTCCCCGCGCGCCGCGCGACGAAGGTCGATCCGATGATTGCTCTCAGATACGAGTGACGGGTCAGTACCGCCCGCGGTAGCGGGCGGGCCTCGATTGACCGGATGCGCCGTGTCGCACAGGCCCACCCGCTACCGCGGGCGGTACTGACCCGGTTGCTCACAGGTAAAGCGATGAGGACTCTGCTCCAAGACCTGCGGTACGGCGTGAGGGTGCTGTCGAAGAGCCGCGGCTTCGCGCTGGTGGCGGTGCTGACGCTCGCTCTGGGCATCGGCGCGAGCACGGCCGCCTTCAGCGTCGTCCACGCCGTCCTGCTGCGCCCGCTGCCTTTCCCCGAGCAGGAGCGCCTCTTCGTCGCCTGGAAGCGCGACGCGACGACCGGCAACCCCTTCGTCGAACTCTCGGTCGCGGACTTCCGCGACTGGCAGGCGCAGAGCCGGAGCTTCGAATCCCTGGCGGCGATGCCGACGACCGTCTACGGCTACGGCTACGTGCTGACGGGGCGGGGCGAGCCGGTGCAGTTGGAGAGCGCGAAGGTGACGGGCCGCTTCTTCGGCGTGCTCGGCGCGCGCGCGGCCGTGGGGCGCGTCTTCGACGAGAGGGACGACCGCGCGGGCGGCCCCCCCGTCGTCGTCCTGAGCGACCGCCTCTGGCGCGAGCGCTTCGGCGCGAGCCCCGAAGTCGTCGGCCAGACGCTCACGCTCAACCAGACCGCCTTCCAGGTCGTCGGCGTGATGCCGCCCGCGTTCAACTTCCCGTCGGGCGTAGACCTCTGGATTCCCCTGCTGACCGTGGCGAACCCGCGCGGCCTGGAGAACCGCGGCGCCGTCTACCTGCAAACCGTCGGGCGTCTGAAAGAGGGCGTCACGCGCGAGCAGGCCGCGGCCGAGCTGGACACGATCATCGCGCGCCTCGCCGCGCAGTACCCGGAGACGCAGGCCGCGGGCCAGCGCGCGGTGCTGACGCCGCTGGCCGACCACCTCTTCGGCGACGCGAAGCCCGCGCTGTGGGCGCTCTTCGCGGCGACGGCGCTGCTGCTCTTAGTCGGCGCGGCGAACATCGCGAACCTGATGCTGGCGCGCGCCACCTCCCGGCGCAGGGAGCTGGCCGTGCGCGTGGCGCTCGGCGCGTCGAGGCGGAGGCTCGCACTTCAACTGCTGGCCGAGAGCTTCACA
Organism: Pyrinomonadaceae bacterium; assembly: GCA_036389235.1. Taxonomy (GTDB): domain Bacteria; phylum Acidobacteriota; class Blastocatellia; order Pyrinomonadales; family Pyrinomonadaceae; genus QHXN01. The sequence continues at coordinate 9,269 of DASVQJ010000027.1, read as the reverse complement.
CTCGCGCTCGTCGGCGGCGCGGCCGGGTTGCTGCTGGCGACGTGGTTAATCGAGCTGCTGTCGGCGCTCGCGCCCGCCGACATCCCGCGCCTCGAAGACGTCCGCCTGAGCGGCGCGGCGCTGCTCGCGAGCGTCGCCTTCACGCTCGCCACCACGGCCGTCTTCGGACTGCTGCCCGCGCTCTCGGCCTCGCGCTTTAACCTGAGCGAGACGCTGAGCGAGGCCGGCGGCAAGCTCACGAACGCGCGCGCGGGCAACAGGCTGCGCGGCGCCCTGGTCGTGGGCGAGGTCGCGCTGACGCTCGTGCTCGTCGCGGGCGCGACGCTCATCCTGCGGAGCTTCCTCAACCTGAGCGGCGTCCCGCTCGGCTTCGACCCGCGGGGCGTGCTGACGATGCAGTTGCGCCTGCCGGGCGGGCCGAGGTACGGCACGCCCGAGGCGCGGCGCGAGTTCAACCGCCAGTTGATCGAGCGCCTGGAGGCGCGGCCGGGCGTGGTCGCGGCCAGCGGCGTGCTGACGCGCCCGCTCGAAGGCGCCGTCGGCTGGGACTACGACTTCGCCGCCGAGGGGCAGCCCGCCGAAGAGGCGCGCAGCAACCCCGACGCCAACTTCGAGATCGTCAACCCGCACTACTTCCGCGCCTTCGCCGTCCCCCTGAAGGCCGGGCGCGAGTTCGACGAGCGCGACCGCGCGGGCGTCGAGCCGGTCGTCGTCGTGAGCCAATCGCTGGCCGAGCGCTACTTCGGCTCGGCCGCGGACGCCGTCGGCAAGCGGATCAAACTCTCCCCCGATAACGCCGAGGAGCCCTGGCGCGTCATCGTGGGCGTCGCGGGCGATGTGCGCTACCGCGAGTTGCAGGGCACGCGGCTCGACATCTACGTCCCGCACGCGCAGGGCACGGCCTACCTCAACCACTTCGCCGTGCGCTCGACGCTGACCACGGCGGACGCGCTGGCGCTCGTGCGGCGCGAGGTCGCGGCGCTCGACCCGGAGCTGGCCGTGAGCCGCGTCGTGACGATGGAGGAGCAGGTGGCGGTGCGACTCGCGCGCCCGCGCTTCACGGCGGTGTTGTTGAACTGGCTGGCGGGGATGGCGCTGCTGCTCGCGGGCGTCGGCGTCTTCGGCGTGACGGCCTACGCGGTCGCGCAGCGCACGCGCGAGCTGGGCCTGCGCGTCGCGCTGGGCGCGCGGCCGCGCGACATCCTCCTGCTGGTCGTGGGGCACGGCCTGAAGCTGGCCGCGCTCGGCATCCTGCCGGGCCTGGCGGGCGCGCTCGTCATGACGCGCTGGCTGTCGGGCCTCCTCTACGGCGTCTCGGCGTCCGACCCTTTGACCTACGCGGGCGTCGCTCTGCTCACGGCCTGCGTCGCCCTGCTGGCCTGCCTTCTCCCCGCGCGCAGGGCGACGAAGGTAGACCCGATGGTCGCCCTCAGGTACGAGTAAGGTGAGGCCGGACGCTGCCGGGAGCGCGGGCATCCTGCCGGCCGTGAGCGCCGCAGGCGCGAAGACGGAGAGACTTAAACCGCGACGTCGAGGTGAAGCGACTGACGGGGAGCGTGCCCGGGCACGCTTAGGCGGGCAGGGATGCCCGCGCTCCCGGGGGAGGGGAAGTGATGAGAACACTGTTTCAGGACTTGCGCTTCGGGGTGCGGACGCTGGCGAAGCGGCCGGGGTTCGCGTTGGTGGCGGTGTTGACGCTGGCGTTAGGCATCGGGGCGAACACGGCCATCTTCTCGGTCGTCAACGCGGTGCTCCTGCGGCCGCTGCCGTTCAGGGACGCGGGGCGCCTCGTCCTCGTCTACGAGACGACGCAGAGCGTGCCGCGCGACTTCGTCTCCGTGCCGAACCTCGAAGACTACCGCGCGGGGAGCCGCTCGTTCGAGGAGTTCTCGACCTTCGTCCCGCAGAGCGTGAACCTGACGGGCGCGGGGGCCGAGCCCGAGCGCGTCGTCGGCGCCTTCGTCACTTCGAGCTTCTTCAAGGTCGTCGGCGTCGAGCCCGCGCGCGGCCGCGCCTTCCTCGCCGAGGACGACGCGCAGGGCGCGGGGCAGGTCGCCGTCCTCAACCACGACCTCTGGCAGCGGCGCTTCGGCGCCGACCCCGAGATAGTCGGCAAGTCGCTCACCTTCAACGGCGAGCCCTACACGGTCGTCGGCGTGATGCCAGAGGGCTTCGGCCTCCCCGCCACCACGACCGACGTGCTGCTGCCCGCGCAGAAGTGGCCCAACTACAAGCCCGTGCGCTCGGCGCACAACGCCTGGGTCATCGGGCGGATGCGCGGGGGCGTCACGCGCGAGGCGGCCGAGGCCGAGCTGCGCGCCATCGCCAAGCGTCTCGAAGAGGCGTACCCGGAAGAGAACCGCGGGCGCGGCGTCACGCTCGTCGGGTTGCAGGAGTATTTCGTGGAGGACATCCGCCCCGCGCTGCTCGTGCTGCTCTCGGCGGTCGGGCTCATCCTGCTCATCGCGTGCGCCAACATCGCGAACCTTTTGCTCGCGCGCGGGGCCGGGAGGCAGAGGGAGGTGGCGCTGCGCTCGGCGCTCGGCGCGAGCCGCTGGCGGCTGCTCAGGCAGTTGTTGACGGAGACGCTTCTGCTCGCGCTCGCGGGCGGGGCGGCGGGCCTTCTGCTCGCGCAGTGGGGCGTCGACGCGCTGGTCGCGCTCAACCCGGGCGACCTGCCCGCGGCGCAGAAGATCGGGCTCGACGCGCGCGTGCTCGCCTTCTCGCTCGGGCTCTCGGCGCTGACGGGCTTCGTCTTCGGCATCGTGCCCGCGCTGCAACTGTCGAAGACGGACGTGACCCGCGCGCTCAAGGAGGGCGGCCGGGGCGGCGGCGAGGGCCGGGAGCGCGCGCGCCTGCGCGGCGCGTTCGTCGTCTCGCAGGTGGCGCTCTCGCTGGTGCTGCTCGTCGGCGCGGGCCTCCTGCTCAACAGCTTCTACCGGCTGCTGCGCACGAGCCCCGGCTTCAACCCGCAGAACCTCCTCACGATGGAGTACCGCATCCCGAAGAACCGCTACCCGAAGGGCGAGCAGCAGTGGGCGTTCCACCGCGAGGTGATCGAGCGCGTCGGCCATCTCCCGGGAGTCGAGTCGGCCGCGGTCGTGCGCGGCCTGCCCTTCAGCGGCAACGGCGCGACGATGACGTACAACGTGCCCGGCCGGCCGGCGCCCCCGCCGGGTCAGGAGTTGAAGACGCTTGAGAACGCCGTCGACCCGAACTACCTCTCGACCGTGGGCCTGCCGCTCATACGCGGCCGCAACTTCACGCACGCGGACGGCCCCGACTCGCCGCCCGTCATCCTCGTCAACCGCACGCTGGCCGAGAAGCTCTGGCCGGGCGAAGACCCGCTCGGCAAGCAGATCGAGCTGCCCGACGCGAAGCTGACGGCGTCGGTCGTCGGCGTCGTCGGCGACGCGAAGCAGTACGACATCGCCGAGCATCAGCGGCCGCAAATCTACACCGCCTACGCGCAGAACCCGCACATCTTCGGCACGCTCGTCGTCCGCTCGCGCGTCGAGCCGCTGAGCCTGGCCGAGGCGGTGAAGAAGACCGTGTGGAGCGTCGACCCCGAGCAGCCGGTCTGGCGCGTGCGCACGCTCGAACGCGTGCTGGAGCAGAACGTGGCGGGGCGCCGCTTCGTGCTGACCCTGATGGCCTGCTTCGCGGCGCTGGCGGTGCTGCTGACGGCGCTCGGGCTCTACGGCGTCATCTCTTACACGGTGGCGCAGCGGACGCACGAGATCGGCGTCCGCGTCGCGCTCGGCGCGCAGGGCCGCGACGTGCTGCGGCTCGTGCTGGGGCAGGGGATGCGTCTCGTCGTCGTGGGGCTCGGGCTCGGGCTCGCGGGCGCCTACGCCGCGACGCGGCTGATGGCGGGGCTGCTCTACGGCGTCTCGGCCACCGACCCTCTGACTTACGCCGGGGTCGCGCTGCTGCTCGCGCTCGTGGCACTCCTCGCCTGCTACCTCCCCGCGCGCCGCGCCACGCGCGTCGACCCGCTGGTGGCTCTCAGATACGAGTGACGGGTGACGAGTGATAGGTGATAAGAAAGAAGCAGGGCTCTCTGTTTTCTCATCACTCGTCACTCGTCACTCGCGAACGGAGTGAGCGATGAGAACACTGCTTCAGGACATGCGCTACGGGCTGCGCGTGCTGTGGAAGAGCAAGGGGTTCACGGCGGTGGCGGTGCTGACGCTGGGCTTAGGCATCGGCGTCAACGCGGCCATCTTCAGCGGCGTGAGCGCGTTCGTGCTGCGGCCGCTCGACGGCGCGGCCGACCCCGGCCGGCTGGTCTCGATCTTCGAGACCTCGGCCGACGGCCGCGGCGGCTACGGCAGCTTCTCCTACCCCGACCTGCTCGACTACGCCGCGCGCACCGACGTGTTCGAGGGCGTGCTCGCGCACACGATGACGCAGGCCGCCGTCGGCGAGCGCGACCAGACCGACGTGGTCTGGGGGCAGTTCGTCACGGGCAACTTCTTCGACGTGCTCGGGGTGCGCATGCAGTTGGGCCGCGGCTTCCTGCCCGAGGAGGACAGGACGCCGGGCACGCACCCGGTCGTCGTCCTGAGCGACGCGCTGTGGCGCGAGCGCTTCAACTCCGACCGCGGCATCGTCGGCCGGCAGGTGCAGCTCAACGGCCGCGCCCTGACGGTCGTCGGCGTCGCGGCGCCCGAGTTCCACGGCGCGGAGTGGGCGCTCGGGATGAAGTTCTGGGCGCCGCTCATGATGAAGCAGCAGCTCGGCGGCGGCACGAACAACTGGATGACGGCGCGCGGCAGCCACTGGCTCGAAGTGTTCGGCCGCCTCAAGCCCGGCGTGACCGAGGCGCAGGCGTCGGCCGCGCTGACGGCCGTGGCCGCGCGCCTCGAAGCCGAGTACCCCGAGGCGCGCAACAAGAACGTGCGCGTGCTCGTCGTCGAAGAGCGCATCGGGCGCTGGAGCGACATGGCCGGCGTCGTGACCCTGAGCAGCGGGCTCGCGCTCGCGATGGCGGGGCTCGTGCTTTTGGTGGCGTGCGCCAACGTCGCGAACATGATGCTGGCGCGCGCGGTCGTCCGGGGCCGCGAGATCGGCATCCGGCTCGCGCTCGGCGCGGGGCGCTGGCGCGTGCTGCGGCAACTCCTGACGGAGAGCGTCATGCTCGCGCTCGCGGGCGGCGCCGTGGGCCTCGTCCTCTCCTTCTGGATGACGGACGCGCTGGCGACCTTCTTCCCGAAGATTCAGTACCCCATCACCGTGGACGTGTCGCCCGACCGGCGGGCGCTCCTCTTCACGCTCGCCGTCTCGCTGCTGACCGGCGTCGTCTTCGGGCTCGCGCCCGCGTTCCAGGCGACGAAGCCCGACCTCGTGCCCGTGCTCAAGGGCGAGTCGCAGCGCGCGGGGCGCGCACGCCGCCTCTCCCTGCGCAACGGGCTCGTCGTCGCGCAGGTGGCGATCTCGCTGGTCGTGCTCGTGTGCGCGGCGCTCTTCGTGCAGAGCTTCCGCCACGCGAAGTCCATCGACCCGGGCTTCGCGACGCGCGACGCCTTCCTCGTCTCGGTCAACCCCGGACTCTTCGGCTACGAGAAGGAGCAGGGGCGCGACTTCTACCGCCGCCTGGCCGAGCGCGTGCGCTCGACGCCCGGCGTGGAGGCCGCGGGGTTCGTGGACTGGCTGCCGCTCGGCGACAGTTCGAGCGACTGGGGGCCGGTCTACCCGGCCGAGCAGCCGGCGCCCGCGCCGGGCGAGGGGTCGGGCTCGCACGTCGAGATCGTCAGCCAGGGCTACTTCAAGTCGATGGGCATCCAGCTCGTCGAGGGGCGCGACTTCGACGAACGCGACCGGGAGGGCCTGAAGCCCGAGGCGCTCGTCATCAACGAGACGCTCGCGCGCCGCCTGTGGCCCGGCGAGCAGTCTTTCGTCGGCCGCCGCATGGCGCTCGGGCGCGGCGAACAGGCGGAGGCGTTCGAAGTCGTCGGCGTCACGCGCGACTCGAAGGTGCGCACGCTCGGCGAGAAGCCCCGCCCGCTGATGTTCGTCTCCGTGGATCAGACCTACCGAGGCGGGCTGACGCTGGTGGTGCGCGCGCCGGGCGGCGGCGAGGGCGTCGTCGCGGGCGTCAGGCAGGCCGTCAAGGAGATCGACGCGCGCATGCCGCTCTACAACGTGCGCACGATAGAGCAGCACCTGACGTGGGCCTTCTGGGCGCAGAGCATGGGGGCGTCGCTGGCGACGGCCTTCGGGCTTTTGGCGCTGGCGCTGGCGGCCGTCGGGCTCTACGGCGTGGTGGCCTACACGGTGGCGCGGCGCACGCACGAGATCGGCATCCGCGTCGCGCTCGGCGCGCAGGCGCGGGACGTCCTGCGCATCGTGCTCGGGCAGGGGATGGCGCTCACGCTCGTCGGGCTCGTCGCGGGCCTGGTCGGCGCCTTCGCGCTCGCGCGCCTGCTCTCAAGCCTGCTCTACGGCATCAGCCCCGGCGACCCCGCGACCTACATCCTCGTCGCGCTGCTGCTCGCGGCCGTGGCTCTGCTCGCCTGCCTCGTCCCCGCGCGCCGCGCGACGAAGGTAGACCCGATGATCGCCCTCAGGTACGAGTGATGAGTGATGAGTGTGATTGAGAAGAGGCAGTTCGAAGTCCCGTCGGGACGGCATGTTTATAGCCGGGGCGTGTTAATTGAGCCGGAGCCCCGTCAGGGGCGGCATGTCACATGTCGCTCCTACGGAGCCTGGCGCATAGAAGAAGCTTGGGAGCTATAAACATCCCGCTCCTACGGAGCTTAAGACCTTGCGGGCAGCTTCTCATCACCCTCCAGGGAGAAAGCGATGAAGAATCTTATTCAGGACATCCGTTACGGGCTGCGCGTGCTGTCGAAGAGCCCGGGCTTTACGCTGGTCGCGGTCTTGACGCTCGCGCTCGGCATCGGGGCGAACACGGCCATCTTCTCGGTCGTCAACGCGGTGCTCCTGCGGCCGCTGCCCTACCGCGACGCGGGCCGGTTGACGGCGCTCTACCTCACGAACTCGCGCGCGGAGTTCGAGTGGCCGCTGCCGCCCGCCGGCTACCTGAGCCTGAAGAGACAGAACCACGTCTTCGAGGGGTTCGCGGCGCTGAGCAACAAGGGCTGGCCCGCCAACCTGACGGGCGCGGGCGAGCCGGAGCGCCTGCAAGGCTTCCAGGTCTCGGCCGACCTCTTCCGCGTGCTGGGCGTGGAGGCGGCGCAGGGGCGCACCTTCCTCGACGAGGAAGACCGGCCGGGCAACAACCGCGTCGTCGTCATCAGCAACGAACTCTGGCGTCGGCGCTTCGGCGGCGCGCCCGACCTGGTCGGCCGCAACGTCACGCTCAACGGCGAGCCCCACACGGTCGTCGGCGTCATGCCGCCAGACTTCCGCTTCCTGACCAAGACGGACGTGTGGACGACGCTCGCCTTCACGCCCGCGGAGGAGCAGGACGGCCAGAGCAACTACCTGATCGGGGTCGGGCGGCGCGGGGCCGGCGTCTCAATCGAGCAGGCGCGCGCCGAGGTCGAGAACCTGACGCGGGCGCGCGTCGGCGACCCCGCGGCAGACCTGCGCGCCACGCTCAAGCCGCTCCAGTCGCTCATCACGCAGGACGTGCGCACGATGCTCCTGACGCTCTTCGCCGCGGTCGGCTTCGTGCTGCTCATCGCGTGCGCCAACGTCGCCAACCTTCTGCTGGCGCGCGCGGGTGCCAGGCGCAGGGAGCTGGCGGTGCGCGCCGCGCTCGGCGCCGGGCGCCTGCGCCTCGCGCGCCAGTTGTTGGTGGAGAGCGCGATGCTCGCCCTGGCGGGCGGCGCGTGCGGGCTGCTGCTGGCGAGCTGGTGCACACACCTTCTGCTCGCCGGCCTGCCGGAATCGCTCGCCGCGGCCAACGCGCACGTCGCGGGGCTGAGGCTCGACTCGACGGCGCTCGCCTTCACGCTCGGGCTCTCGTTGCTGACGACGGTCGTCTTCGGGCTCGCGCCCGCGTGGCAGGCGTCGCGGGTCAACCTCAACGAGTCTCTGAAGGAGGGCGGGCGCGGCGGCGCGCAGGGGGCGCGTCGCGCGCGCCTGCGCTCGTGGCTGGTGGTGGCCGAGACGGCGCTGGCGATGGTGCTGCTGGCCGGCGCGGGGCTGATGGTCAAGAGCTTCTGGCGTCTGAACCAGACCGACCCGGGCTTCGACCCGGCGGGCGTGCTCACGGCGCAGGTCGACCCTTCGGGCGACCGTTACAAGGAGTTCCCGCAGGTCGTCGGCTTCTACGGTCAGTTGCTCGAACGCGTCGCCGCCGTCCCCGGCGTCCGCCACGTCGGCATCATCAACAGCCTCGACGCGACGATGCCCGTCTCGGTGGACGAGCACGCGCCGGTGCCCCCGGAGCGGAGGCCGCAGGCTTCGACGAACCAGGTGAGCGGCGACTACTTCCGCGCGATGGGCATCCCGCTGCGGCGGGGGCGCTTCTTCGACGACCGCGACGTGAAGCAGGCGCCCGCGGTCGTCATCATCGACGAGACCTTGGCGCGCAAACAGTTCGCGGGCGAAGACCCGGTCGGCAAGCATTTGAAAGTCGGCGACACCTCGCGCGAGATCGTCGGCGTCGTCGGCGCCACACGCAGATACAACCTCGGCGAAGAGCCCTTCCCGCGCGCCTACCTGCCGTACCGGCAGGAGAACTGGGGGTCGATGACGCTCGTCGTGCGCGCGCAGTCGGGCGACCCGACGGCGCTGGCCCCGGCCGTCCGCCGCGAGCTGGCCGCGGTAGACAAAGACCAGCCGATTCACAGCTTCAAGCCGCTGGAGGAGTCGGTCGCCGGGTGGGTCACGCCGCAGCGCTTCACGACGACGCTGCTGGCGGGCTTCGCGGCGCTGGCCGCGGCGCTCGCGGCCGTCGGCATCTACGGCGTGATGAGCTACACGGTCACGCAGCGCACGCATGAGATAGGTATCCGCATGGCCCTGGGCGCGCAAACAGGCGATGTGCTCCGGATGGTCTTGCGCCAGGGAATGATCTTTACTCTGGTCGGGCTCGGAGTCGGGCTCCTGGCGGCCTTCGCCCTGACGCGCGTGATGCGAGGGCTGCTCTTTGGCGTCAGCGCGACCGACCCCGTAACGTTCGCAGGCGTCGCCGTGCTCTTGGCCTTCGTCGCCCTCGTCGCCTGCTACATCCCTGCGCGCCGCGCGACGAAAGTCGATCCGATGGTGGCGCTACGTTATGAGTAGACAGTAGTCAGTAGAAGAACAGGCTGGCCGCTTTCTTCCCTACTGACTACTTGAAGAGGTTATCG
>DASVQJ010000026.1:0-16371 GCA_036389235.1 Pyrinomonadaceae bacterium | reverse complement strand
CGCCGTCAGGCACTCCGCCTCGCCACCGTCCGCGGGCACTAAAAGGGTGATGAGCGGCGGGTGATAAGTGATAAGAAAGAAGGCGGGCCTTACCTTCCTCTCATCACTTATCACCCGCCACTCATCACCCCTAAAAAATCTCCGAGCCTTTGCGCACTACCGACCAGGCCACGTCGGTGAGGGTGTGGCTGGCGGCACCCCACCAGAGGCCGGCGAGCACTGCGGCGAGCGCGCGCGGGCCGACGCCGTAAGCGCCGGCCGACGCCCCGACGAACCGCCACGCCTGCTCCACCTCGCGCCACCCCGGCGCCGCGCCCCCCGACAGGAAGACCGCACGCGCGTAGACGCACGCCCACGCCACGAGCGTCAACACAACCGCGAAGTAGACGACCCGGATCAGCGTCCCGAACACGATGCCGTGTGACCAGCGCGAGCGGTGCCGGAAGACCACCTTGTACGGGAACCACAAGAACCGCAAAGGCCCCCAGCGCGTGTACTGCCGCGACTGTATGTCGAGGTCCGGCCCGAACATCAGCCCCCCGAACAGCATCGCGGCCGTCGCCGCCGCGCTCAGCCACACGCTCCCCGTCAGCCCCCACGCCGCCGCGAAAGTCGGCGGGGCCAACACCAGCGTCACCATGTCGTGCGTCTTCCCCGAAGGCATAGAGCAGATGTCAGATGCCGGATGCTAGATGCTGGTAAATGCTTTTAACCAGCATCTAGCATCTGACATCTGACATCTGCTTATAGCATGCGGCGCGCGGCGGAGACCAGCCGTTTGCCCGCGCGTCGGGCGGGCGTGTACACTGTCGAGCTTCGTCGGAACGGTCATGGGTAAAAAAGGGAAGACGCAGGAATTTCTGGAGTACGCTGCCGCGCGCGCGCTGCTGTCGGGGCTCGGCGCGCTGCCGCGGCCGGCGGCCGTCCGGGTCGGGCGCGCCCTGGGCCGCGCGGCGCACAGGTTCGCCGGGGGCCTGCGGCGCACGGGGCTGCGCAACCTCGAACTCGCCTTCCCCGAGATGAATGAGGCGGAGCGCGGGAGAATCCTGCGCGGCTCTTTCGAGAGCCTCGGCCGGCAGCTCGGCGAGGTCAGCCAGTTCCCGCGCGCCACGCCCGAGCGCCTGCGCGCCGTCGCCGAGTACGACGGCGAGGACGTGAAGCTCCTCGACGTCGCGCGCGAGCGCGGGCGCGGCGTCATCTTCCTCACCTCGCACCTCGGCGCGTGGGAGATGCTCTGCTTCGCACACTCCGCGCTCTACGAGCCTCTGAGCTTCCTCGTCCGCCCCCTGGACAACCCGCGCATCGACGCGCTGGTCGAATCCTTACGCACGCGCTTCGGCAACCGCCCCATCGACAAGGGGGCCGCCGCCCGCACCGCGCTCCGCCTCCTCAAGCAGGGCGGCACGCTCGGCGTCCTGGCCGACCTCAACACGCAGGAGCGCGAGGGCGTCTTCGTCCCCTTCTTCGGCCACCTCGCCTGCACGACCGCGGGCGTCGCCACGCTCGCGCTCCGCACGGACGCCACGGTCATCCCCGTCTGCGCGCCCTGGGACGAGCGGCGCGGCAAGTTCGTCTTCCGGGGCGGCCCCGTCATCGAACTCGTCCGCACGGGCGACGACCGACGCGACGTGGAGATCAACACGGCCAACTTCACCGCCGCCATCGAGCGCCACGTCCGCATGTTCCCGGACCAGTGGCTCTGGATCCACAAACGCTGGAAGACGCGACCCAAAGGCGAGCCCGACCTCTACACGCGGCCGACACAAATTTCGTCGGGGAATGTCGCCGGAGCGAATATTTCTTCCCCGCCGCCAACCGAAAAGGTTTACAAAGCTTAGTGCACCAGTTTTCACAAATTACTTTAACCTTTGAGGCTCAAAGGTTTACGACAATCTTCCGCGCTTGTCACAAATTTGTTGAGAACGTTGCATTTTCTTCTTGACAGTTAACGAAAAATACGTATAATTCCTCACCAAGTCACGAAGCAGTAATTGAGTTTAATTAAAGCGGTGCTTCGAGATGTTTGACACGAGCGGCCGGGTTGGTTCATTCGGCCTTACAGGCAGGAGCGCTTATTAATTTTGCTCCGGTAAGGTTGAGCAGTTTCCGAGCTATATATTTCGCCCGTCCAACACGACCGCCAAAACAGCCGGATCGCCCGTAGGTGACGATCTCCAGCAAAAGCCAACGCCACCCTGAATCTCCGAGCCTGCCCGAAAAACACGCCCCGTCGGTTTACCCTAGACCGACGGGGCGCCTTCTTTTTAGCCGTCAGCACCGGCTTACTTTTTACGCTTTTTGACGATACTGCGCGCCCCCTTCTGCTCGGGCGCCTGCGAGGCATCTTGAAGGTCACGCCCCCCGGCGCGGCGGAGCACCCCTTTGAAATCGATGTTGATGGTGCCCCCGAAGAGGGCGAGGCCGATGAGCGCAATTAAAACAAGCTCACTGATGCCCATATTGTTCCTCACATCGCGAGGCCGCCGTCGGCCTGTATGACCTGGCCTGTGATGTAGCGCGCGTCTTCGGAGAGGAGGAAGCAGGCGATGCGCGCGACCTCGTCGGGTTGTGCGTAGCGGCCCATCGGAATCTGCTCGCGCAGCTTCTGCTGGTACTCCTCGTTAAGGGCCTGCGACATGTCCGTGGCGACGAGGCCGAGGGCGAGCGCGTTGACCGAGACGTTGCGGCTGGCGACCTCTTTCGCGAGCGCCTTGGTCAGGCCGATCATGCCCGCTTTCGAGGCCGAGTAGTTCGACTGTCCGCCCATGCCGACGACGCCGCTGATGGAGGAGATGTTGAGGACGGAGCCGCCCCCTTCGTTCTTGAGCATGTGGCGGAGCGCGGCGCGCGAGAAGTTCCAGGCGCCCTTGAGGTTCGTGTCGATGACGGAGTCCCAGTCCTCCTCCTTCATGCGCAGGATGAGGTTGTCGCGCGTGATGCCGGCGTTGTTGACGAGCAGGTCTACGCGCCCGAGTTCGGCCTTCACCTGCTTGACCATCTCGGCCGCGGCCTCCGTGCTCGCCACGTCGCACCGCGCGGCGAGCGCGCCCACGCCTAAGCCCTCGATCTCGGCCTTCAAGCCTTCGGCCGCCTCGGCGCTCTGCGCGTAGTTGAAGGCCACGTCGGCGCCGCGCCTTGCCAGCTCCAGGGCGATGGCGCGGCCGATGCCGCGCGTCGCGCCGGTGACGATGGCGGCGCGCCCCGCAAAGGGTTTCACTTCGGCACTCAAACTTTTCTTCCTCCGTAGATGTGTGTTCGTGCGAGCGGGCATATTAACACAGGCGGCGGCCGCAGCCGTTTGGCGGGGCGGCGCGTTTTATTGTAAAGATTAGTCCGAAGCGCGCCGCACAACACGCACCGGAGGGGGAGGGGCAATGAAGTTAATCGTACTCGCCGCGGGGTATGCCACGCGGCTTTACCCGCTGACGCTGAACCAGCCGAAGCCTTTGCTCGATGTGGCCGGCAAGCCGATGCTCGAACACGTGCTCGACAACCTCGCGCCCGTCGAGGAGATCGACCGCGTCTACGTCGTCACGAACGGCAAGTTCGCCGGACACTTCGGGCGCTGGGCGGAAGGGCGCCGCACGCAGCGCGGGGGGCCGGAGATCACCGTCGTCAACGACCACTCGACCGACGACTCGAACAAGCTCGGCGCCATCGGCGACCTGAACCTGGTGTTGACGCAGGAAGGGATTGACGACGACATCGTCGTCGTCGCGGGCGATAACCTCTTCAGCGAGCGCTTAGGCGAGTTCGGCGAGTACTGCCGCGCGAAGGGGGCGCCGGTGCTCGCCGTCTACGACGTGGGCGACCTCGAAGCCATCAAGAAGTACAACTCCATCGACGTGGACGACGACGGCCGCATCACCTTCTTCGAGGAGAAGCCGGCGAGCCCGAAGAGCACCCTGACGGGAATCGCGCTCTACTACTACCCGAAGTCGGCGCTGCCGCTCGTCCGCCGGTACGTGGAGGAGGGCAACAACCCCGACCAGCCCGGCCGGCTCGTGCAGTGGATGTACGAGCGCACGCCCTTCTACACGTGGCGCGTGCCGGGCATCTGGTACGATGTCGGGTCGAAGGAGACTTTGGAGGAGGCCGACCGAATCTTCTCGCAGCACCGGACACAGGCCGAAGGGTGACCGAAAGATGCTCGATCTGAACTATGTCCGCGGCAACCTTGAGCGCGTGCGCGCGGCGCTCGACGCGCGCGGCTTCCCCGCCGCGGCGCTCGACGACTTCGCCGCGCTCGACGCCGAGCGCCGCCGCGCCATCGCCGAGTCCGACGCACTGAACGCGCGCCGCAACGCTTCGAGCCGCGAGATCGGCGCGCTGATGAAGGACGGCAAGAAGGACGAGGCCGAGTCGAGGCGCAAAGAGGTCGCGGAACTCAAGGAGCGCATGGCCGAACTCGAACGCGCGCGCGAAGACGCGGAGCGTCGGATGCAGGAGTTGCTCGCCGCCGTCCCGAACGTGCCGCACGAGTCGGTGCCGGTCGGGCGTGACGAGTCCGCCAATCAGGAAGTCAGGCAGTGGGGCGAGGCGCCGCGGTTCGACTTCGAGCCGCAGGATCACGTGGACATCGGCACGCGGCTCAACATCCTCGACCTCGAACGCGCGGCGAAGATCGCGACCGCGCGCTTCGCCATCCTGAAAGGCGCGGGCGCGCGTCTGGAGCGCGCGCTCATCAACTTCATGCTCGACGTACACACGCGCGAGCACGGGTACGAGGAGACGCTGCCGCCCTTCATCGTCAACCGCGACGCGCTCTTCGGCACGGGCCAGTTGCCGAAGTTCGAGCACGAGTTGTTCAAGCTGACGGACGAGCGCGGGCTCTACCTCATCCCGACGGCCGAGGTGCCGGTGACGAACATCCGCCGCGAGGAGATTCTCGACGCGTCGGAGTTGCCCGCGAAGTTCGTCTCCTACACGCCCTGCTTCCGCTCCGAGGCCGGCTCCTACGGCCGCGACACGCGCGGCGTCATCCGCCAGCACCAGTTCGACAAGGTGGAGCTGGTGAAGCTCGCGCTGCCGGAAAACTCCTACGAAGAGCTGGAAGGTCTGACGCGCGACGCGGAGACGATTCTGCAAAAGCTCGGGCTGCACTACCGCGTCGTCGCGCTCTCGACGGGCGACATGAGCGGCGCGTCGGCGAAGACGTACGACCTCGAAGTGTGGCTGCCCTCGCAGAACGCCTTCCGCGAAATCTCCTCGTGCTCGAACTTCGAGGCGTACCAGGCGCGGCGCGCGCAGATACGCTTCCGGCGCGCGGGCGGCGCGAAGCCCGAGTACGTCCACACGCTCAACGGGTCGGGCCTCGCCGTCGGCCGCACGTGGCTCGCCGTCCTTGAGAACTACCAGCAGCCGGACGGCTCCGTCCTCGTCCCCGAAGCGCTCCGGCCGTTCATGGGCGTCGAGAAGATAGAGCCGCCGGCCGGTTAAGAGGAGACTCGAAGGCCGCTACCCGCGCGGCCCGTCGAGGGCGCGCCGCGCCGACTCGGCCTGCACGAGGTCGAACGAGGGGTTGAGGGCCAGCGCTTCCGAGAGGTAGCGCCGGCCCTTCTTCCTGTCGCCGAGCGCGTCGTAGATCATCCCGGCGTGGTAGAGCATCCGCGCGTCGCGCGTGCCGAGACGCAGCGCGCGCTCGACGGACGCGCGCGCGTCCTCCAGCATCCCCTTCTTAAACAGGCACCACGCCAGCGCGTCCTCCGTGAAAACGTCGGCGCGCTCCGAGCGCTCGTGCTGCGCGAGCTTCAGGGCCGCTTCCAGGTTCGTGCCCCGGTCGGCCCAGAAGAGCGCGAGGTGCCGCGCGAAGGTGTGATGCCCGCCCCCGGCCGCGAGCGAAAGCTTCTCGACCTCCGCGTACTGAAGGCGCGCGTCCTCTTCCCTCCCCAGCCTCGCGTAAACGTCGCCGAGCGCGGCCGCCACGTCCGGCAGCGCCGCCTTCGACTGCGCGCGCTCGAAGAGACGTGCGGCCTCTGCAAAATCTCCCGACTCGGCGCGCGCGCGCCCCTTCGCGGCGAGCGCGATGTGATAGTCGGGGAAGACGGCGAGCGCGCGGTCGTACTCCGCTTCGGCCTCGGCGCGCCGCCCCGTGTGCGCAAGCTCTTCGCCGAGGTGGACGCGATACCACGCGACCGACTCGGGGTCGCGCGGGTCGGCGGCCTTGACGGCGACGCGCATCGCTTCGGCCGCGCCCTCGTTGTCGCCGTGCAGCGCGCGCAGGTACGCGACGCGCGCGTAGGACGAGGCGTCCGGCCGCAGGTCAACCATCTTCTGCGCCGCCGCGACGGCGCAGTCGTAGTCGCCCAGCTCGACGCACGCGTCCGTCAGTGCGCCGTACACGTCGTGGTCGTCGGGGCGCAGACTTTCGGCGCGGCGCGCCTCCGCGAGCGCGTCGGCGAAGCGGTGGTGGCTGAGCAGGATTTTGGCGCGCAGCTTGACCGCGTCGTAGTTGTCGGGCGCGACCCGCAGCGAGTCGGCCAGCGCCGCCTGCGCGCGCGCGTTGTAGGCGAAGTCGCCGGTCTCGCGCTCCTTCTGCATGTAGGCGGCGGCGAGCAGGTTGTAGCCGCCCGGCTTCTGCGGGCTCTGCTTCACCTTCCCCTCGCCCGCGCGTATGCGCAGGTCGGCCGGCGTCGCCGGGCCTGTGTCCGCGGCCTTCACGTTCGCCCCGCCCGCCTCGCCCCCGACGGAAGAGAGCACGCCCGGGCGCGCGCCGAAGAACGCGGCGGCGCAGAGCGCCGCGCCGAACATGAAGGCGGCCGTCACACGTAGAGTCTTCATCGCTTTAGCCTTTAGAGTGTTTTAGGTTTTTGGTTCCGGGTGTTGGGTTAAGAAGCGGCTTTCTCCCAACCCCCAACACCCAGAACCCTCCCCTGTCCATCCCTGTTAATTCATTCCTGCCGCTTACGGGTTCGGCGCGTGGTGCTCGTGCGGCTTGGCCCCCTTGCGGTTGCCGGAGTGCGGCGTGCCGAGGTAGGGGAAGGCCGCGAGGTACGGCACGTCGTTGCGGTCGACGCCGTCGCCGAGCGCGTTGTTCGGCGCGACGTTGGTGTCGGGCGTGAACGGCGTGCCGCCCGCGACGGCGCGCAGGGCGATGTCGGTCACGTCGTCGCCCGGGCGCCTCCCGTTCGGGAAGCCGGCCACGTCGCCGCCGAGCAGGCCAAGCTTGTTCGGGCTGGCCGCGGGCGCGATGGCGACGTTGAGGCGCAGCATCTCGTGCGGCTTGCCGTCCGAGAGGAACGTCGTGTAGTCCGGCCCCGTCACGCCGTTGACCGGGATGCCCGTGGCGAAGATGGAGACGAGGTCGTTGCGCGGCGCGGCCGGGACGTTGATGCCGAAGACGGCCTTGAGCAGTTGGGCCAACTGCGGGTCGACGACGTACTGCGCGAACTGCGCGTCGTTCGCGGGCGTCGAGGAGTTGAACGTGTCCTTGAGCCCGAGCGGGATGACGACCTCGTTGACGAGCGGGCTCCCCAAGCGCGAGACCTGCCGGAACGGGCCGGTCGCGAACGTGCGGCCGTTGGGCCTCAGCACCGTCGTCGTCCGGCGGCTCGCCGTCGCCCACACGCCGACGACCGCGTCCGCCGCGGTCGTTCCCGACGGCACGGCGCCCGTGCGCGTCAAGTCCTGGACGGGAACCTCGACGGCGATGGTGTTGACGTTGAAGCCCGCGGTCGAGTCGAAGCCGCCCGTGGCCGCGACCGAGGAGAGGTTGAGCGTGTCGAAGACGCCGCCCACGTCGATGTAGAAGCCCTCGTCGCGCTGCCCGGCGAAGACGCGCCCGCCGTTCGGCAGGCCGTAGACGGCCGCCTGCGCCAGCGCCTCGTAGTTCGGCGTCGAGCGCTCGCCGATGTTGTTCGGCGGCGTAATCAACCCCGACGCGATGACGGTCGAGGTGCGCCCCGCGCGGCTGACGCGCGTCACCGTGTACGTCTGCGGCTCGTTGTAGTCGGGGTCTTCGAGCGACGTAATCAGGGGCTCGATGCCGCCCTGCCCGGCGAGCGCCTGGTTGGGCGCGGCCATCCCGAGGACGGTGCCCGGGTTCTTGAACTGCGTCGCGAAGCGGAACTGGTAGGCGACGTCCTCGACGCCGTCGCCGGTGTTGTCGACCTTGATCTCGTAGAGGACGTTGTCGTCGAACTTGTAGAAGTGTGGGCCGCCCGAAGGCTCCTCGAAGGGGATGTAGTTGGCTATGAGCGTGACGAAGCCCGAGCGGCCCGACTCCGTGCTGCGGAAGGCGTAGACGTCCGTGTTGTCGGCCAGCGGGTCGGCGGCGATGAGCGGCGCCTCGCGGTGGCTCGAAGCTCTGGAAGGCCCGCCCGCGGCGCCGAGCAGCAGCGCGGAGGTGACGAAGCCGAGCGCGGCCGCGTGCAAAATTTTCCTCATCTCTTCTTCTCCCTTGTACTCTCCCGGCTCGGGCCGGGCCGATTCTTGCGGCATGACGAGTGAAGACGCGGCACGTCCGGCCTCTCGCGCCCGCCGCGCCTCGGAAAATATTTTCCGGCGCGACAATCCGCGGGCTCCTCCGCGTCCGTAACTTGGGCACTTCAGCTTCAGTCAGGGTTTGGCTTCTCAATTTACGGGCGTCTTCGCGGGCCGGATTTAGGCGCGCGAAGATTTTTTTCAAACAGCGGGAACGTCCGAAAAGGAAAAGCGGGGAAGCCATGAACAAGAGAGAGAACCTGACGCGCCGCGCGGCGGTGTGGCTGGCGTTAGTCTGCCTCGTCGCGCAGGCGGCGTCGCCGGCCTTCGTCAACACGGCCGCGGCGCGCGTGCGCCCTCGGCAGCAGAAGCCGGCGCGCGCCGACGAAGACCACACGCAGACGCCGCGCGGGCGCGTCGCGTACGCCGCCGACCTCGAAGACAACTTCGAGATTTACGTCGCCAACCCCGAGGGCGGCGCGATCACGAAAGTCACCGACGACCCGGCCGAGGACACAGACCCCTCCTGGTCGGGCGACGGCAACCGCCTCGCCTTCGTCTCAGACCGCGACGGCAACCAGGAGATTTACCTCGTCGGCTCCGCCGGGGGCCTGGAGACGCGCCTGACGACGAACGCGGCGGCCGACCTCGACCCGGCCTTCTCGCCGGACGGCTCGAAGATCGCCTTCACGTCGGAGCGCGACGGGAACCAGAACGTCTACGTGATGCACGCGGACGGGACGAACGTCGTCCGGCTGACGGACGCGGCGGGCGCGGACTTCCGCCCCGCCTGGTCGCCCGACGGTTCGAAGCTCGCCTTCACCTCCGACCGCGACGGCGACGACGAGATTTACTTGATGAACGCCGACGGCTCCGGGCAGACGAACCTCTCGAACAACGCCGCCGACGACCTCAACCCCGACTGGTCTTCGGGGCGCATCACCTTCCAGTCCACGCGCGACGGCGACGACGAAATCTACTCGATGGACGTAGTGGGGTTGGGGCAGACGCGCCTGACCACCAGCGCGTCCTTCGACGGCCGCCCCGCGCGCAGCTTCGACGGCAGCCGCGTCTACTTCGTCAGCAACCGCGACGGCAACCTCGAACTCTATCTGATGAACTCGGACGGGAGCGGGCTCCAACGCCTGACCGAGACCGAGGGGAGCGAGTTCGACCCCGACGTGCAGCCTTTGACGGCCGCCGCGCCGAACGCGACCTTCCAGTTCTCGCCGACGAGCTACACCGCGGACGAGGGCGCGGGGCGCGTGACCGTGACCGTCACGCGCGCGGGCAACACCGGCGCCGCGGCGCAGGTCGATTTCGCCACCGTCTCCGGCACGGCCTCCGAGCGTTCCGACTTCACGCCCATCGTCGTCACCGTCGAGTTCGCCGCGGGCGAGACTTCGAAGACGGTGGACGTGCCGCTCATCGACGACGCCTTCGTCGAGGCCGACGAGACGTTCACGGTCACGCTCGGCAACGCGACCGGCGCCACGCTCGGCGCGAGCTTCTCGGCCACCGTCACGGTCATCGACAACGACAGCGCCACGCCGGCCTCGGCGGCGACGCTCTACGGCGTGACGGGCGCGAACACGCTCGTCCGCTTCGGCAGCACCTCGCCGGGGACGATTGAGCGCACCGTGACCGTCACGGGCTTGCAGGGCGGCGAGACCGTCGTCGGCATCGACGCGCGTCCGGCCACTCGACAGCTCTACGCCCTGGGCAGCGCCGGCCGCCTCTACGTCGTCAACCCGACGAGCGGGCGCGCGGCGCTCATCTCGACCGTCTCGACGGCCCTGAGCGGCACCTCCTTCGGCGTTGACTTCAACCCGACGGTCGACCGCCTGCGCGTCGTCTCCGACGCAGACCAGAACTTGCGCATCAACGTGGACACCGGCGCGGCCACCGCGGACGGCGGGCTCGCCTACGCGGCCGGCGACGCGAACGCGGGTCAGAACCCGAACGTCGTGGGCTCGGCTTATACCAACAGCGTCGCGGGGGCGACGACCACCACGCTCTACGGCATCGACTCGGCGCGCGACGTGCTCGTCGTCCAGAACCCGCCGAACAACGGGACGCTCAACACCGTCGGCGCGCTCGGCGTGGACGCGTCCGACGCGGTCGGCTTCGACATCGCGCCGAACGGCAACACGGCCTTCGCGGCCCTGAACGTCGGCGGGGCGTCGCAGCTCTACACGATTAACCTGACGACGGGCGCGGCCACGCTCTTCGGCGGCGTCGGCGGCGGCGCGCAGTTGCGCGGGCTGGCGGTCTTCAACCCGTCGCCCAACCCGATTGACGACGACGAGTTCTTCGTCCGCCAGCAGTACCTCGACTTCCTCTCGCGCGAGCCGGACTCGGGCGGCTTGCAGTTCTGGACGAACGAGCTGAACCGTCTGATTTCGACCTGCCCGACGACGCCGGCCGACAACCGCGCGGCCTGCATCCTCGGCGCGAGGGCGCAAATCTCGACGGCCTTCTTCCTGTCCATCGAGTTTCAGGAGACGGGCTACTTCGTCATCCGCGTCTACCTCGAAGCGTTCGGGCGGCTGCCGACCTTCCGCGAATTTCTGGAGGACATGCAGGACGTGAGGCGCGGCGTAATCATCGGGCAGGAGGGGGCGCTTGAGCGGCTCGCGGCGAACCGGCGCGAGTTCCTCGACCGCTTCGTGGACGGTGAAGAGTTCCGCGCGCGCCACTCGGGCGAGTCGAACGCGGACTACGTCAACGCCCTGTTCACGAACGCGGGCGTCCCGCCCTCCTCGGAGGCCGCCACGCGCGACGCCCTGGTGACGGGGCTCAACAACGGCACGGAGACGCGCGCGACGGCATTGCAGAAGGTCGCCGACACGCGCTCCGTCTTCAACGCGGCCTACAACCGCGCGTTCGTGCTGATGGAGTACTTCGGCTACCTCAGGCGCGACCCTGACGCCGCCGGCTACCGGTTCTGGCTCGACAAGCTGGAATCGGTGAGCATCCCCGGCGAGGACGTGCGCAACCCCGACGTGGCGCTCGCGCGCATCCGCCGCGCGCAGATGGTCGAGGCGTTCATCGACTCCGTCGAGTACCGCCAGCGCTTCGGACAGCCATGAAGGAAGTAGACGGTAGTCAGTAGTCAGTAGTCAGTAGATATGAAGGCGGCGCGCCCGGCTCAAATCCCGAACGCGCCGCCTTCGTCTTCCTACTGACTACCGTCTACTGTCTACTCGATCTTGAGTTCAAACGGCATGATGGCGAGCGCCTGGTTCGCGGGGAAGCGTTCGAACATGGCGGCGCGGCGCAGGACGGGGCGCATCTCGGCGGGCATGGAGTTGATGAAGGCGTTGCGCTGCTGCTCGGCCTTGATGCTGGCGGCGTCCTGGTCGTCGCCGCCGCCGAAGAGCTGCTGGAAGAAGGTGCGCGGCGCGGGGTAGACGACGCGGCGGACGCCCTTGTCGGCGGGAATCTTCGCCAGCTCTTTCGCCACCTCGACGGCGCGGTCTAAGCCGCCGAACTCGTCGACCAGCTTCCGCTCCCTCCCCTGCGCGCCCGTCCAGACGCGGCCGCGCGCCACCTCGTGGACGGCCTCGACGTTGTCGAACTTCCGCCCCTCCGCCACCTTCGGCAGGAACTGGTTCCAGTAGAAGTTGCGCATCGACGACTCGAACTTCTCGCGCTCCTCCTTCGTGAACTTCTCCGTCTCGCGGAACATGCCCGCGTTCTTGCCGCGCATCAGGTACTCGCTCGACACGCCGACCCAGTCGTAGAACCCTTTGACGACCGGCTTGTAGGCGTAGACGCCGATGGAGCCCGTCAGCGTCAAAGGCTCGGCCACGATGCGGTTCGCGCCCATCGAGATGTAGTAGCCGCCCGAGGCCGCGAGGTCGCCCATCGAGATGACGACCGGCTTCCTCTTCTTCGCCTCCTCGACCGCCTTCCAGATGAGGTCGGACGGGTAGGTCACGCCGCCGGGGCTGTCCACGCGCAGCACGATGGCCTTCACGTCGCGGTTGTCGCGCGCGTCGTTGAGGGCCTTCACCACCGTGTCGGAGCCGACGGTCTGGTCGCCGCCGAACGTGCCGTCGTTCGACCGGCCCGGCTCGATGGGGCCGGAGGCGAAGATGACCGCGACGGCCTCGCCCTGGTTGAGGCCGAGCGACTGGGGCGTGACGCGCCGGTACTCGGCCATCGAGACCTTGCGCAGCTTCTCGTCGCCCTTGTAGCCGAGCCGCTTCTTGAGTTCGTTCTCGACCTCCTCGCGGTAGAGCGCGCCGTCGATGAGTCCGGCTTCGAGCGCGGCCGGCGCGTTGTGCGGGGCGTTGTCCACGAGCGCGCGGACGTCTTCGACCGACTTGCCCCGCGCCGCCGCGACCTGCGTGACGTAGCGGTTGAAGATTTCGTCGAGGAGCGAGTTCAGCGTCTCGCGCTCGCCCTCCGACATGTCCTCGCGCGTGAAGGACTCGGGCGCGGTCTTGTACTTCTCGATCTGGTACGAGTCCCAGACGATGCCGAGCTTGTCGAACGAGCCCTTGAAGTGCATCGACTCGGCGGCGAGCCCGTTGATGAAGAGGTCGCCGATGGGCGGCACGTAGACGCGCTCGGCCGCGGTCGCGACGTAGTACTCCTTGTCGCCGCCGAACTCCATGTAGGCGTAGATGGGCTTGCCCGACTTGCGGAAGTCCGCGATGGCGTCGCGTATCTCGTCGGCCTTCGCCCAGCCGCCGCCGAGCATCCTGATGTCGAGCAGCACGGCGCCGACGCGTTTGTCGGCCCTCGCCTTGCGCAGTTGCAGCAGGAGGTTCGAGAGCGAGTTGGTCTCGCCGCCGAAGAAGCGGCTCGACAGCTCGTCGGCGTTCGTGTAGTCGGGCAGCGAGCCCTCGACGTTGATGACGAGCACGCTGTTCGACTCCAACTCCGGCTCGCCGCCGAGCGACATCACGACGAACGCCACGACCAGCCCCACCAGCAACACGAACACCGCCAGCAGCCCGACGATGGCCAGAGCGATCTTGCTTCCACGCGTCATACTTTAAGACCTTTATCCGAAAGGATGTGACCCGGCCGGTGCGGGAGAGGCCGGGTCGGTTCTATTACGATTTGCGGGGCGAAAAGGTTTTGAGTCGGTAGACAGTAGCCAGTAGAAAAACCCCCGTCGCTCGAACCGCTCGACTGTCATCCGCGACTCCCGCGAAGCGGAGAATACTGACTACCGTCTACTCCCTAACTATCCACCCGCCGCCGACGACCTCTTCGCCGCGGTAGAAGACGGCGGCCTGCCCCGGGGTGACGGCCCGCTGCGGGTCGTCGAAGCGGACGCGGGCGCGGCCACGCCCGAGCGGGGTGACGGTGGCCGGCGCCTCCGTGTGGCGGTAGCGGACGCGCACGTCCGCCGCGAAGGGCTCGTCGGGTTCGTCGAAGGCGACCCAGTTGACGCCCGCGGCGGTGAACTCGGAACTCAGAAGCTCCTCGTCCCGGCCGACGACGACGCGGTTCGACTCCGGCTCCACCCGCACGACGTAGAGCGGGAGCGGGCGCGAGACGCCCAGGCCGCGGCGCTGACCGACCGTGAAGCGGTGGACGCCCTCGTGCTCCCCGACGACGCGCCCCCCGGTGTCCACTATCTCGCCGCGCCCGGGCCTCTCGCCTTCCCTCCCCTCGGCTTCGAGGTAGCGGTCGATGAAGCCCGCGTAGTCGCCGTCGGGCACGAAGCAGATCTCCTGCGACTCGCGCTTCTCCGCGACGTAGAGGCCGTGGAGGCGCGCGACCTCGCGCACCTCCTCCTTCGTCATCTCGCCGAGCGGGAAGAGCGAGCGCGACAACTGCTCCTGCGTCAGCTCCCACAGGAAGTACGACTGATCCTTGCGCGCGTCCCTCCCGCGCAGCAGCCCGTGTCGGCCCGACGCCTCGTCGTAACGCACGCGCGCGTAGTGGCCGGTCGCGACCTTCTCGCAGCCCACGCTCAGCGCCGTCCGGTCGAGCGAGGCGAACTTCAGGCGGCTGTTGCACGCGACGCACGGGATGGGCGTCTCGCCTCCGAGGTAGCTCCGCACGAACGGCGCGACCACGTCGCGCTCGAAGTCGCGCTCAAGGTTCAGGACGTAGAAAGGGAACCCCAGCTCCTCCGCCACGCGCCGCGCGTCGTACACGTCGTCGAGCGAGCAGCAGCGCGACGGCAGAGGCTCTCCGTCCTCGCCCACACTCAACCCCCGTCGCTGGTTCCAGAGCTGCATCGTGAACCCGACCAGCTCGTGCCCCCCGGCCCTCAACAACGCCGCCGCCGCCGAACTATCGACGCCGCCGCTCATGGCTACTGCTATCTTCATTCTTTAAATCGGCGATGAGTGATGATTGATGAGTAACAGGAAAAAGGCGGCGAAACCTGCTCCCTCCTGTCACCTATCGCCCACCGCCTTATCACTTTCCTTACCCGTTTGCCGCCCTTTTCGGCGAGGTGCTAAGATGCCTTTCAGTCAGTCTTTACTACTTTTTCAGCACGGTACAGGATAACCGACATCCCGAAAAACGTCAGCCCGCCATCTGACGCCAGAGAGCGGAAGGAGCGCGGACAGATGAGTGAAGAGAGAATACTCCGACTCGAAAACGCGATGGCGACGCTGGCGGAAATCTCGGCTCAGCACAACGAGCGGCTCGCGGCAATCGAGCAAACAGCTCAGGGGCTTAAGCAGACACTTCAGGGAGTTGAGCGGACAACTCAGACGCTGGGTGAACTGGCCGCCGACCACCACCAGTTGATTGCTAACATGCAACGGCGTGTGACAGGTCTGGAAGAGTCTCAGGTCATGCTGGTCAAGATGCTCCGAACCCACCACGACGGGATAACGGAGATGCGCGCGGCACAGGCCAACGCCGACGCCAAGATCGCCGCCCTCGCCGAGTCGCAGGCGCACAGTGACCGAAAGCTGGACGCGTTGATCGACATCGTGCGGGCACGCTTTAACGGCCAGTCCGGAAGTAGCTGAGCGACACTTGAATAATGCCTGAGAGAGCCATCGAAGAGTACGTCGTCACGGACGAGCCCTTCTACCTCGCGGTGGGGCGCGAGGTGGAGTTGTTCGAGGCCGCGAAGGACTCGCGCCTGCCCGTCATGCTCAAAGGCCCGACCGGGTGCGGCAAGACGCGGTTCGTCGAGCACATGGCCTGGCGGCTGGGGCGCCCGCTCATCACCGTCGCCTGCCACGAAGACCTCTCGGCCACGGACCTCGTCGGCCGCTTCCTGCTCGAAGGCGAGGAGACGGTCTGGCACGACGGCCCTCTGACGGCGGCCGTGCGCAACGGCGCCATCTGCTACCTCGACGAGGTGGTCGAGGCGCGCAAGGACACCGTCGTCATCATCCACCCTTTGACGGACGACCGCCGCCGCCTCCCCATCGAGAAGCGCGGGACGATTCTGGACGCGCCCGACGACTTCATGCTCGTCGTCAGCTACAACCCCGGCTACCAGTCGATCCTGAAAGACCTCAAGCAGTCGACGCGCCAGCGCTTCGTCGCGCTGGAGTTCGACTACCCGCCCGCCGAACTCGAAGCCGAGATCGTCGCGCGCGAGGGCGGCGTCCCCGTCGAGCAGGCGCGCGACCTCGTCCTCATCGGCCAGAAGGTCAGGAACCTGCGCGGCCACGGCCTCGAAGAGGGCGTCTCGACGCGCCTCCTCATCTACGCCGCGCAGCTCACGGCCCGCGGCATCCCCCCGGCCTCCGCCGCCGAAGTCGCCCTCTGCTCCCCAATCACCGACGACCGCGACCTCCAACGCAGCATCCGCGAGATAGTGACCACCGTGATTTGAGGCCCGCCGCGCGCGGGCCTCGGGGGCGTCGGCCTTGAAGATGACGACGGCGGCACTCTCATTGCTCGTCCTCGCCTCGGCGCTGCTCGCCGTGGGCGCCGGGCACGCGGGGCGGCCGCGCTACGTCTACGTCTTCAAGCCGCTGACGGTCGTCCTCATCATTCTCATCG
>DASVQJ010000025.1:0-48900 GCA_036389235.1 Pyrinomonadaceae bacterium | reverse complement strand
GGATGACGATGGCGTCGGCCGCCCGCAGGCGCGGCAGGAAGTAGTCGTCGTTCAGGTTCGGCAGGTACTCCACGGGGTTGTTGAAGTAGACGTTGTCGTCGTAGTAGCCGTTGAACCACGAGCGCACGTCGTAGCTCCCGCTCATCGGGATGGCGCCGCGCAGCACGTCCGGGTGGCGGAAGTAGGCGTTGGCCGCGAGGTACGCGCCCAGAGACGCGCCGGTGGTGAGCGGCGACTGCCCGCCCGTCTCGTGCCGGATGAGCGGCAGCACCTCGTCCGTGATGTAGCGGTCGTAGCGCGCCAGCAGCTCGCCCTTGAGCGGCGGCGGCGCCTGCTCGTTCATCAGGCTGTAGCGGTTGACGCTGTTAATGGAGTAGGCGCGCAGCCGCCCCGCCTCGATGTGGTGGCGTATGGAGTCGATCAGGTGGAAGCGCTCGTATTCGAGGAAGTCCGCGGCCGCCGTCGGGAACATGAGGAGCGGGTAGCCGGCGTGCCCGTAGGCCACGAGCGGCATCTCCATCCCCAGAGCCGGGCTGTGCCACGAAGTGATGCGACGCTGCATACAGAAAAGACCCTCCTCCGCAGAGTTTGCGCGACGTGAAAAAGCATGACTTTCGTGTAGAGCGGAAGCCGACGATAATCCAAAAGCCGCGCCCCGCGCAAGCCGGCGCCGACGTTTGACACCCCCGCGACCCCTCTGCTATAAAAATTCCCGCCCGCGCGGGATACTCCCATACGCGCGGGCGTTACAATCCGCAGTAGCTCAATGGCAGAGCATTCGGCTGTTAACCGAAGGGTTGTAGGTTCGAGTCCTACCTGCGGAGTTAGAATGGAGACGGGGATGCCGCGCGAATCGCGGCATCCCCGTTTTTATTGGCTCAGCTTTCACGAGTCATTCGTGCCGAAGCGCGACCAGCGGATCGACTTTCGTCGCCCGCCGCGCAGGGATGTAGCACGCCAGCAACGCCACGCCGCCCAGCAGCGCCGAAACGCTCGTGAAAGTTACAGCGTCGGTCGCGCTGACCCCGAAGAGCAGGCTCTGTATGAACCGGGTCAGCGTGAAGGACGCGATTAACCCGACGCCCAACCCCGCCAGCGCCAGCCGCATCCCCTGCGAGACGACCAGCTTCAGAACGTCGCGGGCGCGCGCCCCGAGGGCCATGCGGACGCCGATCTCGTGCGTCCTCCGCCCGACCGTGTAGTTGACGACCCCGTACAGGCCGACGGCGGTGATGGTCAGGGCGAGGGCCGCGAAGACGACCATCAACAGCATCAGGAAACGCTTGTCGGCGACGTTGTACGCCATCAGCGATTCGACCGTCCGCACCTTCCACACGGGCTGGTCCTTGTCCACCTTCCACACGGCGTCGCGCACGGCCTGGGAGAGGCTCGTGGGCTCGACCTTCGTGCGTACGACGACGGTGGCGAAGAAGCCCGGCGACTGGCTGTAGCAGTTGTAGACTTGCGGGCGCTGCTCTTCGCTCAGCCAGTCGTGCTTGGCGTCGCCCACGACGCCGACGACCGTGCCGGGCGTGTCGTCGCCCACAAATCTTATCTGCTTGCCGACGGGGTCCTGGCCCGGCCAGAAGCGGCGGGCCATCGTCTGATTGACGATGAGGACGAAGGGCGTGTCGAGCCTGTCGCCGTCGCCGAAGAGGCGGCCCTGCACGAAGGGGATGCCCATGGTGGCGAAATAGTCCGGCGTCGCCGTGTTGAAGAGAACCTGCGGCTCCTGGCCCCTGGGCGGCGTCTCGCCGTCGGGCGGGACGATGCGCACCGAGGCGCTGTTGCCGGTCAAGGGCAGCCCCCGGACGAGCGCGGCCGACTCCACGCCGGGCACCGCCCTCAGTTGCTCGACGACCCGGCGGTGGAATTCCCACTGGGCTGAGCTTTCGACATACTTGTTGCGCGGCAGACGGTATTCGAGGGTCAGCAGGTTCTCGGGCTTGAAGCCGGGGTTGACGTCGAGCAGCCTGTAGAAACTCTTGATGAAGAGCGCCCCCCCGACCAGCAACACCAGGGCGAGCGCCATCTGCACGACGACGAAAACGCTGCGCGCCCGGAGCGCGCCCGCGCCGTCGCCGCCGGAACGCCCGCCCTCCTTCAGTGACGTGTGCAGGTCGAGGCGCGACATCTGCCACGCCGGGGCGAGGCCGAACAGGAAGCCCGTCAGCACGGACGCGCCGAGCGTGAACAGCAACACCGGCGCGTCGAGCCGCACGTCGCCACGCGGCAGCAGGCCCGGGTTGACCGCCAGCAGCAAGTCCGTCCCCCACCTGGCGAGGAGCAGACCGGTGCCGCCTCCCAGCAGGGCGAGCAGCGTCGTTTCGGTGAGCAACTGCCGCGCGAGCCGCCCCCGGCCCGCGCCCAGCGCCGACCGCAGGGCGAACTCCTTCTGCCGCGCCGTGCCGCGCGCCAGCGTCAAATTGGCGAGGTTGGAACAGGCGATCAGCAGGATGCAGCCGACCGCCGCGAACAGCGCGAGGAGGACGGGGCGAATCTTCCTCACCGTCACCTCTTCCAACAGTTCCACCCTGGCGCCGCGCCCGGCGCTCTCGTTCGGGTATGCCTGCGCCATCCGCGCGGCGACGGTGTCGGCTTCGACCTGCGCCTGCGCCTGCGTCACGCCCGGCTTGAGGTGGCCGATGCCCCACAGGAATCGCGCGTCGCGACGCGCCGCGGCGTCGACGGGGAACCGCTGCACCGTCGTCCAGACCTCGACCTCCTTGTCCAGCGGATGCCGGAAAGAGTCTGGGACGACGCCGACGACGCTGTAAGGCTCGCCGTTGAGGATGACTTTCCGGCCGGCCAAATCCGGGTCGGAGTTCAGGCGGCGGCGCCAGAACCCTTCGTTGACGACCGCGACGCGCTCGGCCCCCGGTTGGTCTTCGCCGCGCGCGAACGTCCGGCCGGAGGTCGGCAGGATTTTGAACACGTCGAAGAAATTGTCCGTCACGAACGCGCCTCGCACGCGCTCCGGCTGGGCGCCGCCGGTCAGGTTGATACTCTGCGACTGCATCGCGGCCAAGTCTTCGAGCGTCGTGAGCTGCGCCGCGAAGTCCTGCGCCTCGGCGGCGGACATCACCCCCGGCCCGGCGCTCCGGTCCGCGCCGGAAACGAGGACGAGCCGGTGCGGGTTGTGGTAGGGCAGGGCCTTGAGCAGCACGGCGTTGACCACCGAGAAGATGGCGGTGTTGGCGCCGACCCCGGCCGCGAGCGTGAGCACCGCGATGACGGTGAAGGCCGGGCTTCTGGTCATCGTCCGCACGCCGTACCGTGCGTCTTGCAGAAAGGTTCCTAACATCCCGCCTCCCTTAATCTCGCGGGCCGCGTCCTTGACGCGTTCCAGGCTGCCGAAGCGCCGCCGCGCGTCCCGCATGGCCCCCTCCGGCGTCATGCCGTTCCTGATGTTCTCCTGCGCCCGCATCATGAGGTGGAAGCGCAGCTCCGCGTCCATCTCCTCTTCCACCTGCTCCTTGCGCAGCAGGCCCTTGAGCCGCAGCCATGTGAACCTCACCCAGTACATCCCACCCACCTCGTCAGGCGGTCCGCATCACCTTGAAGACGGCCTCCGCCAGTCTGCCCCAGTTCTCCTCTTCGACCTGGAGCTGCTTCCGGCCCGCCCGGGTGAGCTTGTAGAACTTGGCCCGCAGGTTGTTCTCCGAGACGCCCCACTCGGAGGTGATCCACCCCTGCCGCTCGATGCGGTAGAGCGCCGGGTAGAGCGAGCCCTCTTCCACCCGCAGCACGTCGTCGGACATCTGGACGATCCGCTGCCCGATCCCGTACCCGTGTAAAGGGGCTACGGAGAGCGCCTTCAGGATGAGCATGTCGAGCGTGCCTTGCAGCAGCTTGGTGTCGGGCGTGGGCATGGGCAGTCCCTCCGGAGTACCTAGATCATCTAGGCTGACCGGCCGATGATGCAGGAGACTACCTAGATTGTCAAGGTACATGTACGGGGCCGGGGGGATGTGGCGTCGAAGCGGGTCCCGCCCGGCGCCGGCGACAGGCCGGGGGCGCGGGACGAGTGCGGCTCTTCCGCCGGCGGCGCATGCCGGCCGCCGGCGCGGACTCTTGCCTGGCGGCCGCCGGTTTGGCAACATCTGCCAGGCGTTGAAATCGTCAGGGGGCTCAGGGCGTTGGCTTCGGGGCGGGCGGAGGAGGCGGGCCGGCAGTCGCGCGCGTCCACGCGCGGCCCGGGCGAAAAGGCCGCGCCCCACGGAGCAAGGCGCGGCGCGGGGCGCGGTCATAGTTGATGCACATTCTATCCGTCGAAGCGGTCAGCAAAGACTACGGCCTGCGGCCGGTGCTTGAGAACGTCAGCCTCGGCCTCGACAGCCAGGACCGCGTCGGCGTGGTCGGGGCGAACGGCTCGGGCAAGACCACACTCCTCCGCCTCATCGGCGGGGCCGAAACGCCGGACGCCGGGCGCGTGACTTTCGCCGACGGCGTCACCGTCGGATACCTGCCGCAGAACCCGCCGTACGACGCGGAAGCGACCGTCCTGGAGGCCGTGTTCGCCGCGAGCGACGCCAGGATGAAGCTGCTGTTGGACTACGAGCGAGCCTGCGGCGCGCTCGCGGCCGCGGGCGGGGACGAGCGGCGCGCGTTAGACCGCGTGTCGGAGCTGGGGCGCCGCCTGGAGGCGTCCGGCGCGTGGGAGATGGAGACGAACGCGCGGACGGTTCTCGGCCGCCTGGGCATCAACGACACGGACGCGCGGATGGGCACGCTCTCCGGCGGGCAGCGGAAGCGCGTCGCGCTCGCGCACGCGCTGATCGAACGCCCCGGGCTCCTCATCCTCGACGAGCCGACCAACCACCTCGACGCCGAGACCATCTCCTGGCTCGAAGACTACCTGAACGGCTACGGCGGCGCGCTCCTGCTCGTCACGCACGACCGCTACTTCCTCGACCGCGTGACGACGCGCATCCTCGAAGTCGAGGGGGGCGCGGTGCAGGCGTTCGACGGGAACTACGCGTACTACCTCGAAAAGAAGGAGGAGCAGGAGAGCGCGCGCGCCGTCGAGGGGCAGAAGCGTGAGATGCTGATCCGCCACGAGCTGGCGTGGCTGCGGCGCGGCGCGAAGGCCCGCACGCGGAAGTCGAAGGCCCGCGTGGAGCGCGCCGAGAGTCTGATCGCGCGGCCCAAAGAGGCGGCGAGGGCCGCGCTCGACATGTCGGTCGGCTCGACCCGGCTGGGCAAGAAGGTTCTGGAGCTGCGCGACGTCGAGAAGTCGTACGACGGCCGGGTGATTATCGGCGGCTTCAGCCGCACGCTGAAGCCGGGCGAGCGCATAGGCGTCATCGGCCCGAACGGCGCGGGCAAGACGACGCTTTTGGAAATCATCGCCGGCAGGGTCGCGCCGGACGCGGGCTCTCTCGAAGTGGGGCAGACCGTCCGCTTCGGGTACTACGACCAGGAGAGCCGCGCCCTCGACGAAAGGGAGCGGGTGATAGATTACGTCCGCGCGGTCGCCGAGCGGGTCGAGACCGCCGACGGCTCGTTCATCACCGCGGGGCAGATGCTCGAAAGGTTTCTGTTCAGCGGCGCGATGCAGTACGCGCCGATAGCGAAACTGTCGGGCGGCGAGCGCAGGCGGCTCTACCTGCTGCGCGTGCTGATGGGCGCGCCGAACGTCCTGCTGCTGGACGAGCCGACGAACGACCTCGACATTCAAACCCTCATCACCCTGGAGGACTACCTCGACGGCTTCCACGGCAACCTGATCGTCGTCAGCCACGACCGTTACTTCCTCGACCGGACGGTGGAGCACGTCATACGCTTCGAGGGCGGGGGCCGCCTGCGCGAGTACCCCGGCAACTATTCCGCATTTCTCGAAGCACAACGGGGGGAAGCGGGTGAGGCCGCCCCCGCCAGGCCCGCGGACGGGGCGCGGACGGCAGTGCGGCAAAGCGACGCGACGCCGGCCGCCAAACGCAAGCTGTCCTTCAAAGAGCGGAAAGAGTTGGAGGAGACGGAGGCCCGCATCCAGGCCGCCGAGCTGCGCGGGGCCGAGATAGAGAGGGAGCTGTCCGCCAACGCGAGCGACGCCCACGTCGTGCACCGGCTCTACGAAGAGCGCGAGAAGTTGACGGAGCGGTTAGCACGCGACCTCGAACGCTGGGCGGAGCTCGCGGAGTTCGCGTGAATAGACTTTGGAGCCGCGCGTGAATCTACAGGAACAGTTCGGGGGCATCGACGTCTACCTCTTCGACCAGCTCCTCAAGGGGCGCTTCGACCCGGGTATGCGCCTGCTCGACGCCGGCTGCGGGTCGGGGCGCAACCTCGTCTACTTCCTGCGGGAAGGCTTTGAAGTCTGCGCCGTGGACACCTCCCGCGACGCGATAGCGCACGTCCGCGCGCTGGCCCGCACGCTCGCCCCTCGCCTGCCCGAAGAGAACTTCCGCACGGAGCCGGTCGAGAAAATGTCATTCGGGGATGAGAGCTTCGGCGCCGTGCTGAGCAGCGCCGTGCTCCACTTCGCGAGGGACGAGGCCCACTGGCTGGCGATGATGCGTGAGATGTGGCGGGTGCTGAAGCCGGGCGGCCTCTTCTTCGCGCGCCTTGCCTCATCCGCCGGCGTCGAGGGTGAGTTGAAGCACCTCGGCGGGAGGCGCTACAGGCTGCCGGGCGGCGTCGAGTGGCTGCTCTGCGACGAGCGGATGCTGCGCGAGACTACGGAGTCGCTGCGCGGCGAGCTGCTTGAGCCGCTCAAGACGGTGGTCGTCCACGGCGCGCGCTCGATGTCCGTCTGGTGTCTCCGCAAGCTCTAGCGCCCTGTGCCGTGCGGGCGTCTTCAAACCCCCGAATGCGGCTTCCGCCGTCGGGCGGGCGGGGTCCTAAAGCGGTTTTCATGCGGATGGGTCTGAAGCGAGCTTTCAACACGGAGACACGGAGACACGGAGACACGGAGACACAGCTCGTTGAGTAATCTCTTCAAGCTGTGTCTCCGTGTCTCCGTGTCTCCGTGTTAAATCGTCCTCGCTTTCACTCAACTGCCAACCGCAATAAAGTCACCAACCTTTGCAAAGCACGGCCGCGCGCCGCTAGCGGGCCTTCTCCGACTCAAGCCTGCGGCGTAGCTGCTCGGCGGCGCGCACGGCCAGCTCCTTGCACGCGTTCGGCGAGACCAGGGGGTCGGGCCGGTCGCCGCGCTGGCGCCCCTCCAGGCGTTGCCAGAGTCCCGAGGCGTCCGGGTGAGACGTCAGCAGGATGTCGCAAGGGGTAGACCGGAGGAAGGCAAAGCTCTTCTCGAAGTCCCGCACGGCGTCGGGGTACTCGCGGCTGTCGGAGAAGCGGAACCCTTCCGCGGAGACCGGCGTCATGCTGTCGGAGTAGACGAGGCTCAGGCAGCGCCCGCCTTCGCACGACTGCCACGTCCAACTGGTCCCGCCGGGGGTGTGGCCGGGGGTGAAGTGCGCGGTCAGCCTGATGTCGCCGACGCGGAGCGTCTGGCCGTCGCGCAGTGTGTCGGCCCGCGGGACGAGCGCCACCGGCGGGATGCTGCCGAACTGTGGGTCGCCCTTGCCGACCCCGCTCTTCGTCAACACCTCGGCGCTCCAGGGGCTGGCCGCAACGCGCGCGCCGCTCAGCCGCCGCAGCTCTGCGATGCCCCCGCCGTGGTCGAAGTGTACGTGCGAGTTGACGATGAGCTTCACGTCCTCGATTCGGAACCCGAGGGAGCGGATGTTGGCGACGACCTGCGGCACCGACTCCGGGAGGGCGCCGTCGATCAGGACGTGCCCGGCCCCGGAGGTGAGCAGGATGGAGGTCAAGCCGTGCGGCCCCACGTAGTAGGTGTTGCCGTAGATGCGGAAGGGCTGCTGCGGACTGTTCCACACGGGGCAGTCTGTGCAGGACGAAGCCGGCGCGCCGTTCTGCCCCGACGCGAGCGCCGCGAGGGCGAGCAGAAACGCGGCCAGCAACATGGCGCGTGTCGGATGCGGAAGATGATTTCGCGTGCTCATAAACTCAACCTCGTGTGGGTCGCCGCCGCGGCGCGGCGAGGGACACGCCCGTACTCACCGGGTTCTGACGTTGCGCCGGCCCAGCGCCGCGGCCAGACGGGCTAGTCCCTCGTGAATCGTGGCCTCGTCAAAGGCGCCGAAACCCAGGATCACCCCTTTGGGGTCGGGACGCTTCAGTGTATACCGGTCGAGGGCGGTGGCCTCGACGCCGTGCGCCGCCGCCGCCGTCTCCGCTTCTCGGGACGTCATGCCATTCTTTAGAAACCCCGCGGTATAAAGGCCGGCCTGGACGTTGGAAATTTCAAGCAGGCCCTTCAGGTGTCGGCGCCCCCCTTCGAGCAGCGCCGCGAGACGACCGGCGTACAGGTCGCGCATACGCCGCAGGTGGCGTCCGAGGTGCCCGCCTTCGATAAAATCGCACAGCACCGCCTGGTCGAGGCTGACGGAGCGGAAGTCGGTCTGAAGCCGGAACGCCAGGAAGTAGTCTACCAGGGACGGGGGCAACACCACGTAACCCAGGCGCAACGACGGGAACAGTAACTTACTGAACGACCCGATCAGGATAACGCTCGAACTTCGGTCGAGACTTTGCAGGGCGGGCACGGGCCTTCCTTCGAAGCGGTACTCGCTGTCGTAATCATCTTCGATGACGAAAGCGCCGACGCGCGCGGCACACTTCAGAACCTTCATCCGGCGTTCCAGCGACATCGTCATCCCCAGAGGGAACTGGTGGGCCGGCGTCAGGTACATCCCCTTCGGGCGCGCGCACGCCCTGACCCCGGCGGAGACGGAGAGCCCCTCCTCGTCTACGGGCACCGGGACGACCTTCGCCCCGGCGTTAGAGAAGGCTATGGTCGCCCCGAAGTAGGCCGGGTCTTCCACCCACACGGGGTCGTCACGTTTCAGGAGCAGGCGCGCCAGGAGGTCCAGCGCCTGCTGCACCCCGGAAACGATGACTACCTGATCGGCGCCACACCTCACGCCGCGGGACGAGCCTAAATAATGCGCGATGGCCTCGCGCAGAGGGCGGTATCCACGCCCGTCGTCTTCCGTCCGCAACCACGACCTGAAGGTTCTTGCCCGCCGGGCGACCATCTGCCCCCAGAGCTTCGCGGGGAACTCGGCGAGGGCCGGGTCTCGCATCTGAAAAGGGCGGCCCTCCGTCGCGGCCAGGCCCGCGAAGGGCTTCGGGCGGGCGTAGGCTGAAATCACCCGGCGGACGTAAGCCGGCGGCGCCTGAAGCTCTGCCCGCGGAGGGGCGCCCGCCGCCACGCGACGGCTCACCCACGTACCCGACCCGACGCGGGAGGACAAGTACCCTTCCGACAGCAGTCGTTCGAAGACGCACACCACCGTGCCCCTGGAAAGAGAATGCTGTCGCGCGAAATCCCTCGACGCCGGCAGTCTGGTTCCGGGCCGCAGGCGGCCTTCCAGGATCGAGCCGCGCAGCTCCGCGTACAGCCAGTCCGTCAGGCTCTGACGCGGCGGCCGGCTACTCAACATGAGTTCGAGCGAGCTGACGGTTTTAGGCATGCGTTCGTAATTGGCCTAACAAAATCAAATATAAATGGCTCTACCAATTGTACCACTGCGAGTGTAAGCTCGGTGTCGCGATGCACACGGTCGGTTCTTATTAGAAGTCAGAGAGCCGTCGGGAATACTACCGCCTTCGGGCGCGGCGGAAGGCGACAGGTGAGTCAGCCGCGCCCACGAGGAAACAGGCCCGCCGATGTTGAGCCGCAGAGTCCCGTCGAATCTCGGCCGTCGTGTATACGGACTGGGCGCCGTCGCGCTCGGACTCGTCGGCCTGGCCTGGGGGGACTTTGCGACCGTCTGGCAGCCGATCCAAGCTTTGCCGTTCACCGTTCCGCATCGCATGGCGCTCGCCTACATCGCCGCCGCCGGTCTGCTTTTAGCGGGAGTCGCGATTCAACGGCGGCGGAGCGCCCCGGCGGGGCTTCTGGTGCTGGCGATTCTCTATTTCATCTTCGCCCTGTTCTGGCTGCCTCGTGTGGTCGGGTATCCGCAGATATTTGCCACGTGGGGTGGATTTCTCGAAGAGATGGCCCTGGTCGCCGCCGCGGCGGTCGCCTACGCGTCTCTGGGGCCGCGCGGTTCGGCCGGTTCGAGCAGAACGGCTCGGGTCGGCCGTTTCTCATTCGGCGTCTGCGTGCTTTCGTTCGGGCTGGGTCACTTCTTTGCCATTCCGGAGACGGCCGGCATGGTTCCGAGGTGGATTCCTCCGGGCCAACAGTTCTGGGCGGTGGCGACCGGTGTCGCTCACCTGCTCGCCGGCGCCGCGATACTCTCGGGGGTGCTGGACGTGCTCGGCTCCCGGCTGCTCACCGTGATGCTCGCCACCTTCGGCGCCCTCGTGTGGGCGCCCGCGCTCTTCGCCCAGCCCCGGGAACATTTGGCGTGGGCCGGCAACGCGGTCAACCTGGCTTTGGTGGGAGCGGCCTGGGTTGTCGCCGACTCGATAGCAAGTCATCGACAACAGACCTCGTGAAGGAGCCTAAAAGGCGTACCAAAGATGTCGAGATTTTACGCGCTGTGTTTGATTACGGCATTCGCGGCCCTCGCACACGCCCAGGCCCGCCCGCATGCAGGTGACAAGGCGGTGCCGCTGTCCGTCGGCGAGACGTTCACGATCAACTCCAGAATTCTGAGTGAGACACGGCGCATCAACGTCTACGTGCCGCCCGGCTATCAGGAGTCCGCCGCAACGCGGCTGCCCGTGCTTTACATGCCGGACGGGGGCGTGGCCGAAGACTTCCTGCACGTGGCGGGTCTCGTGCAGGTCTCGGTCGGCAACGGGACGATGCGACCGTTCCTGCTGGTGGGGATTGAAAATACCCAGCGCCGCCGCGACATGACCGGCCCCACGGAGATTGAGAGCGATAAAAAGATTGCGCCGCGCGTGGGAGGCTCCGAGGCGTTCAGAAAGTTCATCCGCGACGAGTTGATGCCGCAGGTGAGGGGGCGCTACCGCACGACCGATGAAAGGGCGATTGTCGGCGAGTCACTCGCCGGGTTGTTTGTGGTCGAGACTTTTCTACTCGAACCCGACCTGTTCGACACCTATATCGCTTTCGACCCCAGCCTCTGGTGGAACAATCAAAAACTGTTGGGCGATGCCGCCGCGCGGTTACGCGTCCGCCCGAAGACGGGGAAGACGCTCTATCTTGCAAGCAGCGGCGAGGACACGGAGGGCACGCAACGCCTCGCGGACATTCTCGGCAAAGATACGCCCCCCGGCCTGCGCTGGCATTACGAAAAGATGCCGGACGAGAAACACTCGACCATCTACCACCCCGCCGCGCTCAAAGCCTTCCGCGCGGTGTTCAAGCCGGCGGCGGGCAAGTAGCACATGCCGGGTGCACGACAGTCGTCGGACGTGAGGCGGAACAAAGAAGTCAGGATACAGAGGTCTTGCCGCACGAGTTAGCGGGGCGGAGTTTTAAGCCACATTCGGAGGGCGCGATGGTGACTCAGAGAGAGAAGGCGGAACGGTTCAAGGCGCTGCACGAGCGCGAGGGGGCTTTCGTAATCCCCAACCCCTGGGACGTCGGGTCGGCGCGACTGCTGGCGGGCCTGGGCTTCGAGGCGCTGGCGACGACGAGCGCGGGCTTCGCCAACTCGCTGGGGCGACTCGACGGGCAGATGTCGAGGGACGAGGTGATCGAACATTGCCGCAGCCTCTCGGCGGCGACCGGGCTGCCGGTCAGCGCGGACTTAGAGAACTGCTTCGCGGACGACCCGGCGGAGGTCGGGGAGACCATCCTGCTCGGCGCGCGGGCGGGACTCGTCGGCGGCTCTATCGAGGACTACAGCGGCGAGCCGTCGAAGGGCATCTACGACTTCGGTCTGGCGGTCGAGCGCGTGCACGCGGCCGCCGAGGCGGCGCGCTCGCTCGACTTCCCTTTCACGCTGACCGCGCGTGCCGAGAACCTGATCCGCGGAAGGGACGACCTCGACGACACGATACGCCGCCTCCGGGCGTTCGAGGCCGCGGGCGCGGACGTGCTTTACGCGCCGGGGCTCAAGACACTCGACGAAGTTCGCACCGTGGCGGGCGCGTTGTCGAAGCCTTTAAACGTTCTGGGGCCGCTGCTCAAGGGGGTGACGGTCGCGCAGATGGCCGACGCGGGCGCCAGGCGCATCAGCCTCGGGGGGGCTCTGGCGCGCGCCGCCCTCACGGCGCTGCTGCGTGCGTGTGCGGAAATGCGGGAGGCGGGAAGCTTCGCGTGGACTTCCGACCTGGCATCGGGCGCGGAAGTGGGGGAGCTGTTGGGCGCCCGGGTCGTCTGAGCGCGCCGGGCGTACGGTGGGACTGTCAGACCGGGGAAGAGCTGCCTCGGACAAGGAGACTCAGGTTATGCGGAGATACGTCGCCGCCGCGGCACTGCTGGTCGCGGGTCTGTCCGTCGGAGTGACGGGCGTGCGTGCGCAGTCGGCGCTGCTGAACCTGCCGGACGCCAGCCAGCACGCGCGCGTCACGCAGCGCATCGGCATCACCGACATCACGATTGACTACCACCGGCCGCTCGTCCGCGGTCGAAAAATCTTCGGCGGCCTTCAGGCTTACGGGCAGGTGTGGCGGGCGGGGGCGAACTACAACACGACCATCGAATTCGGCGACCCGGTCACCGTCGAAGGCCAGCCCCTCCCGAAGGGGGTGTACGGGCTGCACCTGATTCCGGGCGAGACCTCGTGGGTCGTCATCTTCTCTAAGAACTCGACGTCCTGGGGCAGCTTCACCTACGACAAGGCCGAAGACGCGCTGCGCGTGACCGTGAAGCCGCAGGCCATCGAGAACCACGAAGCCCTCAGCTATGACTTCGACGACCCCAGGCCCAACTCCGCCCTGATCACGATGCGCTGGGAAAGGGTCGCGGTGCCTTTCAAGGTCGAGGTCGACACCCCCGAGGTCGTCCGGCAGAGCCTGCGCAACCAGCTCCGCGCCCGCGCCCAGTACGAGTGGCA
The DNA here is from genome assembly GCA_036389235.1 of Pyrinomonadaceae bacterium. Taxonomy (GTDB): domain Bacteria; phylum Acidobacteriota; class Blastocatellia; order Pyrinomonadales; family Pyrinomonadaceae; genus QHXN01. The sequence goes on along the minus strand of DASVQJ010000025.1, from coordinate 35,944 downwards.
GGCGTGGGAGGAGGCGGCCAGTTACCTGCTGGACAACAAGCTCAGCGCGGAGGAGGCGGTGAAATACGCGGAGCGTTCCATCGAGCTCGAAGACCGCTTTGAGAACGAGATGACCAAGGCGCGCGCGTTGAGCGCGCTCGGACGTAAGGAGGACGCCCGCGCCGCACACGATAAGGCGATTGCCAAAGGCAGCCAGCTCCAGGTGCACAGCTACGGCCGTGGGCTCCAGGTGCAGGGCCGGCAGGAGGAAGCGCTGGAACTCTTCCGCGGCAACATCAAGAAGGACCCGAATAGCTGGGTCGGGCACAACGAGGCGGCGCGCGTCGCCGTCGCGAAGGGCGACTTCGACACCGCGGTCAGGGAGATGAGGCTCGCCGTCACGGCGGCCCCGGAGTCGCTCAAGGCTCAGCACGCCGACCTCGTCAGGCGCCTGGAGAACCGAGAGGACATCAACAAGTAGACAGGAGGACTCGTATGAAGAAGGCTGCCATACTCTTCGTTGGATTGATTTGCGTTCTGCTGTTCGGCTTCCCCACCCGGGCCGGCCGTCCCGACGACGGCATGCGCCCCCCTTCGGGCTCAACGCGGACGGTTGTCGCCCGCCAATGGAAAGGCCGGGTCGCGCCGGCACGCGCCGAAGAGTATTACCGTTACCTCTTCGAGGGCGTGAAGAAGATTCGTTCCGTTCCCGGCAGTCTCGGCGTCGAAATAATGCGCCGGGACGAAGAGGGCGCGGTCGAATACGTCGTGATTTCTTACTGGGAGTCCCGAAAGGCGATTGAGGCATACGCCGGGCAGGATATCGAAAAACCTCGTCACCTCCCCCGAGACCGTGAGTTTCTGCTCGAACTCCCGACACGCGTGCTGCACTACGACGTCACCTACACCGACCTGGCGCAGGTCAAAGTCGGTCAGTAGTGTGCGCCACCGCGAGTGAAGGCGTGGCGACACATGCCTCGGGCTTCCGACCGCAAGCCGCGGCGTGTGAAATACCTCTATCACATTATCGGGCAGCGCCGCAGAGCGCGCTGCCCCCTCTCCAAGCGTACCAGCCGGCCTCTCCCCAAAAAATTCCCGCCGGCGGCGTGATCCGTTTCGCCGCCCCCCCTCGCGTTACCTGACGGGGCAACCGGGGTGCCCCTCACCACGGCCGCGCCGCCCTGTCCCCTTGCCGTCGAACACGGGCGCTGACGGCTCGGCTCTTCAAACGTCTCCGGGCGCGGGCACTTCGGTACGTCTTAAGAAGAGGGGTAACTCATGAAGGATATTTCCAGACGCGCTCTGATAAAGGGAATTTTTGCGACTTCGGTCGTCGTCGGCTTCGACCTCGCGGGCCGCTCCTGGGTGACGAAGGCGAGCGCGGCCGGCACGTTCGCCGGGTTGCCCCCGCTCGACGGCACACTCAGCACCGACCCCGCCGCGCTCGCCGCGGCGGCGGACGACTTCGGCCACATCATCCACCGCACGCCCGTCGCCGTCTTACGGCCGGGCTCGGTCGAGGACGTCGTCAAGGTGGTGCGCTTCGCGCGCGAGCACGGCATCCGCGTCGCGGGGCGCGGCAAGGGGCACACCGCGTTCGGGCAGTCGCAGGCGGAGGCCGGCGTCGTCATCGACATGACGACGCTTAATCAGATTCACTCCGTCGGGCCGGACGCGGCGGTCGTGGACGCCGGGGTCGTCTGGCGCGACCTCCTGCTCACGACCATCCCCGCAGGGCTGACGCCGCCGGTGCTCACCGACTACACGCGGCTCACCGTGGGCGGGACGCTCTCCGTGGGCGGCGTGAGCGGCAGGAGCTACGTCCACGGCGCGCAGGTCGATAACGTCCTCGAACTCCAGGTGGTGACGGGCGAGGGCGAGCTGGTCACCTGCTCCGGGACTTCGAACCGGGGGCTCTTCGAGGCGGCGCTCGCCGGGCTCGGCCTGTGCGCCGTCATCGTCCGCGCGACCGTGCGCCTCATCCCGGCCAGGGAGCGCGCGCAGACGCAACGCTTCTTCTACCCGGACGCGCCGTCGATGCTCGCAGACCTCCGGTTCCTGATCAACGAGGAGCGCTTCGACCACATCCGCGGCATGAGCGTCCCGACGCCCGCCGGCTTCGCCTTCTTCCTCGAAGCGACATCCTTCTACACGTCGGCCGCGGAGTTGCCGGCGAACCCGGCCGCGGGGCTCAACTTCATCCCCGGCTCGCGGCAGACTGAAGACCTGACCTACTTCGAGTACACAGACCTCGTCGTCAAACTCATCGACTCGCTCAACGAGGCGGGGCTCGGTGGCTTCCCGCACCCGTGGCTCGACCTCTTCGTCCCCGGCTCGGAGATCGACGACTTCGCGTCGAGGACTATCGCGTCGCTCGACCCTTCGCTCTTCCTGCCGGGCTCGCTCATCCTCTTCTACCCGTTCGTCAGGTCGAGGCTCACGCGCCCGATGCTCCGCACGCCGGACGAAGAGGTCTTCTTCCTCTTCGACATCCTGCGCACCGTGCCGCACGAGGCGGTCGGGGCCGTCGTCGCCGAGAACCGGCGGCTCTACGAGGAGAGCCGCGACATCGGCGGCAAGTTCTACACCATCAGCGCCGCGCCGCTGGAGCACCACGACTGGGTGAAACACTTCCAGCCCTTCTGGGGCCGGCTCGTAAGCGAGAAGAGCAGACACGACCCGGACAACGTCCTCGGCCCCGGGCCGGGTGTCTTCGCATAGCGCCCGCGCCGTGGAGCCGCGGCGGCCTACTCGTGAGCGTCCGGCGGAGTTATAACCGGAGAGGCACGGGGACACAGCTTAAGATTTGAAGCCGTGTCCCCGTGCCTCTCCGGTTAAAAGCTTTCGTTAACCCCGAACGCAGGCCCCTCTAGAACTAAATAAGCCGCCGGTCTAGTTCTACCGGGCTCCCCCAAGCCCTGTAGACACGTTCGACCGGCGGCCTATTTTTCCGACACCACCGGGCGCGAGGCGCTCGTGCAATCCCGTTCCCCCGAAAGGATCGCCGCCGGCCTGCCGGACGAAATCGGGATTCCCCCAAACCCCTCAAACGCCCTGCCCTGATGGTAAAGAACGCTACGTTTCGTTCCACCCTCACTACTGCCGGGAGTCTGTAGAGCAACGGGCGTGCCCCGGCCGCGGAGGTCGAACCCTCCGCGGCCGGGGCGGGCGGGAATTTCAGTTATTGACAAGCTTCTCTTCCGCCGCGGCCGCTGGAATGACTCTTGCGATGGAAGCTCTGACTTCGGGGCGGGCGCACTAAAGTTTTACAGCCTGCTCACTTTGAGTGTTGGGTTGGTACTGATTGCATGCAAGAGCTTGGTATGCCGATAAAGACCGTCCTCGTGGTGGAAGATTACGCCGACAGCCGCTTCATGATGGGGCGGCTGCTGGAGATGAGCGGCTACAGGGTTCTGGAGGCGGCGGACGGGCGCGAGGCCGTGGAGGTAGCCGAGCGGGAGTGCCCGGATGTGGTGCTCATGGACTTGCAGATGCCCGTCCTCGACGGGTTTACCGCGACGAGCATCATCCGGCGCATCGAGACCACCTGCCGCGTCCCCGTCATCGCCGTCTCGGCGCAGTCCACCGAAGAGTTCGTCTCCGCGGCCAGGCGCGTCGGCTGCGACCACTTCGTCGCGAAGCCCGTGGATTTCGACCTGCTCCTCGGGCTCGTCCGGGGGTGTACTGAAGGGCAGGACGCGCGCGTCTATAACGCCCCCCCGGAGGCTTTAACGATCAGACAGCCCTGCGTGTGAGTGCTGCGGCCTCACCCGTTTGCTCTCGGCGCCGCGCTCGCTCAAAGAGGCCGCTGCTTCGAGGAGGCCCTGCGACTTCGCATGGAAGCTCAGGCCGTCGGTTTAGACGCTTCCTGACTTCGCTTCCGCCCGGCGACTCAGCGCACCACCCGGACGTCGCGTTCGCCTGTAATCCTCCACTCCTGTCTGTCCGTCCCGGCTCTCGACCAGCGTAGCTCCTGCACGACCTCCCCGTTGCGCCGCTTCCCGCCCGACTCGATGACGTATCTCTTCCGGAAGGTCATCACCGCCGTGAGCCCGTCGCGGCCGAGTTCGACCGTGGGGTCGGCCACCGTGACCGAGACGCGGTCGGCCCGGCCGACGGTACTCCTCTTTTCGTCCCGCACCGCGTCGCGCGCGACGTTGCGCGAGAGGTAGAAGACCTCCAGGCGCGGGGCGTAATAGGAGAGCTGACGTTTGAGGTCGCCGGAGTTCGTGGCGGCGACCCACCCGGCGAGCGCGGACTGTAAAGCCTTCTTATCCGCCTCGGGCGCGCGGGCCGCGTCCTTCCTCTCCGGCGTCGGGGTCGGGCCGGGCGAGACTTCAGTCCTGGCGGCAGTGCCGGCCCGCTCCTCCGCGGGCGGGGCGGGGCTCGGTGCCGCGGGCGGCGGGGCGCCCGCGTCGTGCGCCGCCGGCGTCGTTTGGCCGCGCCAGGTCAGGAAGAGGACGGCGCCGACGGCCGAAGCGACGAACAGCAGCGCAGCCGCCAGAGCAAGAAAGAGTCTCCCCCCCCACCTCGAACCGTGAGCGCCGTCCGGCAAGTCTCCCCCGAAGTGAGGCGAGGCGTCTTCAGCCCGTGGAGCGGAGTCGGGTTGTGAGGGCGACTCTTCGGCCTGGGCGGCGGATGCCGGCTCACAGCTTGACGCCGCCCCGGTCGGAGAAGGTTCGCCGCCCGTAACGGCGTTGCCCTGTTCGCGCTCTCGCAACTTCTCAAGCGGCGGGAGGGCCTGCGAAAAGCCCGTAGGTGAAGGCTCCAACTCTCCTTCGGCCGCGCGTAGAGCGCGGGAGAACTCGGCGGCCGTCTGCGGCCTGTCCGCGGGATTCTTCGCCAGAGCCCACATCACGAGACGCGCGAGCGCGTCGGGCACGTCCGGCCGCGCCTCCCCGAGCGGGGGCGGCGGCTCCTTAATGTGTTTCAGGGCGAGCGCCGGCGCGGAGGGGTCTTCGAAAGGCGCTCGCCCCGCTATCATCTCGTAAAGGATCACCCCGAGGCTGTACACGTCCGAGCGCGCGTCCACCTCTTGGCTCGCGCACTGCTCGGGAGACATGTAGCGCGGCGTGCCGACGACGGCGACGGCGTGGGTGATGTCGAGCCGCCCCGTCGTCTGCCCCTTCAGCTTCGCCACCCCGAAGTCCAAGACCTTGACGAAAGGCGCGCCGTGGTGGTCGCGCGAGACGACGATGTTCGAGGGCTTGAGGTCGCGGTGGACGACCCCGCCGCGGTGCGCGCTCTCGACGCCGTCGGCTATCTGGCGCGCGATGAGTGCCGCCTCCCGGAGCGGGAGCGCGCCCGCGGCCGCGAGGCGCTCGCCCAGCGTCTCGCCCTCGACCAGTTCCATGACGATGTACGGCTCGCCGCCGGGGAGCGTCCCGAAGTCGTAGACGCCCGCGACGTTCGGGTGATTAAGGCGGGCGGCCGCGCGCGCCTCGCGCTTGAAGCGCTCCAGCGCCCCCGGGTCGCTGACCAGGTCGGGGAGGAGCATCTTGACCGCCGCCGGGCGTTCGAGTGCGACGTGCATCCCCGCGTAGACGGCGCCCATCCCGCCGCGGCCGAGCAGCCTGTCGAGCCGATACCTGCCGTCGACGAGACGCGAGCCCGGGCGGGAGGGCACAAGTTGGCCGTGCCCTGCCCGTGTGCAAGCCGCGTCGGTCTCCTCGTAGCAGGTCAGACAGGTGGGACAAATTTTCATCAGGCTGCGAGCCCCGAAGGGGCGTGTCTAAAGTACCGGCGCCGCTTCCGCGATTAAATGTTTGCGCTCATTCTACCCGATTAATCCTCGCGCGCCTCCACATAATTTCCCTCCAAACGCCCGGCCGAGAACCCCAACGTCTCATAGCCGAAGTCCTGTATCGGTTTCTTACAAACAGCCGTCGGTGACACGCGGGGCAGGGAGCAAACTGTCTGCCGAAGGCGGTAAAAATGCCGAAAATCGTATCCCCTTCGGGGCGGGGTATGGATATTGCTCATGGGTGAGTTTTGCATCTCCCCCTCGTGTGAAAGTGTGCGGGCGGGTGACGCCCGCGGCTGCGAAGAGGCGCCCGGCGCTCACGCCACGGCCCCACGTTGAGAAAGGAGCGTGATGAGCAAGAAGACGGCGAGGACTTTAGTCCTGACTGACAGGGACGGACTGCGCGGCTTTATCGACGAACAGGACGCGGGGTGGGACGACGAACGCGGTCAGGTGCTCGTCCGCCTCGAAGACGGCAGGCAGGCGCTGGTGCCCGCCGACGAATTGCGCCACGGCGGCGACGGCAGCCTCTACCTGCCCTTCAGCCTCTCCGAACTGACGCGGGTCTCGCCGAGGGCGTCGGACGCGCGGAAGGCCGCCGGCGCGAGGGGCGACGGGGCCGTCGTCGTGCCCGTGGTCGCCGAGCAGCTCGAAGTGCAGAAGCGGAAGGTCGAGGGCGGCGGCGTGCGCATCCGCAAGACCGTCAGCGAGCGCGAGGAGGTCGTGGACGAGCCGCTCATGCGCGAGGAGGTGCAGGTCAGGCGCGTGCCCGTGAACAAGGTGGTGGACGGCCCCGTCCCCGTGCGCCACGTCGGCGACACGATGATCGTCTCGCTGCTCGAAGAGGTGCTGGTCGTCGAGAAGCGGCTGATGCTCAAGGAGGAGCTGCACATCACGAAGGAGCAGGTCGAGTCCTACAGGCCGCAGCGCGTCCGCCTGCGCACGGAGGAGGCCGTCGTCGAGCGCGTCGAGGACGGGAGCGGCGGCTACGTCGAGGAGAACGAAGGCGAGGCCGGGCGGCCCTCATGAACTTTTAAGTCCCCTTGCGGATGATTCAAGGCGTCGCGGGCGGGGGCCGCGTCTCGCGGCAGTGCCCGGCGCATTAACGACCAGTGAAGGGAGAAAGCTGAGCGATGGCTAAGACAGTTGTCGGTCTGTTCGATGACAGGACGGCGGCGCAGAACGCTGTGAGGGAGCTGACGGCCGAGGGGTTCCGGGGCGAAGAGGTCAGCGTCGTCTCGAAGAAGCCGGACGGCAAGGGCGTCGAGGTCGAATACGTCGAGGAGGACGGCCGCGAGCAGGTGGAGGACATGGCGAAGGGCGCAGGGACGGGCGCCGCCATCGGCGCCGGCGCCGCGCTCCTGTTGAGCCTGACGGCGCTCTCCGTCCCGGGCATCGGCCCCGTGCTCGCCGCCGGGCCGCTCGCCGCGCTCATCGCGGGGGCGGGCGTCGGGGCGGCGGCCGGCGGTCTCGTCAGCGGGCTCAAGAGGCTCGGGGTCGAAGACGACGAGGCGAACACTTACGCCGAGGGGCTCAAGCGGGGCGGCACGCTCGTCACCGTCAACACGGACAACGAACGCGCCGAACGCGCCGTCGGCGTGATGCGGCGCGTGGGCGCCGTCGAGATCGACAAGCGCGCGGCCGAGTGGCGCGAGGGCGGCTGGCGCGGCTTCGCGGAGACCGAGACGCTCAGGCCCCACGTCACGCCCGGGCCGGACGAGGAGGCGACGCGCCGCACCGACCGCCGCTCGGAAATAACCGCCGAGCACGAGCCCGTGCGCGCGCAGGCACTCGCGGGCGCGCCGGCGGCCGACGAGTTCGCCGTGCCGCCGCCGGAGGTCGCCATCCCCGTCGTCACGGAGGAGCTGGAGGTCGGCAAGCGCGAGGTGGAGCGCGGCGGCGTCCGCGTGCAGAAGCGGGTCAGCGAGATTCCCGTCGAGGAGGACGTGACGCTGCGCGAGGAGCACGTCAACGTCAACCGCCGGCCCGCCGACTACACCTTCCACGGCTCGGACGCGGAAGCCTTCCAGGAGTCGGTCGTCGAGATCAGGGAGGCGTACGAGGAGTTGATCCTCAACAAGAAGGCGCGCGTCGTCGAGGAGGTCGTCATCAACAAGGACGTGGACGAGCGCACCGAGACCGTGCGCGAGACGCTGCGCAAGACCGAGGTTGACGTCGAGCCGCTGGAGCCCGGGCGCGCGCGGGGCGCGGCCTCCGCCGGCCGCGACCCCGGCTTCGCGCAGGAGGGCACGCGCGACGGCGACGAGCGGTAAGCCGCGCGTCGAGTTTGCCGCCGGCACGCGCAGGCCGGCGGGTGTACGACACTTTCAGGGTAGGGACAGGAGAATCTTGATGATGAGAGACCAGAAACTGTCGGCGGCAGTCCGGGCTTTGGCGCTCGGCTTTACGCTGCTCGCCTTCGCGTCCGCGCCGGCCTCCGCGCAGTCGAACAACAACAACAACGCGGCGGGCGCGAGCAACAACGCGACGGCGAACCGTGAGGAGCGCCGCGACGACCGCAGAGAGTACCGCGGCGAACGCGACGACAACCGCGATTGGGGCTGGCTCGGCCTGCTCGGCCTCGGCGGTCTGCTCGGGCTCATGCCGCGCAAGCGCGTGCCCGTCGTCCACGAGAGCCGGGACGTCCCCGGCCGCGACCCGAGGGACGTCAACGACCGCGACACAAGAGACCGCAGGTAGCACACGCGGACGGGCGGGGGCGCCGCTTCCCAAGAGGTCGCGCGCGTCCCCGCCGTCCGGGCTTAAAACGCCTCACTCCGGGCGCTCAGGCTTTCCCGCCCGGACGACCCCTGCTGAGGAACTTTTCGAAGGCGCTGGCAACACCTTGCGACGTGAGCATCTCGTCGCGCGGGATTATCTCGACCCCCGGCGTCGCCAGCTCCAGCACCCCCTGCCGCCCCGACTCGCGCTCACGGCTGCGCCTCTCCAGAGGCACGAGCGTCCTCAAATATCCGGAGTACAGGGCGAAGTCATCTTCGGGCACCTTCAGGATGCGCAGGCCCAGCAGGTAACCCGGCCCGCTTTCCTCCTCCTCCGGCGTGGACTCGAACCTGACCGCCTTCGCGAGCATGTACGCCTCGCCCGCCGGCAGTTCCAGCCTGACGCCGAGTTGGAGTTCGGCGTCGGTCAGGTACTGCCCGCCGGCGCGTATGCGGCCGACGCGCACCGTCAGCCCCGAAAGCCCTAAGTCTCGCGTCTCGCCCTCAACCGACGGCCCCCGCGCTGCGCCGGAAGGGTACTCCACGCCCGCGTCCAGGATGGTCACCGCGGCGGGGACGCGCGCGACGAAGCGCGCGCCCCTCCTCGGCGAGCGGCGGCGGTCGCCGACGTACTCGCGTAAACGCGCAAGGTAAGAGCGTGCCGCGGCGATTCCCATCCACACCTCCCCATAGATGTTAACGGCGTTCCGGTCGGGGTTCTCCCCGCCGTGATTGTACCTCATCGCCGTCTTCGGGTCTCGGTAGAGGCCGGGTCGAGGGCTGAGGGTGCTTCACGCCTGCGGAGTTCATAAAGAGAAGGGGCATCATCAACTTGATAATGTTTATCCGCCTATAAATCCCGCCGCCGCGGCATATGCTTACGCGGGCGGAGGCTTTAAGATACGTCACATGAAAAGGCCGCTCTACATCCCCGTCATCCTCGGCACGGCGCGCAAGGGCCGCGCGAGCGAAATGGTCGCCCGCTTCGTCCTGGGCGAGGTCGCGCGGCGCGAGGGCGTCGAGACGGAACTGCTCGACATCGGCGCGCTCGGGCTTTCGACGGACGACGAGGGCGAGGCGGTCAAGGACGCGCGCTTCTCCGAGCAGATGAGCCGCGCCGACGCGTTAGTCATCGTCGTCCCCGAATACAACCACGGCTACCCCGGCCTTTTGAAGCACGCGCTCGACACGAACCTGAAGGAGTACGTCCACAAGGCGGTCGGGCTGTGCGGGGTGTCGGCCGGGGGCTTCGGCGGGACGCGCGTCGTCGAGAATCTTTTGCCGGTGCTGCGCGAGCTGGGGCTCGTCACCATCTTCTGGGACGTGAACTTCTCCGCGGCGCACAAGCTCTTCGACGAGGCGGGCGCGCTGCTCGACCGTTCTTACGTCAAGCGCGCCGACCAGTTCCTGAAAGAACTCATCTGGATGGCGAAGGTCTTGAGGCACGGGCGCGAGAACATTTCGCTCTAGGGAAAACAGTCATGCCGGAAACCGACAGGATGAAATGCCCCGACTGCGGCGCCGAGATGAACCACCACGCCGACAAGCTCGACTACGGCGCCGCGGCGGACGAGGATTCCGACGCGGCCGAGGGCGGGGTCGTCGTCGAGGCGCACACCTGCCCCGACTGCGGGCGCACGGCGACGCGCACGGCCGCGCGTTGAATCTTCTCTTCCGCGCCGACGGACGGGCACTTATAATCCTGCGCGGGTCCGCGGGGAGGTTCGAGCCGTGAGCTGGCCGAAAGAGAGATTCAGCCTGAGCGTGGCGGAGTACCTCGAAGGTGAGAGGGACTCCGCCGTGCGGCACGAGTACGTGGCCGGCCGGGCGTACGCGATGGCCGGCGCGAGCGCGCGCCACAACCGCATCGCCCTCAACATCGCGGGTCGTCTCAACGACCTCTTAGCGGACGGCGAATGCGAGGCGTTTATGGCCGACATGAAGGTCAGCGTCGCGCCCGACCTCTACTACTACCCGGACGTGGTCGTCACCTGCGACCCGCCCGGCGGCGACCCGTACGTGCGCACCGAGCCCCGCCTCGTCGTCGAGGTGCTCAGCCCCTCGACCGAACGCGCCGACCGCCACGAGAAGCTCGCCGCCTACAAGAACTGCCCGAGCGTGCTTGAGTACGCCCTCGTCTCGCAGGACAGGATGTTAATCGAGCTACACCGGCGCGCCGGAGACGGCTGGCAGGTCGAACTCCTCACCGAGCCCGGCGAACGCTGTGCCCTCGACTCAGTCGGCCTCACGCTCACGCTCGCGGACATCTACCGCAGCGTGCGCTTCGACGAGCCGCCGGAAGCTTAACGAGCCGGCGCCCGCGTCCTGAAAATTTTCGACACGGAGATACAAAGACACGGAGACACGGCTCGAAGCCTTATAACTTCAAGCCGTGTCTCCGTGTCTTTGTGCTTAACTCTCGGCCCGCGACACGGGCGGACTCAGAAGGAGAAGGTGCCGTAGAAGGCGCCGTTCTCGCCCGTGCGCTGCCAGGCGTCGCCGGCCGCGCCGCCGGCGTAGGAGGCCGCGCGCGTGTAGCCGACCTTGCGCCCCTCGACGGGGACGAGCGGCGCGTACCAGACCATGTGCGGCATGCGGCAGCAGAGGTCTTCCGGCATCGCCTCCACGTCGAGCGCCGCCGCGCTTGGCGCGGAGACCTTGAACGACTTCCCTTCCGCGACGAAGCCGACGGGCGCGCGCCGCACCTCGACCACGCGGCCGAGCACCGCGCCGTAAGCGCTCTCGACGGCCCTCGCGAAAGCCTTCGCCTGCGCCGCGGAAGCGTTGCTGTCCACGATCAGCTCCGTTTTGCGGGCCGCCGCCGAGTCCGTCAGGTTAGCTTCCGACCCGACGGCCGCCACGGCGCGCACGCCCGCGAGCGAGACGCCGCCCCAGCTCCCCTCCCTCACGCTCCACGCCAGCACGGCCTCGCGCCCCGCGGTCGTCAGCTCGCCGTTGTAGTGGCACGCGCCCGCGAACACGCTCGCCGTCCGCGCCTCGACGTAGACGCCCCTCACGCCGTCCGCCTCCGCCCGCGACGACACGAGCGCCGCCCCGCACGTCAGGACGAGCGCCAACCCTACGACCGACGGAATCAGAAACCTTCTCATGACGACACCTCCCGAAATTGTGACGCCTGCCAGCTTAACGCCCGCGGGCGTGCCTTTCAATCGCCGAGCGCGGAGACGTAGCACTCGCGGCCGGGGACGCAGCGCGCGGGGGTGGCGCGGCCGCCGTCGGGGCCGACGGCGAGGTGCGTCCGGCGGCACCAGCAGTGGTTGCTGGCGTCGAGGTAGTGCGCGGCCTCGGTCGCCAGCCCGTCGCGCATGAAGTACTTCTTCGAGCGCAGCGAGCCGCAGAACGCGCTCCGGGCCTCGGCCGCCGACGTCTCTTCCCCCGTCGCCTCTTCCGACATCGCCAGTCTCCCCCTTCCCGATGATTAAGCCGACACGCCGCCGGCCTTCGCCAGCGCGCGGCGGACGAGCGTCTGCGTCAAAGGAACCTTGTACGCGTTCTTCGACAGGGGCTCCGCGCCTTCGAGCGCGAGCCGCGCCGCGCCCGCGAGCGACTCGGCGTCCAGGGCCTTCCCCTTCAGGAACCCCTCCGCCTTCGGCACGCGCCAGGGCACGGGCGCCACGCCGCCCAGCACGATGCGCGCCTGCCGGACGCGCTTGTCCGCGCCCAGCTCGACGGCCGCCGCCACGGACGAGAGCGCGAAGTCGAGCGACTCGCGCTCCTTGAACTTCAAGTACGTCGAGCGCGCGGCGAACGGTGAGGCGGGGACGACGACCTCCGTGATGATCTCGTCGTTCTTCAGGACGTTCTCGCGGCGGACGCTCCCCTCGCTGGGGAGCGTGAAGAACTTCTCCAGGAGTATCGTGCGGCGGCCGTCCGAGCCCGCCACGTTCACGCTCGCGCCGAGCGCGACGAGCGCGGGCGCGAGGTCGGACGGGTGCACGATCCACGAAGGCCCGCCGCCGAGGATGGCGTTGTACTTGTTCTCGCCCGTCGCGGCGAAGCACTCCGACCCGCCCTTCTTGATGCAGACCGCCTCTTCCAGACGGTAGTACCAGCACCGCGGCCGCTGGCAGAGGTTCCCGCCGACGGTGCCGAGGTTGCGTATCTGCTGCGTGGCGACCGAGTGCGCCGCCTCCGCGAGCCCGGGGAAGTCGCGGCGGACGCCCGCGTGCTCTTCGAGCTGGGCGAGCGTGACGAGCGCGCCGACGCGAAGACCTTTCCGGCCGTCGCCTTCTATCCTGTCCAGCCCGCGGATGCCTTTGAGGTTTACGACGCGCGTCGGGCGCGTCAGGTAGTCCTTCATCGTCGTCAGGAGGTCCTGGCCGCCCGCGAGCGGGCGCGCGGCCTCGTCCATGTCCCTGGCGGCCGGCGCGGACTTGAGAAGGCCGACGGCCTCTTCCACGCTCGCGGGGCTCACCCACTCGAAAGCCTTCACGCGCCCCTCCTCTCCTGCACGAGACCCATGAGAATCTTGTCCGGCGTGATGGGCAGCTCCCGCACGCGCACGCCGCAGGCGTTGTAGACGGCGTTGGCGAGCGCGCCGACCGAAGGGATGATCGAGGGCTCGCCGACGCCGATGACGGCCTCGCGCTTGTCCTCGTCGTCGATGAGCGGGACGAGTTCCGGCATCTCAAGCGACCCGGGCAGCTTGTAGTCGCCGAAGCCCGGGTTGAGCTGAAGGCCCAGCTTCGCGTCCATCACGCGCCCCTCCCACAGGGCCATGCCGAGCGACTGAATCATCCCGCCGTTGATCTGGCTCTCGACCGCGAGCCGGTTGAGCGGGAGCCCGACGTCCTGCACGTGAACCATCTTGACCGGCCTCACCCTGCCCGTCTCGACGTCCACCTCGACCTCCGCGAAGCAGACGCCGTGCACGCCGGTGCCGGCCAAGCCGGCCTGCCACTCGCCGCGCCCCGTCACGCCCGCCGTCGGCAGCGCCGCGCAAGCCTGCTTCCAGCTCAAAGTCTTCCCGCCGCCGCTGACGCTGCCCTGATTGAAACTGACCTCCTCCGGCTTCGCGTTGCCGAGCAGAGGCGAGAGCCTCTCGGCCACGGCGAGCCGCGCCTTGACGGCCCCGTCCTTCACGGAGGGCGCGAGCGAGGCCGCGGTCGTCGAGCCGCCCGAAGGGTTCGACGCGCCGAGCCGCGAGTCGCCGATGCGCTCGGTCACGTCCTTTATCTGAAGGCCGAACTCCTCCGCGACGATGGCGCGCGTGTACGTGCGCGTCCCCGTCCCCAAATCCTGCGTGCCGACGGCGACCGTGACCGAGCCGTCGCGCGCCACCGTCACGTCAACCTTGCACTGGTCGTTGCCGCCGCCGCCCCAGGTGCCGATGCCGCAGCCCATCCCGCGCTTGAGCGGGCCGGCCCCGCCGCCCGGGGTCTTGTTCCTGCGCTCCCAGCCTATCTCGCGCGCGCCGCGGTCGAGCTGACGGTGGTACACGGCGTCCTTCAAGTTCTTCTTGCGGAACTCGACCGGGTCCATCCCGAGCTTATAAGCCAGCTCGTCCATCAGGGACTCGATGGCGAAGCTCGCCTGCGGGTGGCCGGGGGCGCGCATCGCGCGCGAGGCGTCCTCGTGCGTGTGGACGCTGGTGCGCTCGCGGTAAGCGTTCTCGGCCGCGTAGACGTAGGGCTGCCCGGCCTGCGAGCCGTCGCCCAGGCCCCCGAGCGCGTACTGCGTCGCGTGCAGCGCGACGAGCGTCCCGTCGCGCCGCGCGCCCGCCCTGAACTTCTGCCAGGAGCCCGAGCGGTTGCCCGCGAGCAGGAACTCGTCCTTGCGCGTCAGCATCAGGTGGACGGGCGCTTTGGCCTGCTTCGAGAGCTGGCACGCCAGCATCCCCTCGATGCCGATGCCGAACTTCGAGCCGAAGCCGCCGCCCATGTGCTCGACCACCGCGCGGACGGCGCTCTCCTTCAGGCCCAGCTCGTCGGCCGCGTCCTTCGGGATGGAGAACGTCCACTGCGTCGAGGCGTAGACGGTCGCCTCGTCGCCGCCGCGGTAGTCCACCACGTTGCCGTGCGTCTCCAGACTCGAATGGTGGATGATGGGCGTGCGGTACTCGGCCTCGACGACGGCGTCGCAACCCTTCAGGGCCTCGGCCACCTTCCCGGGGTCGCCGCGCTTGTCGCGCTGCTCGACGTTCGGCTCCTTCGGGTCGGCGGTGACCTTCGGCGCGCCCTCCTTCATCGAGTCCTCCGCGCGGACGACGTGCGGCAGGACTTCGTACTCGACGCGGACGGCGCGCAGCGCGTCCTCCGCGATCTCGGGCGTCGTGGCCGCGACCGCGGCGACGGGCTGGCCGGCGAAGAGCACGACCAGCTCGCGCTTCGCGGGCTTGGCGTCGCCCACGTCGGTGCGGTTCTGCTTCTCGGCGACTTCGGAGGCGCGGTTGCTGCCCTCGACGACCTCCTCGTCGGTGGCGCCGACGACGGCCTTGACGCCGGGGATGCGCCGCGCGGCGGAGGCGTCCACCCTCACGACGCGCGCGTGCGCGTGCGGCGAGCGCAGCACGCGGCCGTAGAGCATCCCGGGCACGCGCTTGTCGTGCGTGTACTCGGCCGCGCCGCTCACCTTGACGTGGCCGTCCACGCGCGTCAGGCGTTTGTTGAGCAGCGTGTGCTTGTCGTTCGGCCCCCACGCGGCGCTGCTGTCGTCGTCGACCTCTATCTCGACGAGCGTGTCCTGGCCGTTGACGACCCGCGGGACTTTAATCTTCTTCTTCTTCTTGGCCGGCGCCTGCTGTTGCTGCATCGCTCACTCCGTTCGCAAGTGATGAGTGATGAGTGATGAGTGATAAGAAAGGGCGAGGCCCGTTTCTCTCCTCTTATCACTCATCACTCATCACTCATCACTCCCCTTTTCGCCGCGGCGAGCGCGGCCTCGAAGACGCGCGGGTAGGTGCCGCAGCGGCAGAAGTTGCCTTTGCACGCCTCGCGCACTTCGGCGAGCGTCGGGTTGGGGTTCTTCTTGAGGTAGGCCGAGACGGTCGTGACGAAGCCGGGCGTGCAGAAGCCGCACATCAGAGCGTCCTGCTCGACGAAGGCCGCCTGCACGGCGTTCGGGCTCTCGGGCGTGCCGAGGCCCTCGACGGTCGTCACCTTCCGCCCCGCGGCGTCGGCCGCGAGCACGAGGCACGAGTAGACCGGCCTGCCGTCGAGGAGGACGGTGCAGGCGCCGCAGGTGCCCTGGTCGCAGACGAGCTTCGCGCCCGTGACCGGCGGGTCGAGGTGGTTGCGCAGCGCGCTCAAAAGCGTCGTGCGCGGCTCGACCGAGACGGGGCGCCTCCGGCCGTTCACGTCGAGCGAAAGGTTGAGCAATGCCGCGGTCGGGAGCTTCGCGGCCTCTGCCTGCGCGGCGGCGGCCTCGGCCTCGGCCGTCTGCGCGAGGTGGTCGGCGAGCGCCGCGCCCGCGCCCGCGATGCCGACGCCTTTGAGGAAGCGCCGCCGGCTCGGGTCGGGCGGCGACTCCCGCTGCGCGGAAGACTTCACGTCGTGCTCGTCTGCCATCATTCCTCCGGATGAGAACTGTTTGCAGAATCTGCTGAATCAAAGAGGCGGTGTGCCTAGTTTAACAAAAGTGGCGCGGGCGGCAAGCGGAAAGCTGTGAACGGTACGCGGGGCGCTGCGGGCGGTCAATACGCCCTGCGAAAGTCGAGATGTGTAAGGGTTACGTCTCAACCCGGCACCTAACACCCAGCACCCGGCACCTTTCCTTACCTCTCCTCCGCCTCGCGTCGCTTGTCCATCTCGGCGACGCGGGCGTCGAAGCGCTGCCGCTGTTCGGGGGTGAGCAGGGCGCGGATGCGCGTGCGGGCGGACTGGCGGATGGCGTCGAAGCGCGGGCGCGCTTCCGAACGCAGGGCGCGGTACTCGTTGCGCGTCTCGTCGAGTATCCGGCGCACCTCGGCCGACTGCCGCTCGTCCAGCTCCAGCTCGCGCCGCATCTTCTCGAACATGTGCTCGGGGTTGTGCTTGCCGCCCCGCGACTCGCCGCGCGCGGCGCCCGCGCGCAGGCGGTAGGCGCTATCCAAGAGCGCGCCCGTCGCGCAGCCGAGCGCGAAGACCGCCGCGACCGCCAGCCAGAGCTTGAGCCGTGTGATGTCCCTCATCTCGAACCCTCCCCCTCGCCGATGATGGTCGAGAGCACGACGTCGTCGTCGTTCGAGGGCGCGCGCGTGTCGGCGAAGACGACCTGCTCGATGTCGCCGTCGCCGAGCAGCGTCTCGGCGCCCAGGCCGAAGCCCGGCGTCAGTTCGTTCGCGCCCGACGAGAGGAAGAGCGCGAGCGCCGCCACGGCCGCGAGCGCCAGCGCCGGCACCGCGCGCCAGGCGACCCCGAGGAGCGCCAGCCAGCCCTCGCCCTCCTCGCGCCGCCGCCGCTCCTCCTCGATCCGCGCGCGCACCCGCGCGTAGAGGAACGGCGAGGCGGCGACGCCGGCCGCCTCCGCCTCGCCGGCCGCCGAGGCGCGGACGACCTCGCGCGCGACGCGCCCCAGCCTCTCCTCACGGGCGTCCGAGAATTTTTCGCCTGCCATCTCTTTCACCTGCCTCTCAAATCCCAGCGGGCTCGAATATAAGGACGCCCGCGCCGCCCGCGCAGTTACAGAAACCTCTCCAGCACGCGGCGCAGGTGCGCGCGCGCGCGGTGCGCCCGCACCTTCACCTTCGACCCCGTCCAGTTCATCAATTTTGCGATCTCCGCCACCGACAGCCCCTCCACGTCGAGCATCACGAGCACGAGCCTGTCTTCGGGGCTGAGGCGCGCGAGCAGCTTCGCGGCGAGGTCGCGCGAGACGGCACGGCCTTCGGCGTCCGAGCCTTCGCCGCGCAGGCGCCCGGCCAGCGTCCCGGCCTCCTCCGCGGTCAACTCTTCGAGCGCGCCCTCGGGCCGCCGCTTCTGCCGGCGCAGCTCGTCGTAGCTGACGTTGAAGGCGATGCGCGCGAGCCACGCGGCGAACGAGGCGTCGCGGCCGTTGGCGAACTCGCCCAGGGCGAAGAAGGCTTTCGCGAAGCTCTCCTGGACGACCTCTTCGACCTGCTCGCGGCGGCGGAAGAAGCGCGCGGCGATGAGCGCGACGCGCCGCCTGTGGCGCCGGAACAGCTCCTCGAAGGCGTCCTCGTCGCCCCCGCGGGCGCGGGCGGCGAGTTCGGCGTCCGCCCGCTCCGGCCCGCGGGTCGGCGCGTGGCCGGGGATGTCCGCGCGTTCGTCCATACGTCGTCTGCCGCCGCGGGGGCATCGCGGCGGCAGAGTAATAACTACCACGCCCCGCCGGGGAAGCCTAAACGGCGGGAGCCGCCGCGGCCATCTCAAACGAGAATGACTGCGGCGGCCCCCCGCCCGGGTGGCGGCCCGGAGCGCGCGGAATCGGGCGGCTTAATCCGTGACCCCGTCTCCTCCGCGAAGCGCCGGCGCGGAAGTTTATCTTGCCGGCCGGAGTGGAATGTCGAGCCGGTTGGGTTGCCCCGCCCTCACGCGGGGGGAGGGCAGATGCTTCCCTTCGTACCCCGGCGCCGAGACCTCAATCGTGAAAGGCGCGGCGGGGACGAGTTCGGAGAACTCTCCCTCCGCATTAGGGGCGGTGTAGATTGCCGCCTCCGGGTTGTCGGCACGCCGGAGAGTTATCCGTGCGCCCTTCGGACCCTTGTCCAGACCCTTGAGAGGCTTGTTGGTGTCGGCGTCGATCAGGCGTCCGGTTAGTTCGGCGGCCTTTGGTCTGAGGTACAGCACGACTCCGGGTATCGTCTCCCCCTCCCGAATCATCACCTGCGGGGCCTCCGTCACACCGTCGGAGTAGAAGGCCCAGTCGCTGTACGGATGCCCCTCCTCTATTTTGTTAACCGACAGTACGTACTGCCCCGGCGCTAAATCCTTAAGGAGAAATTCCCCCCGCTCGTCGGTGTATGCTGCGGGCAATTTCCCTGCGCTCCCCTTATAAGGGTCGGACGCCAGAATCTCCGCCCCGGAGACCGGCTCGCCCTCCGTATTCAGCACAAGCCCGCTCACGGCACCCGGCGCTGCGGCAGTGTCTTGGCGAGCGCGCGGGGGCCGAACGGGAGCGGTGGGGCGGGTGGCGGCGTACGAGACGCCGAGGACGGCCGAGGCAGTAAGCGCCGCGACGATTAGGTACACTCTCATAGTCTTTTCTCCTCAGCGAAGCTCCGTCCCGGAAGGGATGTCACCAGCGCCGAGAATGACCGCGGCGTCCCCGAGCGCCCGCGCGGACGTTTATTTCGCCGGCCGCAGTTGGATATCGACTCTCCCGGGTTGTCCCGGGCGTAACTTGGCGGGCTCCAAACGCCGCTTTTCGTAACCCGGCGCCGAGACTTCGATTGTGAAAGGCGCTTGAGGAATCAGGATGGAAAAGTTCCCTTCCACGTTCGGTCCCGTTATGTACGTGTAAGGTGAATCATCTTCGCGGCGAAGCTTCAGCAGTACATCCTGTAAATTCCTGATGGGTGAGTTTCGGGCGGCATCTACTACGCGCCCCTCCACCCTAATAGCCTTCGGCCCTAGACGCACTGTCACATCGTGGCTTGACTGGTCGTCGGCGATGGTCACCTGTGGCACTTCTACGAGGCCGGCAGAGTAAAATAGGTTAGATGTCGGCGGGTAGTCATCTTCCTCTTTTTCGGCATGAATCTTATATACGCCGGGGATGAGCCCCGTAATCGAGAACATCCCCTGTTCATCTGTGAGGAAGATAGGCAATCTGCCACTTTGCCTGTCGCTGAGGGCGTAGACCTTCGCCTTGGCCACCGGCTCCCCGTTCGGGGCCACGACGCGGCCTGAAACCACCCCTGAAGTCTGTGGCGCAGATCGGCCGGCTCGCGTCGAGCGGTTGAC
This sequence comes from Pyrinomonadaceae bacterium, assembly GCA_036389235.1. GTDB lineage: Bacteria > Acidobacteriota > Blastocatellia > Pyrinomonadales > Pyrinomonadaceae > QHXN01. The sequence goes on along the minus strand of DASVQJ010000025.1, from coordinate 16,640 downwards.
CGTATAAGCCGTCCCGGCGAGGACGGCCGCGAGCGCCACGGGTAAGCCGACTGACAGTAGCCGCGTTCTCATCTCGAAACCTCCCTAGTAAAGGGGCGTGCCCCGGGTGTACCTCACCACGTCGTTAATGAGGATGCTGTTTGAATTTTCAGATGTACAGGCCGGTGCCGGGGGCTTTACGTCAGCGGTCGTCTGAGGTCGGGGCGGTTTTTATCGGCGCGCAGAACTTCTACTCCCCTACAAAGTCATTGTCAACGAACTTCCCGCCGCCTTCCTGGTGAAACATTAGACTTACTTCCCTTGCTTCAAGTGCGGCGACATGCCGGACGATTACAAATTAAAGCGGCGGCCCCGAAAGCTCAGGGCCGCCGCTTGATGGGCTTCGCGTCTTAACTCGACGGGGTTACTGCCACTGCTGCTGCTGTCCCTGCCCCGCGCCGCGGCGCGTGCGGAACTCCTGGCGGCGCTGCTGGCGGGCGGAGGCCAGTTGAGCCTTCTGCTCGGCGGTGAGTACGTTGTACATCTCGTGCATCATGCGCGCCTGCGCGACCTCGCGCTCGACCTGCGCGTCGGCGCGCGCCCGCGCGTCGGCGCGGACGGCCGCCTCGTCGAACGCCCCGCCCGCGAACGGGTCGAACCCTTCGCGCTCCCGCCCGCGGCTCCCGCGCTGCGCCCTGAAGGCCGCGCGGTAGCGCTCCTCTATCTGGCGCAACTGCTCCTGCTGCGCGTCGGTCAGGTTCAGCTCGGCGAAGCGGCCGAAGCCGCCGCGGCGCCCGCCCCCGCGGCCCTCTTTGTGACCCCAGGGGCGCTCGGCGCGGCCCTGTCCGCCGCCGTCCTGCCCCTGCTGCGCCGCGACGCCGACGACGCCCGTCAGCGCGAAACCCGCGGCCAGGACGAGGCCGCCCACAATCTTCCCAGAACCCTTGAGTCTCATCTTTCCTTCTTTCTCCGTGCCTTGATGAATTACGGCGGGCCGCACGGGGACGCAGGGGAGACTGAACCCACTTGTCCGGCCATTCCGGAGCTAAGACGCGCCGCCGGACGATTCGGTTACATTTTTTCCGGCAGGAGGTCGGCGGATGGCGCGGAGGTGTTGGACACAGAGACACAGCCCGATGCGGAATAGCTCAACGAGCCGTGTCTCTGCGCCTCCGTGTCTCTGTGTTGAAATCCCTCCGCTATTCGGCCCGGCCGCGAACCGCGGCGACGGTCTACCGTCTACTCCAAAATTTCCGGGGGTGAAATTGATAAGCCGGCGCGCGGTCGTTTATACTTGCGCCCGTTCGACTTTTGAAGAGTGAATCGTTTTCGCCCGTGAGAATTCCCCTGTGACAATAGCCTCACAGCAAGAGGTGACCAGGCTGCTCGTCCGCCTGACGGACGGCGACCGCGGGGTGCTCGACGACCTGCTGCCCGTCGTCTACGGCGAGCTGCGGCGACTGGCCGCGAGCTACCTGCGCAAGGAGCGCGTCGGCCACACCCTGCAACCCACGGCGCTCGTCCACGAGGCGTACATGCGGCTCGTGGATCAGACGCAGGTGCAGTGGCAGAACCGCGCGCACTTCTTCGGCGTCGCCGCGCAGATGATGCGCCGCATCCTGGTGGACCACGCGCGCGCCCACGAGGCCGAGAAGCGCGGCGGCGAGTTCCAGAAGCTCTCGCTCGACGAGAACCTCGACGCCTCGGGCGGCGAGCGCGACGTGAACCTCGTCGCCTTAGACGACGCGCTCAACCGCCTGGCCGAGATGGACCCGCAGAAGTCGAAGATCGTCGAGCTGCGCTTCTTCGGCGGACTCTCCGTCGAGGAGACGGCCGAAGTCCTCGGCGTCTCGGCGCCCACGGTCAAGCGGCAGTGGCGCATGGCGAAGGCGTGGCTCTACGGGCAGGTCAAGAGTGAGTAAATAGTGAATGGTAAATAGTAAATAGTCCTTCCTTCTCTCCGGGACTTATCCTCTCCTCACGCGTCGTGCAACTTTCAAACGCTGTTCGCCATCTAGCGAATACAATCGACCGGTTTTCGATTCACCATTCACCATTTACTATTCACTAAACCCCGATGAACCCCGAGCGCTGGCGGCAGATTGAGGAGTTGTTCCAGACGGCCGTGGACATGCCGCCGTCGGAGCGCCCGCGCTTCATCCGCCAGGCGTCGGCCGGCGACGAGACGCTCTTCGAGCAGGTCGTCGCGCTCGTCAACCAGTACGAGTCGGCCGGCGACTTCATCGAGGAGCCCGCGCTCAACGCCTCCCACCTCAACCCCACAGACCCTTACGCCACCTCGGCCGTGACCGGGCCGCTCGACATGGTCGACCCGTCCATCGGCCGCCGCATCGGCGCCTACATCCTCTCGCGCGAGGTCGGCCGCGGCGGCATGGGCGCCGTCTACGAGGCGTTCCGCGCCGACGGCGAGTTCCGCCAGCGGGTCGCCGTCAAGCTCATCAAGCGCGGGATGGACACGGACTTCATCCTCCGCCGCTTCCGCAACGAGCGCCAGATTCTCGCCACGCTCGACCACCCCTACATCGCGCGCCTCCTCGACGGCGGGACGACCGACGACGGGCTGCCCTACTTCGTCATGGAGTACATCGAGGGGCTCCCCGTCTACCGCTACTGCGACGAGCGGCAGTTGACCGTCTCCGAGCGCCTGCGCCTCTTCTCGATGGTCTGCGACGCGGTCAACTACGCGCACCAGAAGCTCGTCATCCACCGCGACATCAAGCCCTCGAACATCATGGTCACGCCGGGCGGCGTGCCGAAGCTCCTCGACTTCGGCATCGCCAAGCTCCTCAACCCCGAGTTCGCGGGCGAGATCACGCTCGACCCGACGGCGACGGCGATGCGCCTGATGACGCCCGAGTACGCCGCGCCCGAGCAGGTGAGGGGCGAGCCCGTCTCGCCCGCGACCGACGTCTACTCGCTGGGCGTTCTCCTCTACGAGCTGCTGACGGGTCACCGGCCGTACCGCCTGCGCAACCGCTCGCCGCACGAGATGGCGCGCGTCATCTGCGAGGAGGAGCCGCCGCACCCGTCGGTGCGCATCACCAGCCACGAAGACCTCCTGCCCGCGAACCCGGTCGGCGGCGGGCGGGGCGGCGACGAGGCCGACACGCTCGGCTACCTCTACTGGTGCCGCGGCGCGACGGTCGAGACGCTGAGGCGCGAGCTGGCCGGCGACCTCGACAACGTCGTGATGAAGGCGCTGCGGAAGGAGCCCGCGCAGCGCTACCGCACGGCCGACGAGATGCGCGAGGACATCGCGCGCTTCGTCGAGGGGCGCCCGGTCTCCGCCCCGCCCTTCTTCCCCGCGGGCGCCGCGCGCAAGGAGGCCGCGCGCGACGAGCGGCGCGCGCTCCACGACGAGACCTCGCTCGCCGTCCTCCCGCTCAAGGTTCACGAGTCCACGGGCGGCCTCGAAGCCGGCGGCGAGTACCTCGGCGTCGGGCTCGCCGACGCGCTCATCACGCGCCTCGGGAGCCTCCGCCGCTTCACGCTGCGACCCACGTCGAGCGTGCTGCGTTACCGCGGCCATGAGGCGGACCCGCTCGCGGCCGGCCGCGAGCTGGGCGTCGCCTACGTGCTCGAAGGGCGCGTCCGTCGCGCGGGCGCGACCTTGCGCGTGACGATGCAGCTCCTCGACGTGCGCGAGGGCTCGGCCGTCTGGGCCGGCCAGTTCGACGAGAACACGGCCGACGTGCTCCAGCTCGAAGACTCCATCTCCGAGCAGGTGGCCGAAGCTTTAGTCCCTCAACTCACCGGCGGCGAGCGCCTGCGCCTACAGAAGCGCGGGACGGACAACGCCAGCGCCTACGAGGAGTACATGCGCGGGCGCTACCACTGGAACACCTTCAACGAGGAGGGCTTCGCGCGCGCGCTCGTCCACTACAGCCGCGCCGTCTCGCTCGACCCCGACTACGCGCTCGCCTACGCCGGCATCAGCGACTACTACAACGTGCTCGGCGTCTACGCCATCCTCCCCTTCGCCGAAACTTCGGCGGCCGCGCTCGAAGCCGCGCGCAAGGCGGTGGGCTTAGACCCCTCCCTGGCCGAAGGCTGGGCCGCGCTCGGCTTCGCCGCGCTCACGCACGACCTCGACTGGGAGGAGGGCGAGCGCCACCTGCGCCGCGCGCAGGAGCTGAACCCGAACTACGTGACGGGGCGCCTGTGGCTCTCCTTCTTCCTCGGCATGGAGGGGCGCTTCGAGGAGGCGCTCGGCATCGCGCGCCGCGCGCTGGAGATCGCGCCGCTCACGCCGCTCGTCCGCCACACGCTCAACTGGAACCTCTACCACGCGCGGCGCTTCGACGAGGCCGCCGCCTCCGCCCGCGTGCTCATCTCGACCGAGCCCGACTACGGACTCGGACACCTGCTCCTGAGCCTCGCCCTCTCGCAGACCGGCCGCCACGGCGAGGCCATCGGGACGTGCGAGAAGGCCGCCGAGCTGCTCGGCCGCAGCCCCTACCCGCTCTGCTTCCTCGCGGCGCTGAACGCGCACGCCGGCCGCGACCGGGAGGCGCACGAGCTGCTCGGGGAGGTCGCGCGGTTGGGCGAGTCGCGCTACGTCTCGCCCTACATGCTCGCGCTCGTCCACTGCCAGCTCGGCGAGGCGGAGCGCGCGCTCGAAGAGTTGAACCGCGCCGTCGAGATCGTGGACGCGCGGCTCGCGTGGCTCGGCGTAGACCCACTGTTCGACCCCATCCGCAACCTGCCGCGCTTCCGCGAGGTGCTGCTCAAGACGAACAACCCCGTCGCCGCGCGCCCCTCCGCCGACATACACGCGTCCGAGCCGCCCACGGGTCAGAAGTCGCTCGCCGTCCTCCCGCTCAAGGTCATCGCCACGCCGGGCGCGGAAGGCACGGGCGACGAGTACCTCGGGGTCGGGCTGGCCGACGCGCTGGTGACGCGTCTGTCGAACGTCCACCGCTTCATCATCCGCCCCACTTCGAGCGTGCTGCGTTATCAGGGGGCGGGCGCCGACCCTTTGGCCGCCGGCCGCGAGCTGGGCGTCGACTTCGTCGTGGACGGCACCATCCGGCGCGCGGGCCAGACGTTGAGGGTGACGGCGCAACTCCTCGACGTGGCGGAGGGCGCGACGAAGTGGGCCGGGCGCTTCGACGAGGAGTACACGGACGTGCTCCAGCTCGAAGACATCATCTCGGAGCAGGTCGCCGCGGCACTCCTCCCGCACCTCTCGGGCGACGAGCGGCGGCAGCTCCAGAAGCGCGGCACGGACGACGCCGAGGCTTTCGAGGCTTACATGCGCGGGCGCTACCACTGGTACACGATGAGCGCCGACGGCTTCGCCAAGGCTTACGCCTGCTACCGCCGCGCCGTCACGCTCGACCCGCGCTTCGCCGCCGCGCACGCGGGCATTGCCGAGTACCACTGCTGGCTCGCCGTCTACGGGCTGGCGCCCCCGGCCGAGCAGCTCGCCGACGGCCGCGAGGCCGCGCAGCTCGCCATCACACTGGACGAGAATTTGGCCGAGGCGCACACCTCGCTCGGGCTCAGCCTGGTTACGCACCCGACGCAGTGGCAGATGGCCGGCGAGCACTTCCGCCGCGCCATCGGGCTCAACCCGAACTACACGCAGTCGCACGCGCACTACGCCTGCCAGCTCGCGATGGAGGCGCGCTTCGACGAGTCAATCGCGGAGGCGCGCCGCGCCTGCGAGCTGGACCCGCTCAACCCCTTCAACTTCTACTTCCTCGCGTGGTGCCTCTACCAGGCGCGGCGCTTCGAAGACTCGGCCGACGAGGCGCGGCGCCTGCTTCAGGGCGAGCCGCGCTACGGCTCGGCGCGCTTCGTCCTGAGCTGGAACCTGCGGCGCTCGGGCGCCTTCGACCAGGCCGTCGCGGAGGCGCGGCGCGCCGTCGAGTTGCTCGGCGAGATACCGATGCTCTCGGCCAACCTCGCCTGCTCCTACGCCGCGGCCGGGCGCGTGGACAAGGCGCGCGAGCTGCTCTCCGGACTCAGGGCGCGCGACGACGAGGGGCACTTCGTCACGCCCTACCACCGCGCGCTCGTGCACCTGCAACTCGGCGAGACGGCGCCCGCGCTCGACCTTCTGGAGGAGGCGGTCGAGGTGCAAGACCCCTGGGTCGTCTGGCTCGGCACCGAGCCGCAGCTCGACCCGCTGCGCGCGCACCCTCGCTTCCGAGACCTGCTCGTGCGGACGAAGAACCCGGCGGCCACGCGCCCGGCCGCTTCCGTCCGCGGCCCCGAGGCGGCCATCGGCTCGCGCCCGGCGAACACCGGCGGCGGCGCGGCCGGCCCCGGGCGCGACTCGACGCCCTCGGGCCGGCAGGCGGTCGAGTCCGGCGCGCTCCATTCGTCGCGCGGCGACGAGGACGAGGCGCGCAAGCTCTACAAGGCCGGGCGCTACTTCGTCACGCGCCGCACGGCCGAAGGGCTCCGGCAGGCCATCGAGCGCTTCGAGCGCGCCGTCCAGCTCGACCCCGCCTACGCGCTCGCGTGGGCCGAGATGGCCGACTCTTATTCCCTGCTGAACTGGTACGTCGAGCCGCCGCCCTCGGGCGCCTGGGCGAGCGCGAAGCGGTCGGCGCTGCGCGCGGTCGAGGCCGACGACGACTGCTCGGAGGCGCACGCCTCGCTCGGCTTCGTCCTCTTCAACTACGAGCGCGACTTCGCCGCGGCCGAGCGGGAGTTGCGCCGCGCGATTGAGCTCAACCTCGACAACGCGGTCGCGCGCCGCTGGCACGCCTTCAACCTCTCGGCGATGGGGCGCCACGACGAGGCCGTCTCCGAGATCAGGAAGGCGCGCGAGATCGCGCCGCGCTCGCCCGTCATCGCCACGGCCGTCGCCAACATCCTCCTCAACGCCCGCCGCTTCGACGAGGCCGAGGACGCCTGCCGCGACGCGCTCGAACTCGACCCCGGCTCCATCTCGGCGCACATCATCCTGCGCTGGACGTACGAGGTGCGCGGCATGTGCGACGACGCGATGGCCGTCTTCGAGCAGGAGCGGGCCTTCGCCGGCGACACGCCGACGACGCGCGCCAAGCAGGCGCACGTCCTCGCCTCGTGCGGCAACGCCGAAGAGGCGCGCGCCCTCCTCGCCGAACTCGTCGCCAACCGCGAGCGCGAGTGGGTGACGGCCTACGAGTTCGCCGTCATCAGCGCGCTGCTCGGCGACGCGGACGCGGCCTTCGCGTGGCTCGCGCGCGCCGAAGAGGAGCACTCGGTCGGCCTCACCTACCTGCGCGTCGACCCGCGCCTCGACAACCTCCGCCCCGACCCGCGCTTCAACGAACTCCTCCGCCGCTTCTCCGCCTGAACAGTAGACAGTAGTCAGTAGTCAGTAACGCGATGTGCAAGTTTAGTTCGTTAACAACTCAGCCAGGCGCAACGGCTCGTGGCCCTGCGCGCGGTTGAGAATAATCGCTGCCGTATGCGCCAGCACTTTGCGCAGCAGTCTCGAAGAGAGGTGCCACAGGTCGCGCGCCCACACCCGCTTGACGCGGAAGCGCTCGCAGAGCTGAGAGAAGACCGTCTCGATGCGGTAGCGGATCGAGGCGATGCGGCGGCTGCGCTCCGGGGCGGGGTCGTGTGTCGCCTTCTTGAAGGGCACCAACATCTCCAGCCCGCGCCCGCGCAACTGCGCGTGCAACTCCGGCGACCAGTAGTTGCGGTCCCCGAGGCAGACGCCCGCCGTCTCGTCCGCCAGCTCTTCGAGCACGGCCACGTCCGAGGCGTCCGCCGCGCAGACCGAGAGGCGCGTCACCACCCCCGGCCAAGCCACCCGCGCGTGGAGGCGGAAGCCGTAGGAGGTCTGCTTCACGTTGTGGTCTTTGCCGAACCCGGCCTCGCCGCGGAAGGTGCGCGAGCGCGGGGCGCGGGCGAAGCGGCAGACCGCCACGGGGAAGCTATCGACCAGCGCCCACGCCGGGTCGCAGCCCGTCAGGGGCAGCATGTGCTGCCAGAGCGCCTCCTTGACCCGCCAGAGGTTGGCCGCCTGCCGCGCGAAGGTCGTGCGATGCACGGCACGCAGCCCGGGGAAGAACTGGCTGTAGTGGCGGCGGAAGTACGAGAAGACCTCCGCGTCGCGGTCCAGCCCCAGGTACTCGCCGACCAACTCCACGGTCAACACCTCGGAGTCGGCGAGCACGGGGCGCGGCCCGCGCCGCCGCAGCCGACCCGGCGTGACACGCGGCAGGGCGTCGTCAATGAGGCAGAAGACGGCTATAATGAGCGAGTCCAAGTCCACACGGCACCTCCTAAAGGGATAGTTCAGCGACTTCCATTAGAAGGCCGGTGGGCTTGGACTTTCAACTTCTCAAACAACTAAAACTTGCACATGGCGTCAGTAGTCAGTAGAAAAAGAGGCGGCGCGTCTCGGCCTTCAAGCCGGGCGCGCCGCCTGTGCTTTCCTACTGACTACTGACTACTGTCTACTGTCTACTTCTTCTCACCCGGCGTGCGAGTACGCGGCGTCCGGCGCGAAGCCCTCGCCGCGGGTGCGCGTGGCGCGGCGGCGCTCTTCGCGGCGGCGGGCTTTGACCTTCTCGGCGCGCGTGCGTGCGCGCAAGGCCAGCCGGTACTCGGCGCGGTCGAAGGCCGCCTCCAGCACGCGCGACACGGCGAAGGCGAAACCCTCGGACGCGAACGTCAGCGCGACGCCGGACAACATGATGACCGCTGCTAACTGAATTACGCTTAACATCTCTCCCCCTCATCGCCCCGGCTCGCCGCCGCGGGCAGACAACTTAAAATCTTCTTCAGGCCGCGCGCCCGCCGTAGTTCGGCGTCTTGAATCCCACCTCGCCGAGGAGCGCCGCGTAGTTCCGGCGGAACTCTTCGGAGCGCTGGCGGTGGTCGCGCACCCAGTCGGAGACGACCTCCTTGACCTCGCGGACGGCCGCGGCGGCCGACTTGACGCTCCCGGCTTCCTGCGCGGCCTCCGCCTCGCGCGCCGCGCGCCCGCCCTTAATGACCCGTATCTGTTTCGCCTGTCCCATCTTCTTTAACCTCCGGCCCGGGCGTCTTTAATTTCCGCCTCCGACCAGTAACGCGTAAAAAACGAACGCGGAGGGATAAGGTTTTTTGCGCCGCGGCCGAAAAATTTTTCGCCGCCGCCCGGCCTTCGCGCCGCGCGCCCCTCTCTTGTGCGGCGGTTGCGGCGGTGCTAACGTGCCCGACTGGAGGAGAAGATGAGCCGCAACCCCTTTCGCCGCCTCGCGCTCGTGGCCGCCCTGGCCTTCGCCCCCGCCGGCGCGCGCGCGCAGGCCGGCCCCGGCCAAACTCCCCCCGCCCCCTCAGACACCCACGCGCGACAAACCCCGCCCGAAGCGGCGCGGGAGGAGGGGCCGGCGCCCGCGGCCGGGAGTTGGAAGCTCAAGCGCACGCTGCGCGGGCACAAGGGCGCGGTCTACTCGGCGGCGTTCTTCCCCGGCGGCGAGCGCGTGGTGACCTCGGGCGACGACGGGACGATACGCGTGTGGGACGTGGGGACGGGTCGGCTCTTGAGGAGCGCGCGCGGGCCGGGCGGCACCGTCAGCGACGTGGCCGTCTCGCCCGACGGGCGCCTGCTCGCCTCCTGCACGGACAGCGGCGAGGGCTCGAAGGTGCAGCTCCTCGACGCGCGCACGCTCCGGCCGCGCCGCGGCCTCGCGGCGCAGGACGACGGCGTCTTCGAGGTCATCTTCTCGCCCGACGGCCGCCTGCTCGCCAGCGGCGGGCGCGACCACGTCGTGCGGCTCTGGGACGTGAGGACGGGGCGGCTCCTGCGCTCGCTCACAGGGCACGACGACGCGGTCACGGCGCTCGCCTTCACGCCCGACGGCCTGCGGCTCGCCAGCGCCAGCGCCGAGCACGACAGCACCGTGCGGCTCTGGGACGTGCGCACCGGCGCGCCGCTGCACACGCTGGCGGCGCACGGCGACTGGGTGACCTCCGTGGCGTTCGCGCCCGGCGGCGCGACGCTCGCGAGCGGCGGCCGCGACCACAAGCTCATCATCTGGGACGCGGGCACGGGCCGCAAGGTGCGCGAGCTGCGCCAGCCCCAGATGGTCTACGAGCTTGAGTTCTCGCCCGACGGCCGCCTGCTGGTCGAGGCCGGCGGCGGCGGCATCGTCCGCCTCCACGACGCGCGCACCGGCCGCCTCCTCTCCAAGTTCGAGGCCCACCGCGAAGAGATCAACGAGGTCAAGTTCGCCCCGCGCGGCCTGCTCCTGCTCACGGCCAGCTACGACTCCACCGTCAAACTCTGGGAGGCAGGCCCCGCCGCCCCCGAGCGGAAGGAGCCGCCCGCGAAGTGGATGGAGTGAGGGTGAGGTCTGGTGCCGCGTCTGTTGGTCGGCGGCGGCGGGAGGCTGCGCGGGGCGAGGAGACGCGGCGCGGGCGGACTACTGCTGCCCGACCTTCTTGATGACGGCCGCCTGCGCGCAGGCGTCGAAGGTGCTGACCCCCGAGATTCTCACCCGGTGCCCCGGCCAGAGCCCTTCGAGCGCGCCCTTCGGGAAGAAGATCTTCCGCTCGATGCTGCCGCCGAAGGGAATCTCTTCCAACTGGCGCATGACCATCGTGAGCACGTTCTGGCGCTGAACCTCCCTCATGCTCGGGAACAGCCTCTCCAGGCCCGGGAGCAGGATGTTGTTGGACTTGTCGAGCCCGCGCGGCAGGTCGCTGCCCGGGCCGGGCACGGCGATGGAGGTCACAATCGAGGTGAAGCTGATCGCGCCGCCGAGCGTGGTCAGAATCCTGCTGCGCAGGCTCCGCTCGTCCCTGCGGTCGTGCGTGACGGCGACGGTCTCGAACGAGTAGGGGCGGTAGAGCCCGACGAACCCGGCCGGCGCCCTTATCCGACATTGCTCCGGGTCGCCGCTGCCCGACACCACTTCCGTCCCCGAGATGGGCGGCTTCAGGCTGAACTCGCCGTCGAACTCCCTCTTAATCATGTCCACGGTGACGGGCACCCAGCGGCCCCCTCTGCCCGAGCAATCGGAGAGGGCGTCGCCCTCGCGGCACTTCACCTCTAGCGCGACGCGCACTTGCAGCGACTCGCTGTAGACCAGAATCGAGTCGCCGAAGTACTCCTTGTCCGACTTCTTAATCTTGTTGAAGAGCTGCACCTTGGCGACGTAGAACTCGTCGACGGCCTTCCGCCCGAAGAGGTCTTTGGCGACCTGCTCGTCCACCATGTCGAGCCTGATCTGGAGCGGGCGGAAGTCCGTGATCTGCTCGCCGCCGACCACGTCGACCAGGAAGCTGCCGGGCGCGACGTCCGCCGCCCCCGCCGCCTTCGCGACGACACGGACGGCGGTCGCCTTGCTCAGCCCCCTCACCTCGGCCGAGTTGTCGGGCTTCTCCGTGATGCTGACGGCGCCGCAGTCCGGCCCCTCGCACTCGAACTTGACGGCGACCCCGGGGACGACCCGGCCCGCCGCGTCGAGCACCGTCGCCTGCACGGTCGTCGCGGGCTGGCGCGCGAGAACGACGACGTCGCCCGTGCTCAGCTTGACCAGCGCGGCCTTGCGCAAGACCGTCACGCCGACGGCCTTGCTCCGGCCGGGGTCGCCCTTCGCGGACATCTGAAGCTCCGCCTCCCCCGCGTCCACGACCTCCAGGCTCTTCCCGTCGGCGCTGACCCTCACCACGCCGGGCCTCGTGGAGAAGAAGTCGAGGAGCCCTTCCGCGTCCTTCCAGACCGACCCGTTGCTGCCGACTATCTGCACGCCCAACCCGTTCAGGGGCTTCGCCGCGTCGCCGTTCGTGAACGTCAGGTTGCCCGCCCTTATCTCCTTCACGGTCTCGTTCACCTGCACGTCGAACGACTGGGCCTCCCTGTCGAAGGCGTTGATCGTCACCCTCGCCGTGCCGGGAGCCCTGCCGGCCACGACGAGGTCGGAGTCGATCAGCGAGACGGCGGCGACGGAGGCCCGGTCGCTGACGGCCTTGAGCGCCCCGGGCGGTATGGGCGTGCCGCCTTCGAGGCTGAGGCGGACGACGGCCTCGCCCTGATGCCTGACGTTCAGCCTCCCCGAAGCGAGGTCGGGCGAGTTGAGTTCGAGCGTGTCCGCGTCTATCCGCGGGACGACCGCGACGGTCAGCCTCCTCTCCTGCCCGCCGACCCTGACCGTCACGTCGAGCGCGCCGGCGGCCTTCAACGCCTCGAACGTGAAGCTGTAGACGCCGCCGCCCTTGTCGGACTTACCCGCGATGCTCAGAAACCCTTCGGCGCCGAGCCACTCGACGGCGTCCAGGGACGGCGGCGCCGCGCCGACGGCGGACGTCACCCTGACGTTGACGGTCGCGCGCTCGCCGACCGTCATCCGCGGCGGCAGCCCCGGTTCGAGCGCGACGGCCTGCACCTGCGCGAACGCCTCGCCGCCGCCGAGACAGAGCAGCGCGAGGCTCAGCAGAGAAACCCATGCGTAAACGTGCGAGAGCGGATTTGACATACGACCTCCGAAGAAAAATTTGGTGAACGGGGCCGGGGGAATAACCGCCTTCGATATCTAGTGGTATAATCGCCGCCAAACTTACATCCGTAAGCGAAATAATTTTTTTCTTGCCGGGCCGTCGGCCTCCGACGAGCCTCGGGCGGGCGCGTGTTGGGACAGAAGGGAGAGAGTTGAGCCAGGGCGCTTGGGATAAGCTGTTGGCGGCGCTCGCGCGCGAGGGCCTCGACTACGCGGACTTCCACCGCGTGCAGGCGGCGTTCTTCGGCGCCCGCGGCTGCGGCGTAGACTCCGACCGGCTCGCCGACGTGACGCTCGACCTGCTCGCCGAACAGATCGACCAGGGCGCACGGATTCGGAACCTCGTCGCCTACACGCGAGGCATCGCGCGCCACGTCTACTGTGCTTACTGTGCGGAGCGGGAGGATTTCAGGGAGACGGCGCGGCAGATCGAGTACCTGGCGAACGGGGGCTTACAGGAGCCCGAGGAGAAGCCCGACCTGCGCCGACGGTGTCAGAAGTCCTGCCTCAGAACTCTGTCCGAGGCGGAACTGACGCTTGTGGTAGATTATTTCCTGTCCGGCAGGAGCCGGGAGGAACTGGCCGCAGAGCGCGGGTGGTCTACCGGAAAGCTCTACGTACGCATCTACCGCATCAGGCGGCGACTGAAAAAGTGCGTGAAGGCATGCCGGAAGAAGGGCTGACCCGACGGACGCGCGGCCGTAAACATTTCCCCTAAGGGCGTCGCAGGCCCCGGACAGGCGAAGATGATTCAACGTTCTCAAGGCCGTGAGCTTTTGAAAAGCTACCTGCTGGGCGTGGCGTCCGCGGCCGAGCGCGAGGCGGTCGAGGACGAGTACCTCGCAGACCGCAGGTCGGTCAGGCGGCTGCTGCGCGCGGAGGACGAGCTGATCGAAGACTACGCCCGCGGGGCGCTGACGCCGCGCGAGCGCGCCCTCTTCGAGAAGAATTTCCTCTGCACCGCCGAGAGGCGCAGGCGGCTGGCGGGCGTGCAGGAGTTGCAGGAATCCCTCGCCTCCGTTGCCGGCGAGACGCCCCCCCCGCCCCAAGCTGACCAGCCGCACCCGGGCGAACGTCCTTCGCCTGACTACCGTCAGGAGCCGTTCGACGTGCTGCTGGCGTGGTTAGACCCGGCCCCCGAGCTGGCGGCGGAAAAATATAATAATATTCATCACAGGCTGGTTCGGATATTCGCCTCCCGCGGTCACGTCGATGCCGAAACACTGGCCGACGAGACAATCGACCGGGTCGTCCGGAGTGTGCCTCAAATAAAGGAGTCCTACGTCGGCGACCCGGCGCACTACTTTTACGGCGTGGCCCGACTCATCTATCTGGAGCACCAAAAGCGGGCGGCCTCGGCGCCGGGCCTGCGCGAGGCCATCGTCGCGCAGGCCGAACCGGAGGGCGAGGGCGAGCAGGCGCACGCGTGCCTCGACCAGTGTCTCGGGCGGCTGAGCGCGGACGAGCGCGACCTGTTGCTCAGTTATTACGACTTCGAAGGCCGCGACAAAATTGCTAACCGAAAAATCCTTGCGGAGAGGTTGGGCATCGGGCAGGAGGCGCTGCTGCTCCGGATGCACCGCATGAGGGTGCGATTGCGCGGCTGCGTAACGTCCTGCCTCGAACGGGCGAAAGACGTTAATTAAGCTGCGCCGTCAACCCACCCCGCCTCCCCTGCCCTCCTCCGCGACGCGGGCGACCAGGGCGCGGAAGGCGAGGAGGTCGGTGATGGGTTTGGGCCAGTGCTCGTCGCAGCCGGCGGAGAGCACGCGCTCGCGGTCGCCGGGCATGGCGTGGGCGGTGAGCGCGATGATGGGCGTCCTTTCGAAGCGCGGGTCGGCGCGCAGCCGCCGCGTCGCTTCGAGGCCGTCGAAGGCGCCGCCCAGAGAAATGTCCATCAGGATGAGGTCGGGCGCGTCTTCGGCCGCGCGGCGCAGGCCCTCCTCGGCCGTCCCGGCCAGCGTGACGCCGTGCTCGTCTTCGAGCGCGAGGCGGACGAGGTCGCGGATGTCCGGCTCGTCCTCAACGAACAGTATCTTCGCCATCCGTAGGCTCCACCCCTAATTCTTCCAGCGTGTCGCGCAGCCGCGAGGCCACGTCCGAGAGCAGCAGCTCGCCCTTGCGTATCACGTCGGCGATCCGGCCCGAGATGAGGCGCCGGTCGTCGGGCGTGATGTCCTTGCCCGTCAGGACGAGGACGGGGACGCGGGCCATCCGCGAGTCGGAGCGGAAACGCGCGATGAACTCGAAGCCGCTCATGCCGTTCGGCATCATCAGGTCGCAGAGCACCGCGCGCGGCCGCTGCTGCGCGACCATCTTCAGGGCCGTCTCGCCCGAGGGCGCGCTGCGCGCGTTGAAGCCCGCGTGCCTGAGCGCCGTCGTCAGCAGCTCGCGCACCCCGTGCTCGTCGTCCACGACGAGCACGTACCCGTCGCCTTCGCCGCCGCCGTCCGGCGTGCCGCGCACGCTCACGCGGTCGAGCGTGTCGGTGAGCGTCGCGGGGTCGACCGGCTTCAAAAGGTAGTCGGACGCGCCGAGGCTGTAGCCGAGCGGGCGGTTGTCCACGATGGAGCAGACGATGACGGGGATGCCGGCGAGCCGCCGGTCGGCGCGCATCGCCTGGAGCACGCGCCAGCCGTCCATCTCGGGCATCATCACGTCGAGCGTGACGGCCACGGGGTCGTGCTCGCGCGCGAGCCGCAGGCCCTCGGCCCCGCTCGGCGCCGTCAGCACGCGGTAGCCCGCGCGCCGGAGCGTCTCCGAGAGGAGCGCCGCCGCGTCCTCGTCGTCCTCGATGACGACGACGAGCGGGCGCGCCTCGTCTCCCTCGCCCCCCTGCGCGTCCGCGCGCGGCGCGCCGTGCGAGCGTTCGCCCGCGGCGAACTGCGGCGCCTCGTCGCCCCTCGCGCCGGCCGCGTTCCGCTCGGGGGCCGAGAGCGGCAGCGTGACCGTGAAGGTCGAGCCCTCGCCGACCCGCGACGTGACCTCTATCTCGCCGCCGAGGAGTTCGACGATCTGGCGGACGATGGAGAGCCCGAGCCCGACGCCGCTCGCCGAACGCGTCATCGAGCCGTCCACCTGCCGGACGCGCTCGAAGATGATGGGGAGCGAGCGCTCCTCGATGCCGATGCCGGTGTCTTTGACGACGACGCGGAAGTGCTCCTGGCCGTGCGCGGCGAGTTCCGCCTCGACGCGGCCGCGCGCGGTGAACTTGGCGGCGTTCGAGAGCAGGTTGATGACGACCTGCCTGACGCGCAGGGGGTCCGTGTAGGCCAGCGGCAGGCGCCCGGGCACGCGCAGGCGGTACTCTAACCCCTTGCGCTCGGCGAGCGACTGTAGCTCGGCGAAGGCCCCCTGCACGACCTCGACCAGGTCGACGTGCTCGCGGTGAATCTTCATCCGCCCAGCCTCGATCTTCGACACGTCGAGCACGTCGTTGATGAGCGCGAGGAGGTGCTGGCCGTTGCGCAGGATGCGCTCGAAGGCGTCGGCGTAGCGCTTCGGCATCTGCTCGTCGCTGGGGCGCGTGAGCTGCGCGAGCTGCGCGAAGCCGATGATGGCCGTCAGGGGCGTGCGCAGCTCGTGCGACATGTTGGCGACGAACTCGGCCTTGAGGCGGTTGTACTCTTCGAGGCGGCGGTTGGCCTCGCGCAGCTCCTCGGCCTGCTCGCGGTAGCGGCGCTCGCTCGCGCGCAGGTCTTCCTCGTTCTGGCGGATGCGCAGGAAGGCGAGCACATTCGCGCGGAGTGCGACCGCCTCGACGGGCTTGGCGAGGTAGCCGTCCGCCCCGGCGTAGAGCGCCTCGGCCTGGTGCTCGGCCGTCGTGTTCATCCCCGAGAGCACGACGACGAAGGCGCCGCGCAGCGTCTCGTCGGCCTTGAGCTTCCGGCAGACCTCGACGCCGTCGCCGTCCGGCAGCGCCGCGTCGAGCAGCACGAGGTCGGGGCCTTCGGCGCGCGCGACGCGCAGCGCGTCCGCGGCCGTCGCCGCCTCAAGCACCTCGTACCCCTCGGACGCGAGCGTCGCGGCGTGGACGCGCCGCAACCCCTCTTCGCCTTCGGCTACTACAGCGGTTCGCGCTTGAGTGAATAGAAGCCGAAGCCTTAACTTTACAGGCTATGAAAGCCTACTCGCTCGACCTGCGGCAGCGGGTGCTGCAAGCAGCACTGAGCGGCGACCATACCCTCGCGGAGGTCGCCAGCC
>DASVQJ010000024.1:0-38180 GCA_036389235.1 Pyrinomonadaceae bacterium | reverse complement strand
CGCCGGCTCTCAACGTTGAGAGCCGGCGCTTCTCTGCCATATGTGCTTGCGGCACGCTCTGGCGGGCAGGGATGCCCGCGCCCCGGGCATGGCATGGCGTGAGGGCACACCAGAGCGGACGCCGCTGTAATCGCTTCCGCTTAAGGCCGCCTACTCGGCGCGCGGCGTCTTGAGGGCCGCGTCGATGGCCGCCTTGAGCTGTTCGTAGGTGGCGCGTTCGACGCGGACGCCGTTGACGAAGACGCAGGGCGTGCCGTTGACCCCGGCGCGCTCGCCGTCGCGCAGGTCGCGGCGCACGCTGTCGGCGAACCTGCCCGAGTCGAGCGCCGCGTCGAACTTCGCGCGGTCGAGTCCCACGCGCGAGGCGTACTCCCTCAGCTTGTCCGCCTGAAGCGCCGACTGGTTCTGGTAGAGGAGGGTGACGTACTCCCAGTACTTGCCCTGCTCGCGCGCGGCCTCGGCCGCCTCGGCCGCCTTGTGCGAGTCGGCGTGCTGCGCGAGCGGGTAGTCGCGGACGACGAGGCGGACGCGGTCGCCGTACTCCGCCATGATGCGTTCGAAGCTAGCTTGCGCGGCGGCGCAGCTCGGGCACTGGTAGTCCGTGAACTCGACGACGGTGACCGCGGCGGACGGGTTGCCCTTCGAGGGCTGGCCGTCGGTCGCAATCTTGTAGACGGGCGCGGCGGGCGCGACGAGGAACGTCCGCACCTGCGCGCCGGCGCGCAGCCGCGCGGCGAAGTCCGTCTGCGCCTTCCGCTCCGCGCCTTCGCGAAGGTACTGGACGATCTGCTCCTTCCTCTGCGCGAAGTCGCCGTCGATGCGCGACCTGTTCTCGGCGTAGAACTTCTGCGCGTCGGCCTCCGTGACGGCCGGGACTTTGGAGAAGACCTCGGCTTCGAGCAGTGCCTTCGGCGTCACGCCGCGCCGCCGCGCCGCCGCGCCGAGCAAGAGGTCGTTGACCTTCAGCTCGACCTCCTGCGCGCGCAGCCTGTAGACCTGTTCCTGCACGCCGAAGACGAGCGGGCGCAGGGACTCTTCCACGTCGGCCGACGTGATCTCCCTGCCGTTGACGGAGGCGAGGACGCGCGCGCGTTCGGCCTCGGTCTTGGGCGGCGTCGCCTCGGCGGCGAGCCGCTTCAACTGCGCCGAGGCGCGCAGCGCGTCGGAGAACTTCGCGGCCACTTCGCGCCGCCGCACGTCGCGCAGGTAGGAGACGATGTCGTCCTTCAAGTCCTTGAACTCGCCGTCGATGCGCGACTTGTTCAGGTCGTAGAACTTCTGCGCGTCGGCCTCGGTCGGCTCCTGCGCCTTAGAGACCACCTCCGCTTCGAGCAGCTTCTCGGCCGAGACGCCGCGCCTCTTCGCCTCCGCCTCCAGCAGGGCGCTGTTGATCTGCAAGTCCAGCTCGCGGCGGCGCGCTTCGACGACCTGCTGCTGCAATTCCGCGACCCGCTTCTGGACCGCGGGCGCGATCTCCTGCCGCGTGACGCTGACGCCGTCGACGGTAGCGAGTACGTCGGGCAGCGGCGAAGCCTCGCAGGCGCAGGCCGCGGCGGGGTCGGCCGCCTGCTTCGGCGTCTGAGTCTGTCCGCGCGACGCGCCCGGCGCGGCGAACGCCGCGAGCAGGAAGAGCGCGGGTGTGAGTCTGCTCTTGTTAATGCTGAGTCTCATTCTTTTTCACCTTCTTAAATCGGGTCGGGGTCAGTAGGCGTTCACCCAACCGCTGGCGGGGACGAACTCCCGCTTCAACGGGTCGATGCGGACGACGTAAGCGCCGGCCGCGCCGACGCGGCGGTTGGGGCCGAACGTGAGGCGCGGCGCGAGCCCGGTCTCGTAGTCGTAGAGACCTTCGAGCGCCGTGACGAGTCGCTCGCGGCTGATGTCCCTGCCGCCGCGCTTGAGGCCCTCGGCCAGAACCTTCGCGGCGGTCAGCGCGGAGAGCTGCGCCGCCGTGTGGCGCAGCCCGAACTTGTACTTCGCCGAGAGCGCGCGCAGCTCGGCGGCGCCCGCCTCCGTCACGTCCGCGGGGACGGTCGGGAAGGTGAGGAAGACTTTATCCTTGAAGCCCGCGGGGACGGCCGAGACCAGCTCGCGCCCCGTCAGCGCGCCGAGCAGGAAGAGGTCGGGGTGCCAGCCGGCGGCGTCGGCCTCCTTGATGAAGGCCGTCTCCTCGCCGCCCGCGCCGAAGAAGAAGACCGCTTCCGCGCCCTTCGCGCCGCGCACGAGCGAGGCGGGGTCGAACTTGCCGCGCGCGTAAGAGAACTTCTGCGCGGGGCCGCAGCCGGCCTTCGCGCACTGCTCCTCGGCGGCCGACGCGGCGGCCGAGCCGAGCCCGGACTCCTCGTAGACGAGCGCGACCTTCGGGCGCGTCTGCGGCTGCCGCCGCGCGTGGAAGTTGACGAGCGCGCGGGCCTGCTCCGCGAAGCCGGGCATGAGGTAGAAGACGTAGCGCCCCGCGCCCGCCTGCGGCAACAGCGTCGCGGGGCCGACGAAGGGGACTTCCAACTCCTGCGCCAGCGCGGCGACCTGGCCGTCCGCGCCCGCGCTCAGTCCGCCGACGAAGGCGAAGACCTGCCCCTCCTCGACGAGCCTCCGCGCGTTGGCGGCCGTCGCGGCGGGCTCCGCGCCGGTCTCGGCGAGTTGTAGCTCGACGCGCCGGCCGAAGACGCCGCCCCCGGCGTTGAGTTCGTTAAAGTATGCGGCGAGCACGTCCCGCATCGCCGCGCCCGTCTCCGCGAGCGCGCCCCGCACCGGCAGGAGCGTGCCCACGCGCACGGCCGCGTCGGTCAGTCCAGGGTCCTGGTCGTCTTCGATGCGCTTGAGGTAGGCGACGAGGTCGGCCGTGTCTTCGGGCGACATCTGGTAGCGCGGCATGGCCGCGAGCATGACGTTCTTCGAGGGGTCTGTGCCCGTGCTCACGGCGCGTGCGAAAGAAGCCTCGTCGAAGGGGCCGTGCTTACGCCCCGTCGGGTGCGTGTGGCCGTAGGGCTTTATCAGATTTGCCCAGGTGAGGTTGCCGGCCGTCACCCCGCCCTCGGTCTTGCCCTCGCCGCGCGCGCCGTGGCAGCCCGCGCAGGTCACGGTCGAGGCGGGCACGTCCAACTCCCCGACGAACGCCTTGATCTCTCTGCCCGAAGGGCTCTCGCCGCGGAGGTAGATGGCGCGGCCGCGCCGCTCCTGCGGCGTCAGCCCGCGCGCGCCGCCTGCCGGCGTCGTCTTCTGCCCCTGCGCGCCCGCGGGCGAGAGCGCCAGGCCGACGACGGCGAGCGCGCAGACCGCGTAGAGTTTGAGCCCCTTCTTCATCAGACCTCGCGCCCGCCCCCGCCTACTTCGACGCGCCCTTGTCGTCGGCGACGCTGTAGACAATCGGAATCAGCTCGGCGGGCTTCGCCATCCCGAGCGCCTTCTTCCAGAGGCCCGTCGCCTCGTTGCCGATGATGATGACGGTCGTGTGGTCGTCCTTGACCTCGACGTACTGCCCGAGCTTGTAGAGCGCCCAGTCCACGTTCTCCTTCTTGCCGGTCAGGAACGTCCAGCCCGGCTTGGCGTGGAACCTCTGCGCGTACTCCTTCAAGCGCGTCGGGGTGTCCGTCGTCGGGTCTACGGAGATGGAGATGATGAAGACATCTTTGCCGAGGCGGTCGCCGAGCGCCTCCTGCACCTTCTCAAGGTTGCGGTTCATCGGCGGGCACACGCTCGTGCAGGCGGTGAAGAAGGCGTTGATGACGACCGTCTTGCCCTTGAGCATGTCGGAGTAGAGGCGCACCTTGCGGCCGTCCTGGTCGAGCAGCTCCACGTCGGAGAAGTACTTCGCGGCGGGCGACTGCGGCTGCGCCTGCTGCTGGCCCATCTGGTGGCCCGCGTGCGGGTTCGCGACCTCGGCGGGCTTGGGCGGCGGCGTGGGGCGCGGCGCGGCCTGCTGCTGCTGCTGCGCGGCGGCGCCGGCGGCGAAGGCCGCGCAGATGACGAGTGCGGAGAGCGTTCTTTTCATTGTCGTGCAGACTCCTTGGAGTTCGGATCGTTGGCGGCGTCGAGGCGCCCGGCGGCGGCGTCGCCGATGAGCCCGAGGAGCACGGCCGGGCGCGCGAGCCCGTAGGCGCGCGTCCACTGGCCGGCGGCGTCGTTGCCGACGAGCACCGCGGGCGAGTGGTCGGCCGGGCTGGCGGTGGCCGCGCCGAGCGCGCGCAGCAGCTCGTCCACCTGCGGCTTCCGCCCGGTCACGAGCGTCCACCCCGTGGCGGCGTGAAACTTCGCCCCCCACGCCTTGAGCCGCTCGGGCGTGTCGGTCGCGGGGTCTACCGAGATCGAGATGAGGTGCACGTCGCGCCCCGCGCGCTCGCCCAGCTCCCGCTGCACGCGCGCGAAGGTCGCGCCGAGCGGCGGGCAGATGGTCGTGCAGGTGGTGAAGATGAAGTTGACGGCCACGACCTTCCCCTTCACGAGGTCCGTGTAGAAGCGCACCGCGCGCCCGTCCTGGTCGAGCAGCTCCACGTCCGGGATCGACATCTTCGACGCCGCGCGGGTCTCGTGCGCGGCCGTCATGCCCGGTTCGGCGGGCGCGGTCTCCGCCTCCGCGCGCGCCGGGCGCAAGTCCATCTTACATTTCGGACAGCTCCCCTTCTTCTTCGACTTCACCTCCGGGTGCATCGGGCAGGTGTAGACGACCGCCGCCGCCTCGGCGTGCGCGTGCGGGTCGTGCCCGGCCGCGCGCGCGGCCGGCGCGGGCGCGGCGGCCGAGAGCGCGAGCCCGAAGGCGAGGGCGGCGAGCGCGTTATTATATCTGCTTCTCATTTCGGTCAACCTCTTCCTTTCATTCCCGCCCCGGCGCGGGCGCCTTCGCGGCGGCGGGCGCGGCGGCGCGCAGCATCAGGTACGGCAACTGTCGGAAGGCGACGCCCGCCGAACGGCTCTCGACGAAGATCATGTAGAGGCCCGCCGCCGGCACGTTCACGTTCAACTCGTAGACGCCCGCGCCCACGCCCCGCGCGAAGTCGCGCTTCTGCCAGACGCCCGGCGAGAGGAAGGTCAGGACGCGCACGTCCTTCAGGCCGTCGGCGGGCTTCCCCGTCGCCTTGTCCGTCAGGCGCAGGCGGAGCTTGAAGTCCTCGCCCACGGGCAGAGTCCTCTCCCTGTCGAGGTACTCGACGGCGAGCGCGACGGGGCGCTCGTGCTGGACGTCAGGGTTCTCGGCCGCCCGCGCGTCGAAGCAGTGCGTGACGCGCGGGGAGTCTAACAGGAAGGCCACGTCGTAGGCGCCGCCGCGCGGCAGCTTCGTCACGGTCTCGTAGGTGCCGCTCTTCACCTCGCGCAAAGAGCGGTCGGCGATGAGCACCGCGCGCGGCTCGCGCTTGTAGTTCTGGAAGTCGCCCATCGGCGCGGCCATGCCTTCGGTGTAGTAGTAAATCTGCCGGTCGGCGACGTTGGCGACGAGCATCGAGTTGCCCTCGGGCGCGGGCGCGAGCGAGCCGCCGGCCGCCGCCTCCGTGCGCGCGTCGGCGGGCGCGGCCTGCCCCGCGGGGAACGTGACCACGTCCATCTCCTTGCCGATGGTGCTCAGCCTGACCATCGTCACGTCCAGGGAACCCGCCGAGCGGACGTAGGCGAACTCTTTCGTGAAGGCCACCTGGTCGGGGCCGCGGCCCGCGACGTCCTTGCCCTTCGAGACCTTCAGGTCGTGGAGCAGCCGGTTGGTCGAGGCGTCGAAGATGTGGACGACTCCCGCGGCCGGGTTGGGCGCGAAGCCGTAGCGCCCGCCGGGGGCGAAGCGCACCGCGCCCAGACCGGGCGCGGCCGTGATGCTCGCCAGCACCGCCGCCTTCGCCGGGTCGACGACCGCGACCTGCCCGGCGGTGCGGTCGGACACGTAGACGAACTTGCTCAGCGGCGAGACGGCCACGGAGTTCGAGCCCCGGCCCGTCTTCACGTCGGCGGTCTTCGCGAGCTTGGTCACGTCGATGAGCGAGAGCGTGCCGGCGGCCTCGTTCGTGACGAAGGCCGTGCGGCTGTCGCCGCTCAGGGCCAGCTCGTGGTGGCCCGCGCCGGTCGGGATGCGCGCGACCTGTTTGAAGGTCGCCGCGTCGATGACGGTCACGCCGCTCTCCGCGCCCTCGTCGGTGCCGACCCAGAGGTACTTCTCGTCGGGCTGAAGGGCGAGGCGGACGGGGCGCGCGCCCGTCTCCACGTTGGCGACGACCTTCCAGGTGTTCGTGTCCACGACCGCCACCTGGTTCGACGAAGGCATGCTGACGAAGAGGCGCTCCTGGTCGGCCGTGATGGCCCAGTCTTCGCCCGGGCTGTTGAGCATGACGAGCGTGACGAGCTTGGTGCCGCCGAAGCCGAGCAGCGGGTCGATGACGGAGATGTTCGGCTCCGAGTTGAGCGCGAGCACGTAGTAGCTGTTGAGGTCGACGTCGGGGCGCGCGCGCAAGGAGCCTTGCAGGAAGGACTTGATCTTCTCCTTACACTGTTCGGTCGTCGCGCGCTCGCCCTGCCGCTGCGTCATCCAGATGGAGGGCCTGACGCCGGCGAGCGGCGAGCGCGTGGCCGTGTCGGTGACGCGGACGCGGACGCGCGCGTCCTGGGCCTCCGTCAGCCCCGCCCCGCCCGCGTCGGCCGGCTTGACGGGCTCGATGGTGAACTCGACCTCAAGGCCCTGCGTGACGAGCTTCTGGGGGCCGGAAGGGGCCGGGGGCTTCGGCGCGGGCGTCGTCGCCTGTGCCGGCGGCGCCTGCGGGGCGGCGGCCGGCGCCTTCTCCTGCGCGGGCGCGGCGGCGGCCGACTGCGCGGCGAACGAAGATGCGAGCGCGCACGCGAGCAGCGTTCGGGAAATCGATCTCATGGGTGCTCCTCCGATGGTGTGGGGGCGCGCTCAGCGCGTGATGGCCTTCAGGTCGCGCAGCGTGCTACAGAAGGTGCGCACGGAGACGCTGCCGTCGTTGGCGTATTCGAGGACGGCGTTGCGCAGCTGCGTGGAGTCTTCGAAGACGAAGACCGTCTTCCCGTTCTGCCGCCTGATGTTGTTGATGGTGAAGCTGCGGCAGCGCAGGAAGCTCGCCAGCGTGAGGTCGCTCGTGTCGTAAGTCCGGTTGCCGGTCTCTGTGGAGTTCATCCGCGTTCATCCTCTCGCCTCCCGCGGCGGGGGCGTGTTTCTGTGGTCGTCCGGGCGGCCCCGCGGCTCACGCGTGCGCGCGCCGGTTCCGACTCTTTCATCTGTTCCTGAGCGGCGTCTTGTGCCGGCGGGCGACTACCCCGAGGGGTTGACGCCGCGGCCGTGTGTGACAGGCACGGCCGAGTCAAGAGCAACCGCCGTGCCTCGGGGCAGGCAATAAAATTGTGCGGGCAATATAACGCGACGACAATGCGCCGCCCGGCGGGCGGCGCGGGCGCGTGTCTCATGGTGAATCACACGCGGCCCCGCCTGTTACACCGCGCGACACGCCGGATGGGCGGGCGGGGGGATGACTCGGCGCCGCTTTCGCCGCGCGCGTCTACGAGAGGTGGCGCTCGACGGCGGACTTCAGCTTTCCGAGGTGGACGGGCTTTGTGATGAAATCGCGGCAGCCGGCGGCGATGGCGTCCTCGCGAATCTCCCTCGCCGTGTGCGCCGAGACGGCGATGACGGGCACGTCGCGCAGGCCGATCAGCCTGCGGAGTTGGTGGATGGTGGCGAAGCCGTCCATCGCCGGCATACTCAAATCCATCAGAATGAGGTCGGGCGAGTCGGCCTGCGCCACCCGCACGGCCTCCGTGCCGCTGGCGGCCTCCAACACGCGATACCCGAACGACTCTAACGCCCGCCTCGTTACTTCCCGCACTTCGTCGTAATCGTCTACGACCAACACGGTCTTCTGCTCACTCGCGCCGGAGCCCATCTGCCTCGTCCTATCTGTCGGGATAGTTGTCGGAGTATGACGTTCTAATAACATGGTCGCGTTGTCCGGCTCCGTCCCGACACACGTCGGGATGCGGACCGGGCGCCGGTCTCCGGTGCAAGCGCCGTTCCGCCGCTCCGGCGCGCGCACCGGGCGGGGGCGTCGAATGTCCGTTAGGTTACTCTGGGGGGGCGGCCTCGCCCGCCTCTTCGTCGGCGGGGGCGTCGGCCATGAGGCCGAACTTCTTGAGCTTGCGGTAGAGCGTCGGGCGGTGGTAGTCGAGAATCTCGGCGGTCTTCTTGACGTTGCCGCCCGTGCGTTCGAGCGTCTGCGCGATGGCCTCACGCTCGATCTCTTCCATCGTCATGAAGGGCGGGATGGCGCAGCCCGGGTGCGCGGCGGTCGAGGCGTGCAGGTGCTCGGGCAGGTCTTCCGGCCTCAGCTCCTCTTCGCGCGCGAAGAGGACGGCGTGCTCGACGACCGACTCCAGCTCGCGGACGTTGCCGGGCCAGTCGTAGCGCGCCAGCAGCGCGAAGGCGGCCGGCGAGATGGCGCGGATGCGCTTCTGGTACTTGTCGGCGTAGGCGCGCAGGAAGCGCTCGGCGAGCGGCGCCACGTCGTCGGGGCGCTGGCGCAGGGGCGGCACCTTGACGCGGATCGTGCTGACGCGGAAGAAGAGGTCTTTGCGCAGCGTCCCGTCCTGGATCATCTGCGCCGTGTCGCGGTTCGTCGAGCAGACGAGTCGGAAGTCTACGGCCACCTCCTGCTCGTCGCCCAGGCGGCGCAGGCGGCGGTCTTGCAGCACGCGCAGCAGTTTCGTCTGGAGGTGCGCGGGCATCTCGGCGATCTCGTCTAAGAGGAGCGTCCCGCCCGCCGCCGCCTCGATGAGTCCGCGCTTGTCGCGGTCGGCGCCGGTGAAGGCGCCCTTGCGGTAGCCGAACAGCTCCGACTCTATCAACTCCGAGGGCAGCGCCGCGCAGTTGATGCGGATGTAGGGGCCGGCGGCGCGGCGGCTCTGCGCGTGGAAGGCCGCCGCGATCAACTCCTTGCCCGTCCCCGATTCGCCCTCGATGAGCACCGAGGCGTCCGAGGGGGCGGCCGTGCGGATCACCTCGACGATCTGGAGCATGCGCGGTGAGCGGCCCGTGATGCCGAACGTCTCGCCCCCGGCCGAGAGCACGCGCTTGAGCGCCTTGTTCTCGCGGCTGATCTCGCCGAACTGGAGCGCGCGGTCGGCGAGCATCAAGACCTGGTCGGGCGTGAACGGCTTCTCGACGTAGTAGTAGGCCCCGCGCTTGATGGCTTCGATGGTCACGTCGACCGAGCCGTGCGCGGTCATCAGGATGACCTGCGTGTCGGGCGTGCCCGACTTGATGCGGTCGAGCAGCTCGATGCCGGTCGCGTCCGGCAGGCGCAGGTCGGTGAAGACGAGGTCGAAAGGGGCGCCTTCGTCGAGCAGCGCGCCGGCCTCCGCGACGCTGCCGGCGGTGCGCACCTCGTAGCCCGCCTCGCCGAGGATGAGCTCGATGGCCCCCGTGATGCTTTGCTCGTCGTCCACGACGAGGACCCTCTTGCGCCGTGCCATCATGCGCCCTCCGCGCCGGCCGGCAGGCGGACGGTGATGAGCGTACCCCGGCCGGGGCTGCTCTCGACGCCGATCTCGCCGCCGTGCTCTTCGATCACCTTTTTGGCGTAGGGCATGCCGAGCCCGAGCCCTTTGGCCTTCGTCGTGTAGAACGCCTCGAAGATTTTCCCGACCTGCTCGCGGGTCATGCCGGCGCCCGTGTCGGCGATCTCGACGCGCAGCCCCGCCCCGTCGCGCAGGGTCTTGACGCAGAGCCGCCCGCCGCCGTTCATCGCCTGGACGGCGTTGATGATGAGGTTGGTGAGCGCCGAGCGGAGCGAGGACTCGTCGAGCGGGGCGCGCATGTCTTCGGCCGACAGCTCGACGCGGGGCTCGACGTGTGCGGCGGCCAACTGCGGCCCCAGCAGTTGCAGCAGGTCGGCGACGACGCGGTTGAGGTCCGCCTCGCGGCGCTCCAGGCTCAGGGGGCGCGCGAAGTTCATGATCTGCTCGACCGTCTGCGACAGGTGGTTGATGGTCTCGATGATGCGGTCGGCGAGCTGGAGTTCGGCCTCGCTCATCCGGTCGGCCAACTTGGTCTTCATGTGCATCGAGTAGAGCTGGAGCCCCGTCAGCGGGTTCCTGACCTCGTGCGCGACCTGCGCGGCGACGCGGCCGAGTTCGGCGATCTTCTCCTGGTGCGCGAGCCGCGCCTGCATCTGGCGGAGCGACTCCTCGGCGCGGCGCTCCGCGGTCAGGTCGCGCACGACGCAGAGGTGCCCGACGCGGCCGCCCCCGCCGACGATGGGCGTGAGGGCGACCGCGGCCGGGAACTCCTCGCCGTCGCGGCGGTGCAAAATCATCTCGGTCTCGTAGTGCCCGACCGCGTCGGCCTCCTTCAGGCATTCCTGGAGGACGTTCCGCCCGTACCGCTCCGCGTCGAGGAACAGCTCGCGCGGCCTGCGCCCCGCCGCCTCCGCGGGCGCGTAGCCGAAGAGAATCTCGGCCCCGCGGTTGAAGAGGGCGACGCGGTGTTCGAGGTCGAGGGCGACGATGGCGTACTCGGTCGAGCTGTCGAGGACGAGGTTGAGGAAGCTGTGGGCGGCGGCCAGCTCGGCCGTGCGCTCCGCGACGCGCTGCTCCAGCCCCTCCGCGTACCGCCTGACCTCTTCTTCGAGCCGGCGCTTCTCGTCGTCGAGCCGCTTCTTCTCGGCGGCGCGGGCGACGGCGCGCGTGATCGCCTCCTTGAGGACGGGCTTGGCGAGGAAGTCGTAGGCGCCCGCGCGCACGATCTCCGGCAGTTGCGAAACGTTCGGCTCGCCCGTGATGACGATGACGGGGACGCGCGGGTCGCGCTCGCGCAGCTCGCGCAGCAGCTCGATGCCGCTGCGCCCCGGCAGGTTAATGTCCACGACGGCCACGTCCACGCCGCCGCCTTCGCCGAAGAGGGCGGACGCCTGCGCGGCGTCCGCGGCGGCGAGCGGCTCGAAGCCCTCGCGCCGGAGGAACTCCGCGAGCGTCAGGCGGATGCTCGGCTCGTCGTCGACGATCAGAACTCTATGCGCCATCGCCCTCGCCCTCCGGCCGGTCCGCGGGCAGTTCGACGACGAACCGCGCGAACTCCCCCTGCTCGCTCTCGGCGCGGATCGTCCCGCCGTAGTCGTGGACAATCCCGAAGCTGATCGAGAGCCCGAGCCCCGTCCCGCCCGAGTCCCGCCGCGTCGTGAAGAAGGGGTCGAAGACCCTTTCGAGGTCTTCGCGCCTGATGCCGACCCCGTTGTCGTAGAACTCCGCGCGGACGAACTCGCGCCCCCCGCGCTCGACCCGCCGCGCGCTGATGCGGAACAGCTTGCCGTCGCCGCCGCCCCGCTTGGACTTCAAAGAGTGGTGCGCGTTGCTGACCATGTTGAGGACGACCTGGCGCAGGCGCGAGCGGTCGGCGCGCACCGGCGGCAGGTCGTCGGGGACGTCCGTCTCGACGCGGATGCCGTCCTTCTCAAGCTGGCGGCCGAAGAGCGAGAGCGACGACGTGACGGCCTCGCCGAAGGAGATGCGGCCGACCTGCTGCTCGTCGTGGCGCGCGAACGTGAGCAGCCCGCGCACGATGCCGGCGATGCGCTCCCCCTCTTCGATGATGCCGTCGAGCATCCCGCGCTCGAAGTCGGTGCGCGCGGAGCCCTCGTCCTTCAGGAGTTGCGCGAAGTTGATGACGCCGTTCAGCGGGTTGTTGATCTCGTGCGCCACGCCGGCCGAGAGTTCGCCGAGCGAGGCCAGTTTCGCGGTCTGGAATAGCTGCTGCCGCATCTGCTCGCGCTCGGCTTCGAGCTGCCTGCGCGCCGAGAGGTCGCGGACGATGAAGATGATGAGCCGCTCCTTCTCGGTCGCGAGCGTGCTGAAGGAGACGGCTACGGGTCGCGTCGCGCCGTCCGCCCGCTCGACGACCAGCTCGGCCTCGCCCTCGTCCCCGCCTTCGAGCAGGCGGGCGAGGTCGTCCGTGCGGCCGCCGCCGCCGCGGGTGCGGATGACCTCGCGCACGTCGCGCCGGGCGGCCTCCTGCGGCGTGTAGCCGAGGATTTCGCAGAAGCGGTTGTTGACCTCCGTCAGGCGGCGGTCGGCGGCCGAGGCCACGCCGATGCCGTCGCCCGCGTGCTCGAAGAGGGCGCGGTAGCGTTCCCCGCTCTCCACGAGGGCGCGCTGCTGGTGGCTGACGAGCCGCAGGAGGAGGGTGACGACGACGAGGTCGACCGCGACGGAGATGACGAAGTGCTCGACGCGCTGCTGGATGTCGCGGCGCGTCCGGCGGTGCTCCTCGCCGGGGTAGTGCCGCTCGACCCACGCGAAGAAGGGGTCGCGGATCGCCCTCTCCCACGTCAGCATCACCACGGCGGTCATCACGAAGGTGAGCAGGGTGAAAGACAGTATAAGGGTTAGGTTGGTGCTTCTCTTCATGTCCTGAAGACAAAGTGAGGAGGACGGGGCAAGCTTTGTCGTCAGAGCAGGCGCGGGCGAGCCTGGCCGCCGGGATTACTCTCTAAATCATCCTCTCCGGGTGGAAATTGACGTCGGCCGGCAGGGCCTCTTGCCGGCGAGCGGCAGCAAATCCTTCGGCAGTAAACTTCCCGTGCTCGCCGCCCCGAACCGCATACCGACGGGAGCCGGAAGGAGATTGACAGACAGTAAGAACCCTTACGGAATACGAAAGGCTGTGTGCTGTATTAAAGGCCCGCAGGGCAGAGGAAAAAACCGAGGTGGAGATTATACCCCCGGGGCAGATTTTTTCAAACCCGCAGGAAGCAAGGGGTGTATTCAGTCGTTACGTCCCATCGCGCCCCGACGCAGCCCGCCAATCCGCCGAGCCGGGCGCTGGAAGTGAAACCGGCTCAGCCCCGCCTGGGCCGCCAGCCGGTCGAGGCTGAACTCTTCCGCGACGTGCTCGGCCATCCAGTCCGTGACCTGCCGGAGCTTGTGGCCGGGGAGTGAGGGGCTACTGCCGTGCGACTCTTCGTCCGTCACCCCGCAGTTCCGGGCGAGGTGGACGGCTATCAACCGGGCGAGAGACTGCACGACCAGGGGGCTCGCCTGCGTGCGCGTCAGCTCCTCGCGCAGCAGTCCCGGCCGCGAATTCAAGCCTTCGTCGTCGAAGGCCGAGGCGTCACGCAGCCGGGCGTGGGACGCGTCCTAAAGCCGCCGACGTGAGCATAATATAAATCGGCAGTCACCCAAAGATTGGGCCGCTTCGATAAGGCGCCGGGGAGAGCGAGAGAAGTGGAGAGTCGGCCGGATGAGCGGCGTGGCGAGTCGTGGGAGATGTCGCGGGTAAAGAGTCTGCGCTTTTATGTAATCGCCGATGGCAGACGCAGTTTCCGTCCCGGGTTAGGGACGCGAGACGCTCCACGCGTACGGTCCGATTGTGGGATACGGGTTGAATAGTACCTGAGGAGCCGTTATTAGTTCACGTCTGCTGCCTGACGTGAACTCGACGCAATACCTTACGTCGAGTTCACGTCAGGTCAGGGAGCTCGCCCTAGTAGGTGAGTTGAACCTGATCCGCCCTGAACGAGTTGTTGCCGCCGAGCGGCGAGAAGTTGAAGCCCCACATCTGTGTCAGCGTAAGGCCGTCGTTAGGCGCCCCGCCCGGCTGCCAATCCCCCCGGCGGGTGAAGGAGTTCAGCGGGATGGTGAAGTGCCTCCACCCGGTGACGTCGTCCGTGAACTGGTACTCGAATCGCTCGGCCGAGCCGGCCGAGGCCCCGTTGTCGTACAACTCCACCCGGAACCTGTTCCCAGAGCCGCCGCCGTAGAACCAGAAGTCCAGGTAGTTGTAGCCGGCCCAGCTCCGGGTCGCGCTAAACAACTGCTCTACCCCCGCCCAGTCGGCGACGTTGTAGCTCACGCTCATCCCGTAGTTGCCGACCTGACCGGGGCTGAAGGTGCCCCCGTTGATGCCCGAACCGGGGCCGGCAAACGTATTCCACTTGCCGAGCGTACCGCTCTCGAAGTTGTCGAGTACGAGCGGCGGGTTGGTCTGCGAAGCGGCCGCCGGGTAGAGTCGGCTCGCCGGGATGATCTGCTTGGGCTGAGTCGGACTCGACCATGAGAGGCGTGCCACGGCACCTCCGCCGCGCTCGTAGAACTCCATGCGGATGTCGTAGCGCTGCCCGGCGGTGAGCGCGACGGTGCCGCTGTTCTCCGTCGCCGGGTGGTCGGTCCAGTTGTTGACGACCTGCGCGCCGTTGACCCACAGCCGCACCCCGTCGTCGCTCACCGTGTAGAAGGTGTAAGTCTCCGAGTAGAGCGGCTGCACCTGCCCCGTCCAGCGCACGGAGAAGTTGTCGGAGCCGACGCCGGGGCCGGGGTCGCTGCCCCAGTCGAAGTTAACGGTCGCGTCCGTCCGCGTGAACGTGACTGCGCCCGCGGGCGTGACGGAGTTGTAGTAGTCGCCCCTGAGCCCCGTGCCGGTCGAAGGCACCGGCGTCGGCGTCGTGGTGGGAGTCGGCGTCCCGCCCGGGATGCCCGCGAGGTGGCTGCTCAGGGGCGACATCTGCGGTCGGTCTGTGCCGCCCGCCGGCTCCAGAGTGAAGATGTATTCGCCCCACCAAGGCCCCGCCGCCCAGTAAGTCCAGCCGAGCCAGACGTCCGCGTTGCTGTCCACGTAAGTCAGCATGTTGTCCAGGGCGGCGTAGCAGGTGTTGTTGCGCCCGCCCGCGAACTCGCCGAGGAAGCCGCGCCTGCCGTTCTGCCTGAGCCAGCCCGTGAACTCGGCGAGCTTCTCCGAGCCTATCGACGTGCTGACGCACTGGTCGGACGTGCCGGAGAAGTTGCCGTCCAGGTACTGGTGCACCTCGAAGGCGTAGTTGTTTCCGGGGTCGTTGATGCCGAGCATCGCCCGCGAATTAGGCGTGCCGTACCACGACTGGCTCCAGCTGTGAGCGCCCGTCCAGCCGTTGCCGGGGACGAGAATCAGGTTGGCGGCCCCGGCGTTGCGGATGGCCTGGATGGCGGCGTTGGCGTCGTCGCGCCAGAGCTCCGTCGCCATGTCGTGCGGCTCGTTCATCAGGCCGAAGATGACGCGGCCGTTGCCCTTGTAGCGTGACGCGAGCCTGCCCCAGAAGTCGGCGAAGGCTCCGGCAGCCACGTTACCCGTGCCGATGACGACGCCGTAGTAGCGCGCGTAATTGTGAGGGTCGAGCACGACCGAGGCGCCCTTGCCGGTGGCGTAGTTGACGAAGTCATCTATGCGCGCCAGCTCGGCGGCGTCGAAGTCGGCGAAGGGAGTGCGTTGCAGCCGCTCCCAGCGGAAGGGCAGGCGGAAGACGTTCATTCCCTTGCCCGTGAAGTAATCGACTTCGGCGTGAGTGGGGTACGTGTAATCGGTTCCGTAAGTGCCGGGCAGGGAGTTTTCGGCGAACTCGGCGCCGGCAAGGTTGACGCCCGTGTAGTTGACGGCCGCCTCGGCAGAGGAGTTGAACACCGCGGTGGTTAACACCAGACAAAGGACAAACGACTGTGCCAAACCTTTCATCTTGCCCTCCTTGGTTAGGTCTCCCGCCAGGCGAGTGGCCGTCCGGCGGGAGAGGGTGAGAATTGAGACGTGAATCAGTGGTGTACCGCCGACCAATTACGGCGGCGTATCACCCGGGTCACGTTTCTTTGATTTACATGCTCGGCTACGTGCGCCACTACGCAGCGTCTTGACGCATGCGCCGCCTGCGATTACCGACTCGCGACCGGGGCCGCCTCTCGGGCGTTACTTGACGCCATAAGAGACCGTGCTCCGGTCGCGGGCAATCGGGGTCAGCGCTCTATCGTGATCTCTCCGTAGTAGGTCGGGTCGTCGCCGGACGAGCAGTTCACGCCGGGGTCAATTCTGAGCCCCGTAATGATTCCCTTCCACTCGCTGTTCTGCGTCATGTAGATGTGCTGCTGGTAAGGCCCTTGCCCCGAAGGGTAGTAGGCCACGCTCTTCGTCTCGTCCCAGCCGGGGCTGGTCGAGGTGGTGAAGTAGATTTTGCCGGGGTTGCTGAAGCAGACGTTGTAGAGGTCGAGGTAGACCTTCGGGTACATGCCGGCCTCGGCCGCGATGCTGCTGCTGCATGGCCTGGCCTGGCCGCAGTTCACATCGCCGCCGCGGCGTATGTAGGTGTCACCGATGCCGTTGACCCAGAGGGCGTCGTTAGAGACCCCCCAGTTCTGAAGGTTGACGATCTCCCAAAGCTCGCGGTCGCCGGCCTTGTTGAAGCTCCAACGATAGCCGCCCGTCACGAAGACGACGGGGTTATAGGTCTTGGCCGTCACACGGAAGTCGGTGTCGCGCTGGTTCAGCTCCGTGGTGGTCGCCGGGAAGTACGGGCTGTCGTTCCCGTCATCCTTGTCGATCTGGAAATGCAGGTGCGAGTTGGTCGAGTTTCCGGGGCAGGTGTCGAGGTCGCGGTTCCCGCCGCTCAGGCCGATCTGCGTGCCGGTGTTGACCCACTGCCCCACCGCGTAGTAGCGCGCCTTCAGGTGCGCGTAGGTGAAGTAGAGGGTCTCGTTCGCGTTCCAGGGGTTCGTGGACCTGATGACGATCAACCCGCCCCAGCCGGTGCCGACCCCGCCGTTACACTCGGAGCGGACGACGGTGCCGCCCAGCGAGGCGAAGACGGCCGTCCCGCTGCCGACGGGGATGTCCACGCCGGGGTGCCTGCCGCAGCCCTCGCCGTTGCAGCCGGAGGCCGCCCCGTAGTCTTCGTTGTCGCGGTAGAGCGTCGTGTAGCCGACGCCGCCGGTGCCCGACGCGCCGAATAAAGTACCGTTGTAGTCGCGCAGGTTGGCGACCGGCTTAGCCATCCCCGTCGGCTCCAGGGTCGGAACCCTGACGAGGCCCGGTGCGGCGGCGCCGGCCTTTCGTGCGGCGCTCGGCCCACGCCCGGGCGTCGCGCCCGCGGCGGAGACCAGGGCCGAAATCAGGCAGGCCACCAGAACCGTCCGGCGGATTCTCAATAACGTATTCAGCATGCTCTTCCTTTCTGTCGCTTGGTACGGGCGGCCGCCGTCGCAAGGACTTGCGGGCCCGGTCGGGAGTCTCCCGTCGCTCCCTTCGTGGCGTCGCGGGTTTTCGTTATAATCGGGGCGGACCCCCGACAAACGATATTCGCCAGTCGTCCCCCACGATCACTTCAGCCGCGGCAGAGCATGCCCGAAGGCTTCCCGCGAAGTCCTTAGGGTTCGGTCAGGTTTCCGTTAGGTATTCGTCAGGCGTGTTATGAGCGAGCAAATCGGGAAGGTTTACGAGTTCGGGCCGTTCCTGCTGGACCCGGACAGGGACGTGTTGCTGAAGGGCGGGGAGCCGGTCTCGCTGCCCCCCAAAGCCTTCGCGCTGCTGTTGGCGCTCGTCCGCGCCGACGGGCGCACGCTCACGAGGGAAGAGCTCCTGCGTGAGGTCTGGCCCGACGCGACCGTCGAGGAGCAGAACGTCGGGCAGAACGTTCTGCTGGTGAGGAGGGCGCTCGGCGACGAGGCCAGCCGCCCCGTCTACGTCCTGACGGTGCCGAGGCGGGGCTACCGTTTCGTCGCCGAAGTCCGGGAAAGGCACTCGGACGAGGTCGCGCCGGCCAGGGCGGCGGCCGGAGACGCCCAGGCCCCTACCCCTGACGCCGGCCATGCCAAGCCGCCGGAGACGGGGCCTGCCGGGGAGGCGCGTCCGTACGAGGCCGGGGCCGGCCCAGAAGGCTTTACGCCGGCGCCAGGCGGCCGGCGGGCGGTAGAACGCGCCTCCGCCGCCTTCGGCGGCCACTGCTGCTTCGCCCTCGCGAGCGGCGCGCTCTACGCCGTCCTTTACGTGGTCGCCCTCTTCGTTGAGGTGGCCTACGAGTTCGAGTGTTACGGCGCCAGCGCGGCGAAGGCGGCGCCGCTGGTCTTCCTCTGGGTGTCGGGTACGTCCCTGGTGGGGCTGGGCGCGGGCGGGAGGCTGACGCAGGAAGGCAGGGGCGGGGGGCTCGCGCTCTCGGTATCGACCTACGCGCTGGCCGGGCTGCTGCTCTACGGTGCCTTGGGCTGGTTCCTGCCTAACGCCCCGATTACCAGGGCGCGGTTCCAGACCTACCCCGCCCACGGCGCCTACCTTAAGAGCGTCTACTACTTTCTCCCGCTGGCGGCGATATTCATTATTGTGCCGTATCACTTCGTGGTCGCCGCGCGCAGGGAGGCCCGCGCCGGGGGCCGGAGGCTTACGCTCGCGCTGCTGACCGGGAGGAGGCTCGCCGCGGCCCCCGCTGGCGTCGTCTACGTCAGGGGGCGCTGGCTCGGCGTGGCCTTGACGGCAGCGGCGATCTCGGCGGTTGTGGCGACGGCCCACCTGGTGGAGAACTTGGTGCCCGGTGAGAACACCGCGTTCTTCACGCAGCTCGTACAGTGGCGGCTCGCGCTCTACTTTGCGCTGGGGCTGGCCTGCCTGATGTGGTACTCGCAGTCGCTCGAAGAGATTAAGCGCGAGTGTCTGGTCGGTGCCGTGGCCGGCGGCTGAAGCTGGCGAGGCGGGGCAGCACGACGCCAGCTACGAGTTTCGACGCTGACGCCGGGGGCGGGCGTAACCGTCGGAGGCGTCACGTGTCACCCGGCGTCGTTCGTGATGTTTCGTGGGGCTGGTGCCTCACGTCCCGCGGCTGGCGCCGGGTATTACCTTCCTCTCCGGTCGCGCGATAGAAACACTGCTCGACAGGCTCGCCTGCGTCGCGGCGGTGGCTGTGCGCTTTGGCGAGTGCCGCTTGTTCGAGTCGTGTAAGAACCGCCCTCACAATTTACGTGTCCGGCTTTGATGAAGAAGGCAGCCGGCGGAATGTCAGCCGATGGCAGTCTGGTCGGGAGCGATACCTGACTTACGCCGAGGAAGAGGGGCTGCTGCCGGTGCTTCAAGGTAGGCTCGCGCACCTGCGCTGTCCCGTGATTGTGGCTGTAGACACGGGGATGCGGAAGACCACCGAACTGCTGCGTCTTCAAATCGAGCACGTCCACTCCGGTGACTCGCTTCGAGCGCGCGGGCAGGCGTCAACCTCGTCGAGATTAAGAAGGGTTTCAAGCGGGCGTGCGAGCGGGCCGGCATCCCGCACGGGCAGAACACGCCAGGCGGGCTGACGTTCCACGACCTGCGGCACACGTTCGCCGCCCGGCCGGCCGAGCGGGGGGTTTCGGCGAGACGTCGAGGATGGGGTGGTAGCGGGGGAGACTCGAACTCCCGACCTTGGGGTTATGAATCCCAGAAAAACAAGCTCGCCAAATCATACCTGAGCATACATGAGGTGATTTACGCCGTTTGCAGCCGCCCGAATGCACTTAGATAGCCTTGAATATTCCCACATAGGCTTACGACATTACACCAAGTTTTTCCCGAGCGACGGTTCCCGCGCAGGATGTTTACAGGGATGATTATAAACACGACCGTTTATTGCGTGGCAGGCTCTTGAATTCTACCCGGGGTGAATCCTCCCCTTGCCGCTAAATCCGGCCGGCGCACTCCGGTCTGTCCTTTTTACTGGAGAAGTCGGGCTGCCGATTTTATAATGGGCGCTCATCGGCTTAAGCAGTTTGCAGGTTCACCCTCGTCGCGCCCACGGCAGCAGGCCGGAATGGGAGGAAGCGGGTCGGTCGGGCGCGACCGGACGTTCTAACCTTTGATCCGCGGGCCGGAGACGTAGGCGGTAATCGCTCCCTGGCCGAAGGGCCTTTATGCGACTCGAAGACGGGCGGGTAATAGTGACGGGCGCTGCCAGCGGGCTGGGGCGTCATTTTACGCTGGCCCTGGCGCGCGCGGGGGCCGCGGTCGCGGCGGGCGATGTTGACGCGGGTGGGTTGGAGCGGTTGCGGGTCGGAGCGGAGGGTCTGCCGGGAAGAGTCATCACGAAGAGGCTCGACGTTAGCCAGGAGGCTTCCGTCGTGGCGTTCGTGCAGGAGGCGTCGGAGCAGTTCGGGGGGGCGAACGTGCTCGTTAACAACGCCGGCATCCTGCGCGACGGGCTGCTGGCGAAAGAAGAGGGCGGGTGGGTGAAAAAACTGCCGTCGGCGCTCTGGAGGCAGGTCATCGACGTGAACCTGACGGGGCCTTACCTGATGGCGCGCGAGGTGGTGGCGGAGATTCTAAAACGCGGGATAAGAGAGAGTGTCATCGTCAACATCTCGTCGATCTCGCGCGCCGGCAACCCCGGTCAATCGAACTACGCCGCCTCCAAGGCCGGGCTGGACGCGACCACCCGCACGTGGGCGTTGGAACTTGCCGCGAGCGGGGTGCGGGTCGGCGGCATCGCCCCCGGTCTGGTGGACACGCCGATTCTCAAGAATATTTCCGAGGGGTCGTTGAAAGAACTGGTGGCAGGGATCCCCCTGGGAAGGGTCGGGAGGCCGGAGGAGGTTTGGCTGGCGCTGAAGTTTATTATCGAGTGTGATTATTTCACCGGCAGGGTCATCGAGGTGGACGGCGGCTCGACCTTTTAGCGGCGCCGGACGGGATGCCTTAACCGCCTACGCGGCGGGCCACGGCTCCTGTTCCAGCCTGGGCGGGGCGGATATAACACGCGTAGGGGAGAGCAACGCCCAGAGGGACGCGAGCAGCACGCCCAGCCCCGCCACCGCCAACGTCGGCCGAACGGCTATCACCTCACCAGCGTCCCCCGGCGGGAAACCGACCGGCATCGTCCCCCACGTTATGAATCTGGCGGTGGCGCTCACACGGCCGAGAAGCCGGCCGGGGGTGATCGCTTGACGCAGGCTCACTGCGTCAATGTCGTAAATTACTACTCCGAGAACCCACACGGCCTGCGCCCCGACGCCGGCCGGCCTCATCCCGAACCGGCGCACGACTTTCACCGCCGGCGAGGCCCCCAACAGACCTCCGAGGCTGCCGACCCCGTAGATCAGGCCGAGTGCCGCCGGGCTGATCGCCAACCAAGGCGGAGGGGTTTGCCCCGCGGGGCTCATGAGAGCTTTTCGAGCGTCACCTGGTAGTCGCAGCGGACGAGGCGGTAGTGGCCTTCGTAGACCTTCAGGAAGGCGTCGATGGCCATCTGCGGGCGGAGGAGCGGCTCGGGATGGTCTTTCCAGAGGTAGTCATCGAACGTGATGCGCCCGCCCGGCTTGAGCAGCGGCCACGCCATCACCGCGTCTTCGAGCACGTCGCGCGCCGTGTGCGAGCCGTCAATGTAGATGAAGTCGTAGGAGGCGAGCGGCAGTGTGCGGAGTAGGACGCCCGAGAGCCCCTTGAGCTTCGTCACGCGGTGCCCCGCCCCCGTCTGCCGGATGTTGTGGTCGAAGCGGTCTTCGGCCGTCATCGAGGCCGAGTCGCGCCCCGTCGTGTCGAAGACGCCCTGGCTCTTCCCCTGCTCGAAAACGTCCACGCAGGTGAGGCGGCCCGACTCGTGGGTCAGGACGTTGCGGAGCAGCCAGCAGGCGGACTTGCCCTCGTAGCTGCCGACTTCGAGGAAGGAGAGGCCGGGCCGCCCGACGAAGCGCGCGAGGTCGCGCTGCCAGTGGAGGATGTTGGTGGAGAAGAAGTCGTTGGTGAAGCGGTAGCCGTCCTCGCTCAGGAACTCCTGCTGCTCTTCGATGAAGTCCGCCAGCGCCGCGCGCGCGTCGTCTTCGAGCCAGTGGGCCTGCCTGAGGAGGGTCTGCGCGGCGCTGCGGAAGGCGACGCGCGCCCGCGCCGCTTCCGCCTCGCCCACCTCGCGCTCGAAGGAGCCCATGAACTCGCGGGCCGCGTCGAGCAGGCTGATGACGCGCGGCCCGGTCACCACGTCCGGGCGGCAGTTGTTGATGAGGTGGCGGTAGGCCGTCGTAAGTTCCTGCATGAGAATTCTGCACTCCTAATCTTTGGGGTTGATACGAAGTCTTCAGCGCGAGAGGAGGTAGTCCCTGAGCGCGGTGTACATGGCCTCGAACGAGTCGGCGCAGAAGAGCACCGGCTGGTAGGTGGTCGGGTCGTAGGGCCGGCGCGAGGCGGCCTCCAGATCAAGCGGGCGGAGTTCCGCCCTGTGCATCGCCGCCAGCTCGCCGGCCGACGAGACCAGGCCGGTGCCGTAGGCTTTCACTTCGGCGCCCTCGCGCAGGACGCCGAACTCTATCGTGAACCAGTAGACGCGCGAGAGGCGCTCCAGCTCCACGTCCGTCTTGGTGCGTCTGACGGCCGCGCCGACCAGCCGGTTCAGTTCGGCCAGGCGCCCGCTCGCCAGGGTGACGGCGTGGCCGACCACCTCGTGCACCACGTCGGGCTCGGGCGTGTAGTGCGGCGCGGAGTGGTGGCGGATGTACTGCGTCGAGAGGAAGACGCCGTTCGCCAAAGACTCCAGAAAGATGCGCGGCTCGACGAGCCCCGCG
Organism: Pyrinomonadaceae bacterium; assembly: GCA_036389235.1. Taxonomy (GTDB): domain Bacteria; phylum Acidobacteriota; class Blastocatellia; order Pyrinomonadales; family Pyrinomonadaceae; genus QHXN01. The sequence goes on along the minus strand of DASVQJ010000024.1, from coordinate 15,908 downwards.
ACCGGCTCCAGGCGGAACCCGCTGAGGGACTCGACCTTCGCCGTCACCTCGCTCAACTGCGGGATGCGTTCGCGCGGCAGGTCGAGGCGGCCGAAGCTCTCAAGGTACTCCGCGCAGGCGTGGCGGCGGTGCGCCGGCTCCAGCGCGTCCCGGATGTCGCCCCACAGCTGATGCTCTTCGGCCGTGTAGGGGGCCTCGGGGATGGGAGAGCCGGGCAGGTACTCTTGCGCCATCCGGGCGATGAGGTCGCGGCGCGCCCTGTACTCGCGGTCGCGGAAGCCCGGGTGGTCGGGGTCGAGCTGCACTACCGCGCGGCCGTTCATCGAGGGGAACGGCCGGCCACTGGTTAAGGCTTCTAGATTTGTCTGCATGACTCACCTCCCGCGTGCGCGGCGCGCGCCGCCAGGTTCCGCTTAAGCTTCAGGGCGAGGAGGGCGCGCATGTCCGCGGGGAGTTCGCTGACGAGCCGCCGGCCCGCCGACTCGCGGCTGACGCCCTGCGCGACCGAAGGGGCCTCCTCCGCGAAGGCCGTCCGGCCTTCGCGGCGCGCCAGCCCCTCGAAGTAATCCTCGAAGGGCGCGAAGCCGAGCCCCGCGACGAACTTCAACCCGGCCTCGCGCGACTGCCGCGAGACCCTTCGGTAGCACTCCGCGTCGGCCACGAGTTGGCCCAGAGTCTCCACCCAGGGCCGTACGTCCTGCTCGGGGATGACGGGGATGTAGGCCACCTTGACCTGCTCGCCCGGGAGCGGCTCGTAGCGCTCGATGGGGCGGACGGGCAGGAGGAAGTCAACGCCGAGCTTGGCCTCCGGGAGCCCGCCGACGTTGCTCGCCAGCACGGGGATGCCGCGGAGCATCGCCTCGACGACGACCTGACCGAAGGCTTCGCCCCAGAGCGAGGGGGCCAGCAGGACGCGCGTCTGCCGGAAGATGTCGTCGATGTTCTCCGAGGGCGGGATGACGCGGACGTTCGGCAAGTCCCGTATGAGTTCGAAGTCCTCCTTCACCGCGCCCCAGGTGGGCACGGCGGCGAACTCCACCTCGGGGAGCTGCCGCGCCAGCTCAAGGAAGATTGACCTCCCTTTAATCGGGCACGGGTTGACGAGCGTCACGCGGCCCCCCTCGAAGCGGCCGAGGTCGGGGTACGGGCCGGGGCCGTAGACGGGGAACCTGATCGTCTCCGCCTCGATGCCGCCCCAGCGCCCGATGTACGAGGTCAGGTAGTCGCTGACGGCGATCATCCCGCGCGCCTGCCTGAGCAGCCGGCTCTTGTCCTCGTCGGCGCAGAAGGTGTCGGGGCCGAAGGGCAGCGTCGCCGGGCTGTGCGAGATGTAGACGACGCGCGTGCGGTCGGCCTCCAGCGCCGCCCCCAGCATGAGGTGCGCCGTGTCCTCCGAGACCAGCACCACGTCGGGCCGGAACTCGCGCACCTGCCCGGCGAGCACCGCGCATTGGTGCAGGTAGTTCTGCGTGACGCGCACCTCGACGCCGTTGAGCGAGTAGCCCTCCCCGCCGTCTTGGGTCTGGCGGAGGGCGGCGCCCCGCTGGGCCAACTCCGCGAGCAGCTCGGCGCGCGACTTGACGCTCTCCGAGGCGCTCAGCGGCGAGAGAACCCGGCAGGCGTGGCCGCGCGCGGCCAGCCCCTCCATCAGCAGGCGGTTGGCTTTATGAGCGCCGCCGCTCGTGTACAAGTAGCCTAGCGGCTGGGCCAGTAGAATCCTCATCTTCATCCTCCGTTGGTTGAATGTCCGCGGGACTTCGGGCGCGAAGCCCGAGGCGGGATTTGCTCGCCGCCGCCGAGTCAGTCGGCGGGGAGTGAGTTGACTTCGGCCCGCGAGGCGAGGCGCGCTTGCAGGCGCTTTGATAACAGCGCGCGCTGCGCCGGCGAGAGGTTGGCGAGGAGCCCGTGCGTCGCCTTCGGCCCGGCGCCCCGCCCCTCACCCTCGCGCGGCGCTTCGACGGAAGCGGCGGGGGCGGCCGCCTCGCGCGCACCCGCGCCCGGGATGAACTCCTCGAAGACCTCGCAGGCCCTCGTCACGGCGTCCGCGCCCCTCAGACGTTGCGCCAGCTCGGCGCAACGCCGCCGCAGGGGGGACGACTCGACCGACCGGCGCAGGGCCGCGGCGACCCGTTCGGCCTGCCATTCGAGCGGCGAGAACGTTTCGGCGATGCCCAGTTCGGCCAGGCACCGCGCGCTGCCGGCGCGGTCGTGCCCCTGTGCCATGACGAGCTGCGGGATGCCCGAGGCGAGCGCCTGGGCGGACGTGCCGATGCCGGCGTGATGCACGATGCAGCTCACGTGCGGCATCAGCCGGCCGAACGGCAGGAAGTCGAACCACTTCACGCCCGGCGGGAGCGCGGGCGGGATGAGTTCTGCGAACTTGCAGACCAGCAGGCCGCGCAGCCCCGCGAGCCCGCAAGCTTCGGCCGCGACCTCGAAGAAGTCGGCGCGCGTCGGGATGCTCGTCCCGTGCGTGATGAGCACGGGCGGCTCGCGCGGGTCGAGCACGCCCCGCAGCTCCTCGGGGAGTTCGCCCCCCGCCGCCACATCGTCCACGGCGAAGCCCACGGGCACGATCTCGGGCGCGCGGCCGGGGCGTGCCGGCGCGAACCAGTCGGGCCACATCCCCGCGAAGCAGTCGGCCGTGACCAGCCACCTCCGCCAGTCCGAGACCGGCGCGAGCCCGACCTCCTCGCGGACGCGGTTCAGGTCGGCCCCGACATGGCCGTACAGCTCGTCGAAGAACGGCAGGTTCAGAATCCAATCCGGGATGAAGCCCGGGGACATGAAGACGGAGACGAACGGGACGCCGAGCCTCTCGGCCACGGGGCGCGCCGTCAGGAAGGCGATGTAGTTGGCGACGAGGACGGCGCCGCCCGCGCACTGCTCGGCGATGGCGCGGAACTCCCTCAGCCCCTTGTCGAGCGATAGGCCGAAGAGGGAGAGCTTCGGCCCCTGCCGCTCTGGCGCCCGCGGCGCAGGCCGGCCGGCCTCCGCGTGGTTGGCGACGAACTCGACCTGGTCGGCCAGCGCGTTGCGCCGGTGCTGCGGGTTGACCGTGGTCTGCTCCTCGTACTGCGGGACTTCGGCGGGGTCGTCGAGCGGCGCGAACCGCAGCCCCGCGCGCCCGACCCGCTCGGCGTGATACCAGTGTGAGAGCAGCACGACCTCGTGGCCGCGCGCCTCCAACGCCCTGCCGACGCGGAGGAACGGGAAGAGGTCGCCGCCGGTCCCCTTCGTGACGAGTACCATCTTTGCCATAAAGCACCTCGCGCGGGCGTGCGCCCTCCGGCGGCTAATCCAGCACCGGGTCTTCGCTGTCGAGCAGCGCCTGAAGCTCCTCGTCGGAGAGGCCGTCCAGTTCTTCGAGCATGGCGGCGATCTCGTTCACGTCGGCCGACTCGATGGTGTAGTCCTCGATGGCCTTCGCCAACCCGGCGATGGTCGGCGCGCTGGTGAAGATGAGGTTCAGGGGCAGCTCCACGCCGAAGGCTGCGCGCACGCGCGAGAACATCTGCACGGCGAGCAGCGAGTGGCCGCCGAGGTCGAAGAAGTGGTCGTGGATGCTGACGAGGAAGCGGTCGTTGACGTTGACCTTCTCGATCCCGAGCAACTCGCCCCAGATCTCCGCCAACTGCTTTTCGATCTGCGTGCGCGGCTCGGCGAAGTCCGCCTGCTGCGAGGCTCGGGCGCGGCCGAGCGCGGCGAGCGCCGCCCTGTCCACCTTCCCGTTCCGCGTCAGGGGCAGCTCGGCGAGGGCCGAGATCGAGGCCGGCACCATGTACTCCGGCAGCCTCTCGCGGAGGAACCCGCGCAGCTCCGCGTCGTCCAACGGCTCGCCGCCGGCGGCCACCACGTAAGCGTTCAGGCTCTTCTCGCCGGCCGCCGCCTCGTGGACAACGACGGCGCAGTCGCGCACGGCGGCGTGACGGGCGAGGACGGCCTCGACCTCGCCCGTTTCAATCCGGAAGCCGCGGATCTTCACCTGCTGGTCGAGGCGGCCGAGGTATTCGACGTTGCCGTCGGGCAGGTAGCGCGCGAGGTCGCCCGTCCGGTACAGGCGCGCGCCGGGACGGTCGGAGAAGGGGTTGGGGATGAACTTTTCGGCGGTCAGCCCGGGCCTGTTCAGGTAGCCGCGGGCGAGTCCGACGCCCTCGACGTACAGCTCGCCGGGCGCGCCCACGGGGACGGGTTGCAGGCGCGCGTCGAGCAGGTAGACGCCCGTGTTGGCGAGCGGGCGTCCGATGGGGGGCGCGCCCTGTGGCTCGCCTTGAATCTCCGCGAGGGTGGCGCAGACGGTCGTCTCCGTCGGCCCGTAAGCGTTAAAGAAGCGGCGGCCCCGCGACCACCTCGCCGCAACGTCCGCGGGGCAGCTCTCGCCGGCCGAGATGACCGTTTTGAGCGCCGAAAGCTCATCGGCCGGCAGCACGGCCAGCAGCGCGGGCGGGATGGTCGCGACCGTCACGGCCTGGTTGCTGACGAGCTGACTGAAGCCGGCCGCCGAGAAGAGCGCCTCGCGGTAGCCGAGGCACAGCGTCGCCCCCTTGACGAGGGCCATGAAGATCTCCGACACCGACGCGTCGAAGCTGAAGGAGGCGAACTGAAGGACGTGGCTCTCCGGCAGGACGCCGAAGGCGCGCGACTGCGCCGCGGCCAGGTTGCACAGCCCGCGGTGCGCCACCGCCACGCCCTTCGGGACGCCGGTCGAGCCCGAGGTGTAGATGACGTAGGCCAGGTGCTCGGGCGTCGTCACGGCGGGCGGGTTGACGGCGCTCTCCCCGTCGATCGCCGACCAGTCGGACTCAAGGTAGATGACCTGACCGCCGAAGGGCGGCAGGTGCTCCGAGACGCGGCGCTGCGACAGGACGACGGGCGCGCGCGCGTCCTCCAGCATGAAAGCCTTGCGCGCGGCCGGGTAGGCAGGGTCGAGCGGCAGGTAGGCCCCGCCCGCCTTCAGGATGCCGAGCAGCGCGACGACCATCTCCGGCGAGCGCTCCATCAGGACGCCGACGAGCGTCTCCGGGCGGACGCCGCGCGCGCACAGGTGGTGCGCCAGTTGGTTGGCGCGCCGGTTCAACTCCGCGTAGGTCACCTTCGTGTTCTCGAACAGCAGCGCCACGGCCTCGGGCGTCGCGGCGGCCCGGGCCTCGAACAGTTGGTGTATGCACGCGTCGGCCGGGAACGGCGCCGCGGTCTGGTTCCAGCCGGAAGTGATCTGTCGAAGCTCCCCCTCGGAGAGCATCGCCAGCGAGTGCACGGGCGCGTCCAGGTCGCGGAGCCCCGCGCTCAGGACGTTCAGGAGGTGGCCGGCGAACCGCTCGACGGTCTCGCGGCGGAAGAGGCTCGCGTTGAACTCGACGACGCCCTCTATCGCCTCCGGAGAGATGCGGAAGACGAGGAGCAGGTCGGCCTTCAGCTCGCGGGCGCTGACCTCCGCGTGGAGGTTCTCCGCGGCGAGGACGATGTCGAAGAGCGCGGACTTGTTCTCGGGCCGCTCGATGCCGAGGTCCTGGAGCAGACGCTCGAAGGGGTAGCTCTGGCGGGCGTACGCCTCCACGAGGCTCTGGCGCACACGCACGAGGAGTTCGCGGAAGCTCGTCCCGCCGCCGATGTCGTTGACGACGGGCAGCACGTTGCCCGCGCCTTCCGGCCCGCGGTCGCGGCGCGCCGGGCTGCCGACGACGACGCGCTCGCTCCCCGTGTACCTGTGCAGGCACGCCTGGAGCGCCGCCATCAGGATGCCGTAGCCGAGGAAGGGCGAGCCGCCGGCCACCCCGTTGACCAGCCGCGCGAGGTCGGCGGGTAGCGAGACTTCCACGCGCCCCGTCTCGGGCGCGTGGGCGGCCGGACGCGGGAAGTCCGGCCTCAAGCCGGAGAAGCCTATCTCGCCCGAGAGCCTCTCGGCCCAGTACTCCTGCTCCTGACTCGACTGACGGTCGAAGACCTTCACTTTATGAGTGCTGCTCATTGCTGTCGTTCTCCTTACTGACGGTAACTGCCTGTTCGGTTGAGGTGGGTGGGCGTGGCGGGGTCGGGGCGCGCCGGACGCGCGCGCGTCCGGCCTCTACTCGCGTATGCGTTCGAGGACGAACTGGCGGCTCTTGTGCAGCAGCTTGAACTGCTGCTTGTAGACCCCGAAGAACGACAGGATGGCCGTCTTCGGGTTGCGGAAGCCCTCGACCCAGCCGACGTACTCGAAGTCGTCGAAGATGAGCAGGCCGCCGACCTTAAGCAGGCGGTAGGCCAGCACCGCGTCCTCCAGCACGTCGCGGGCCTCGTGCGACCCGTCGATGTAGATGACGTCGTACTTCTTGCAGGTCTCGGGCGAGAACTCCCCGCGGCGCAGCACCGCCTGCGAGCGCCCCTGGTGCCACGCCACCTTCGCGGCGTAGGGCGCGAGGTTGTGGCGGAAGCGTTCGAGGATGTCGAAGCTGCTGCCGGCCTCCTTCAGCCCGTCCTCCTTGAACACGTCGATGCAGTCGAGCCGCGCCGTCTCGTGCGTCAGGATGTTCTCCATCAGCCAGAGCGCCGAGCGCCCCTCGTAGGAGCCGACCTCCAGCATCCTGACCTCGGGCTGGCCCCTGTACCGCCCGAGAAACTCCTCCCAGACGGGGATGACGGGCGAGAACCAGTCCGCCCCGAAGACGGGCTGGTGCTGGCCGTAAACTTGGTTTGTCGTTTCCATCTGCAACTCCTTGGCAATCGTCGAGGGGGCAGGGCCCCCGGACGTGCTTTCGCTCCGCCCGCGCGGTTTGAAGACGGCTCCGGGCAGACCTCTGCGTCTAGACGGGCGCGGACGCCCGCCGAAGACTTATCGTGTTGTCGGTTTGAGTCGGAAGAAGGCCGCGGGCGGTTTGCTGTCCGGGGTTCTGGACAGCCGCGTCAGGAGGGAGGGCACGCGGCCGCGCTCGCGGGGGTGTCGGCCCGGCGGGCGGCGCGGCTTTGGGAAGGCCGCGCGCCCGCCGGCGGTCGGTCTACTTTTTGGCCTCTGTCCAATCGCCGTGCAGCGCCTTGACGACCTTGTCGGCCAGCGACGAGAGGGGCTTCGTGTTGGCGGCGAGGCTGAAGGTGCTGACGCGCTTCTCGGAGAAGTGGGCGCCCCACAGCCGCTCGCCCGCGGGCGACTTCAGCTCCACGTCGGACTTGACGGAGGTGCCGCTCTCGATCTTGTCGAGCGCGAGCGTCCCCGAGAGGATGCCGTCGGCCGCCTGCTCGGTCTCGGCCAGCTTGAAGCCCTTCTTGGCGAGCTTCTGGCGCAGCACCTCGCGGAACTTGGCGCCCTCCTCGCCCGTGCCGACCTCGGCGACGTAGATTTTCTGGACGAGCCTCAGTTGACGCCGGTCGGTCTTCTGCGAACCCGCAGCCGCCGCCGCGCCGCCTATCAGAGAGAGTAGCAACATTGTCATCACGAATCCTTTCATCACTTTCTCCTTCCGAGGCGCGGGGCACATCCCCACGCACGTCATCAATGGTGTGTGGTGCCGCTCCCGCCTGCGAGGCTGCGACCCGGATAGCTGTGCGGACGGGCGTTGGCGGCGGCCCACCCGGCCCGACTCTGAAGCCCGTGCCGGCGCGGTCAGCTTCAAGGCGCGCCGGCTTAAGTTAGATGCCCCGGCCCCCGCGCCGGCTCGCCCGCCGGAAAATCCGGCTCTCTTTCGGGGCTCCGGCCGCGGGGGTTTCAGGCGGGCGTGGACGCCTCAAGCCTTCGCGGGAGGCCGGCGCAGGGCCGCGCGGCGTAGCGCCGCAGTTCCGACGAGAGCACCTCCAGCAACACCGGCCCGGAGGTGTTGATGAAGAAGTGGTCGCCGGGGAACATGCGTAGGCTGAAGGAGGCGGTCGTCTGCTCGCGCCAGGCGGCGAGCCGCTCGCGGCTGACGTTCGCGTCCTCCAGACCGCCGAAGGCGTGGACGGGGCAGCTCAAGGGCGGCTCCTCCTGCCACGCGTAGGTCTGCACGGCCTGGAAGTCGGCGCGCAGCAGCGGGAGCAGCAACTCCATCAGCGAGGCGTTCTCGTGCACCTCGCGCGGCGTGCCGTTGAGGCTCACGAGGTGCTCGATGAATTCGTCCTCCGGCAGGTCGTACGTGACGGGGTGAATCCTCGGCAGGTGCGGGGCCGCGCTGCCGGAGACGAAGAGGTGCGCGGGTTGCCGGCCGTGCCGGCGTCGCAGCCGGCGCGCCACCTCGAAGGCGGTGACGGCACCCATGCTGTGCCCGAAGAAGGCGAACGGCCTGTCGAGCGCGGCGAGCAGCGTCGGCTCCAGCGCCTCGGCCACCGAGAGGATGCTGGTCAGACGCGGCTCCCACATCCTCGTGCCGCGCCCGGGCAGCTCGACCAGGCACAGCTCCACGCCGTCCGGCAGGTGCTCGGCCCAACTGCGGTAAACCCTGGCCGCGCCGCCGGCGTAAGGGAAACAGAACAGGCGCAGCGCCGCCGCCGGGTTCGGCCTCGGGACGATCAGCCAGGGCGCGGCGGTTTCGGTGTTCTTCGTCATAAGCTCGTGCGATTCCCTTTCGGCCTCGGGGAGGCCCGAGAGACGCGGGCCTCCCCTCCGCCTTGCGTTAGTAGATCCGCGTGCAGGAGTTCACGGAGAGCTGCGAGGGGGAGAAGCTGAAGTTGTCCTCCACCATCACCGGCGCCCCGGCCAGGTAGCCGCTGAAGCGGTATCTGCCCGAGACGGGCAGCAGGGTCGTGTAGGGCCTGACCACGATGCGGTGCAAGCGCGAGTCGGGCTGGTTATGCTCCGACCAGGTGGCCACGTTCGACCAGCCGATCAGGGCGACGTTGGTGGGGCCGCAGGAGCCCCCGGTGCCGACGGCGTCCGTCGGCGTGAAGTCCAGGCTGAAGGTGTTGGCGTCCACCCTGCAAAGGTCGATCCGGCTGATCATGTCGCTCGTCGCCGGGCCGGCCTGGAAGCAGGCGGCGCAGGTGGGGTTCGGGGCGGTCAGGGTGAGCAGGGCCACTCCTAAGGCCGCCGCGAAGACCAGCACGCCGCGCGGCGTGCGGAGGAAGGGTTTGACTCTCTCTTTCGACATTAGGTTTACCTTTTCGGTGTTGCTCTTCGGGAGGAAGGGGGCTTCACTGTGGGGGAACTCGTTGCGCCGCGCGCCGCCGCCCCCGGACGGCGGCGCGCGGCGACTCAGACGGCGGCGGCCCGCTCCATCTGCCTGCGGAGGCTCAGCGGACGCATGTCCGTCCAGACCTCCTCGATGTAGGCGAGGCACTCCGCCTTCGTGCCCTCTTTGCCCGCGTCGTTCCACCCGAGCGCGTTCTCGCGGTCGGCCGGCCAGATCGAATATTGCTCCTCGTGGTTGACGACCACCTTGTAGATGGTGTCGTTCGCTTCGGTCTCTCGGTTCATGACGTTTCGGCTCCTTGAAGGTTAAGGTTGTGTTTAAGTCGGCGGCCTTCGTCGGACGGCCGACCGTGGTTTAGAGGGTCGGGGCGCTATGGAGGCCGGCGCTCAACGCGGGAGCGGCCGCGCCGTGCCCGCCAGCGCGTAGGCGAGCACCGCCATCAGCGCGACGTTCTCCGAGAGCTCCTCGGGGTTGACCTTGTCGAAGGTGTCGGCGGCCGTGTGGTGATAGTCGAAGTAGGTGCGGCTGTCCTGCCACAGCCCGAAGGCGGGCACGCCCGCGCCGGCCAGCGGCTCGATGTCGGCCTCCGTGCTCTCGACGCGCTGCATGAGGCCCGCGCCCTGCGCCGACAGCACCTCCGAGACGGGGGCGAGCGACTCCGCCACCTTCGGGTTAGCCTTGTACTTGAGGCCGATGGGGTGGCCCGCGCCGAGGTCGCTCTCGATGGCGGCGAAGTGGTTCGGCAGCTCCGCCGCCTGCTCGCGCGCGTAGGTGAGCGCGCCGGCCATGCCGTTCTCCTCGTTCATCCAGGCGATGAAGCGGACGGTGCGCCGCGGGGTGAGCTTCAGCTCCTTCAGCAGGTGCATCGTCGCCATGGCCGCCGCCACGCCCGAGGCGTTGTCGAGCGCGCCCGTGCCCAAGTCCCACGAGTCGAGGTGCGCCGAGACGACGACGACCTGCTCGGGGTGCTCGCTCCCCTTGAGGTCGGCGATGACGTTGTAGCTCGGCGCCTCGGGCAGCGTCTGCGGCGTCAGCACCAGATGGACCCGCACCGTCCCCTGCGCCGCCAGCGAAGCGATGAGGTCGGCGTCCTCGGCCGAGACGGCGGCGGCGGGCACCTTCGCGACTTCCGGGTCGTAGCCCATCGCGCCGGTGTGCGGGAGGCGGAAGGCCGCGCCGCCCGCCGAGCGCACCAGCGCGGCGACCCCGCCCCAGTAGGAGGTGGCGATGGCCGCGCCGCCGCGGTAGTCGCGCAACTGCTGGTAAGCCTCGCCGCCCAAGCCCTGCGCGGCCAGCTGGCGGTCGAACTTCTTGTTCATGAGGACGACCTTGCCCGCCACCTTCTCTCGCCCGAGCCTCTCGAAGTCGTGCCAGTCCTGCACGACGACGACCTCGGCCGTCATCCCCTCGGGCGGCGTCGCGACGCTGCCGCCGAGCGCCGTCAGCACGAGCTTCTGCTTCGTGCCGGGGGCCTGGCCGGGGAACCCCACCAACTCGCCCGTCTCCGCGCCGCGCACCCAGTGCGGGACGTTCACCTTCCCGAGCCGCACGTCGAGGCCGAGCTTGCGCATCTCGTCGGCGACGTACTCGACGGCCTGCTGCGCCTGCGGCGAGCCGCTCAGGCGCGGCCCGATGTTGTTGCTCAGGTGGGCCAGCCGCGCGTAGGCGTAGCCGCTCTTGAGGGCCGCCCGCTGCAAGCGTCGCAGCTCCGTCAGCAGCTCGGGCGAGTAGGCGGGGGGCGCGGCGGCCGCGCCCTTCAACTCCTGCTGCGCCGCGAGCGGCGGCGCGGCGAGCACGGTCAGCAGGGCGGCGCAGGCCGCCGCCAGAGACTTCCGTGCAAGGTTTCGCATGTTGACTCGACGCATCTTTCTCTCCGCTTCGTAGCCGCGGGCCTACACGGCCGCGCCCGCGAGCGCCTCCCCTTCGAGAGGCTCCCCCTCCCGGCCGAAGCAACGGTCGTACGCCACCTGCCCGTATTCGAGCTTTATCACGCGGTCGGCGATGTGGTAGTAGCGGTCGTCGTGGCTGATGACGATGATGGTCTTGCCGCGCTCCTTCAGCTCCGGCAGCAGCTCGTAGTAGAAGACCTCGCGGAAGTGCGGGTCCTGGTCGGCGGCCCACTCGTCGAAGACGTAGACGGGGCGGTCTTCGAGGTAGGCCGTCAGCAGGGCGAGCCGCTTGCGCTGCCCCTGCGAGAGGTTGATGGTCGAGAGCGCGCCGCCCTTGACCTCCACCTTCTCCTCAAGCTGGAGCTTGCCGATGTAGCGCCGCGCCTCCTCGTCGAGCCCGTCGGCGTCCAGCCCGATGAGCTTCTCGAAGAGGTAGAAGTCTGAGAAGACGGCCGAGAAGTGCTGCCGGTACTGCTCGCGGTCGGCCCCGGTGACGGGGCGGCCGTTGAGGAGCAGCTCGCCGCCCTCGGGCTCGTAGAGCCCCGTCAGGAGCTTGATGAGCGTCGTCTTGCCGCTGCCGTTGCCGCCGGTGACGAAGACCAGCTCGTTGGCGTCAATGCGGAGGCTGACGGGGCCGAGCTCGAAGGTCGTGTTCTCGCGCTCGGTGCGGTAGGCGTGCGTCACGCCTCGCAGCTCCAGGCTGCGGAGCGGGGCTGGCGGCCGCGGGGCGGGCGCGGCCTCCGGGCGCGCGCCTTCGCCATCGGCGAGCGAGAGTCGCAGCGACTCGATCTTGCGGACGCAGATGTTCGCGTAGGACATCATCGGGAACAGGCTCATCACCACGTCCAGCGGGAAGGAGATGTAGAGGATCGCGAGCACGTAGCCCGAGGTGGACTTCGCGTCCATGGCCGCGAGCCGCGGCAGGAGGAAGATCGAGGCGCCGAGCACGGCGAAGAAGAGCAACTGCGTCCACCCACGCGAGAGCGCGTAGACGCCCGCGCCCTTCACGTTGTTGCGGCGCAGCGAGAGCGCCGTCCGGTCGAGGACTTCGCGGATGAAGCTCTCGCGGCGGCGGGCGTGGAGCTTCAGCTCCTTCGTGCCCTCGGTCAGCGCGCGCAGGTGCTCGTACAGCTCGTCGGTCTCCTGCCGCGCGACGCCCATGAAGCGCCGCGCCGGGTACTCCGAGAGCTGGATGGAGACGACGGCGAAGAGGAGGATGCCGAGGAACATCAGGAACGGCACCCAGGCGAGCCAGGCCATGTAGGCGAGACTGCCGACGACGATGGCGAGCTGCATGAAGAAGAAGGGCAGGTTGGTGAAGGCCCCCGTGACGGCCCCCACGTCGCCCGTGAGCGAGGCGAGCAGCGTCGGCCCGCCGACCTCTTCGAGCCGGCGCTGCGGCGTCGCCAGGATGCGCTCGCACAGGCTCATGCGCAGGTCGTAGACGGCCTTCTCGGAGAGGTGCGCCAGCAGCGTCTGCGAGACAATGCGCGTCAGCGGCAGCAGCAGGCAGAGCCCCGCGAAAGCCCAGACGATCTTCACGGCCGAGGCCGCCGGCTGGTTCAGCGCGCTGTTGACCAGCGCGATCATCGCGGTGCTGCACAGGCCGCTGAGCGCGCTCGACACGAGCACTAGCGCGACGAGGCCCTTCGAGCGCCTCAGGATGAAGAGGAAAGAGAGAAACTTCATATCCGTTTTCCTGTCCGGGTGTGCCTGAGCCTCCGGCCCGGACAACCCTCGAAGCGGGGAGTGACTGGTTGGAAGTGGCCGCCGCCGGGTCGGCGGCGGCCAGAGCGTCAGGCGACGCAGAGCGTCTGCGCGATGCAGGCCCTCAGCCCTGCGGCCAGCACGCCGACCTGCGGCCGCTGGTAGAGGGTCTCGTGGTGGCCCGGGATGCGGTAGGTCTCGACGGGCTCGTCGGTGAACTCACGCCAGCCGAGCGCCGGGTCGTCCACGTCCACGCCGCGCTCGCGCAGGTACTCGACCAACTCCGGCGTGCGCTCGCTGACGCGGAAGACCGTGATGCGCCCGTCGAAGCGGCCCGGGACGTAGTCGAGCGCCGCCTGGAAGCGCGCCTTGTAGCCGCGCAGCAGACGCCGCAGCCACTCGACCTCCATCTCGGGCGGCAGGAGCCCGGCCGCCTGCCCCTTCTCCAGCACGAGCCGCAACTGCTCTGCGGGGCCGAGCCGGCGCAGCTCGTCGTAAGAGACCTGCGGGTCGAACCCGTTCTGCCGCGCGTGCTCCGCGAAGAGGCCGAAGAGGAGGAAGGCGTCTTCGGGCAGGACGTTGAGCGCGCGGTCAACGGCGGGCGACCAAGTGTCGAGCATCGCCAGCAGCGCGACCTCCTCGCCGGCCTGCCGCAGTTGCCGCGCCATCTCGAAGGCCACGCCGCCGCCGAAGGAGTAGCCGCCGAGGAAGTACGGCCCCGAGGGCTGCACGGCGCGGACGGCCGCGAGGTACTGCGCCGCCATCGCCTCGATGCTGACTGCGAGGTCGGCCGCCTCGGCCAGCTCCGGCGCTTGCAGGCCGTAGAAGGGCTGGTCGGTTCCCATCTCCTGCGCGAGGTCGTAGTAGCAGAGCACCTGCCCGCCGATGGGGTGCACGCAGAAGAAGGGCGGCCGGTCGCCGTGCGGCTGGATGGCGATGGCGTGCGAGAAGGGGCGCTCGCCGGCCCGCTCGCGCAGCCGCGCGGCGAGCTGCTCGACGGTCGCGCCCTGAAAGAGCGTCGCCAGCGGCAGGCTCTGACCGAACTGCTTCCTGATCTCCGACATCAGCCGGACGGCCAGCAGCGAGTGGCCGCCGAGCCTGAAGAAGTTCTCCCTGACGCCCACGCGGCGCAGCCCCAGCACCTCCTCCCAGATGTGAGAGAGCCGCAACTCCACCTCGTCGCGCGGCGCGACGAGGTCGCCGGCCGCCGCGCCGGACGGCTCGGGCGCGGGCAGCGCCCTGCGGTCGAGCTTGCCGCCCGGAGTCAGCGGCATCGCGTCGAGCAGAACGAAGGCCGAAGGGATCGTGTACGCGGGCAGCCTCTCGGAGAGGAACTCGCGCAGCCCGTCGGCCGAAGGCGTCAGCCCTTCGCGCGCGACCACGTAGGCGACCAGGCGCAGCTCGTCGCGCGTGCCGGGGAGCGCCATGACGGCGCACTCGGCCACGGCCGGGTGTCGCGCGAGCGCCTTCTCGACCTCGGCCGGCTCGATGCGGAAGCCGCGAATCTTCACCTGCCCGTCAACCCGCCCGCGGAACTCAAGCTGCCCTTCGGCCGTGTAGCGCGCGAGGTCGCCTGTTGCGTAGAGCCGCGCGCCGCCCTCCCGCCCGAACGGGTGCGGGACGAACTTCTCCGCCGTCAGTGCCGGGCGGCTCAGGTAGCCGCGCGCCAGCCCGCCGCCGCCGACGTAGAGCTGGCCGACGACGCCCGTCGGGACGGGCTCCAGCGCCTCGTCCAGCACGTAGACCTCGACGTTCGACAGCGCGCGCCCGATGGGCACCTCGCGGCCGTCGCCCTTCGAGCGGGCGTGCCCGCCCAGTTCGTAGACCGTGGCGACGACGGTCGCCTCGGTCGGGCCGTAGCTGTTCACGAGGCGCACGCCCGCGGGCACCATCTCGCCCCACGCCGCCACCTGCTCGGGGGCCGCACGCTCCCCGCCGATGATGACGAGCCGCACGCCCCCCGGCAGCGCGAGCCCTTCCGCCGACATGCCGGCGACGAGCTGGTGCCAGTACGCCGTCGGGAGGTCGAGGACGGTCAGCCCCAGCTCGCGGCACCCTTCGAGGAAGGAGGCGACCGAGCCCAACATCTCTGCCGGCCGCAGGACGAGCGTGCCCCCGCGCGCGAGGCAGGGGTAAATCTCCTCGACGCTCGCGTCGAAGTTGATGGAGGCGAACTGTAGGACGCGGTCAGCCGCGCCTATCTCGTAGAAGCCGGAGGCGGCCTCGACGAAGTTCGCCAGCGCGCCGTGCTCGACGACGACGCCCTTCGGCATGCCCGTCGAGCCCGACGTGTAGATGACGTAGGCGGCGCACCCTTGCCCCACATCGGCCGCGGGGTTGCTCTCGCTCTCGCGCGCCAACGCGCCCCAACCGGCGTCGAGGTAGATGACCCCTTCGCCCTCCAAGGGCAGGACCCCGGCGTGACGCTGCTCGGTCAGAACGAGCGCGACGCCTGCGTCCTTCAGCATGAACGCGAGACGCTCGCGCGGGTACGCGGGGTCGAGCGGCACGTAGGCCGCGCCGGCCTTCAGCACGCCGAGCATCGCGACGATCATCCCGGCGGAGCGCTCGACGCAGACGCCGACGAACGTCTCCGCGCCGACGCCGCGCGCGCGCAGGTGGTGGGCCAGTTGGTTGGCGCGCCGGTTCAGCTCCGCGTAGGTCAACTCCCCGTCTTCGGAGAGGAGCGCGACCGCGTCGGGCGTGCGCTCGGCCTGCCGCTCGAACGACCGTTGGACGCAGGGCTGCGCGCCGTCATCGTGCGTACGCGCGCCGTTCCACTCGACCAGCAGGCGTTGTCGCTCGGTCTCCGAGAGCAGCGGCACGCGCCGGACGCTCTGGAGCGGGTTGGCGACGACGGCCTGCACGAGGTTCGTGAAGTGTTCCGCCAGGCGCGAGATCGTGCCGGCGTCGAAGAGGTCTGTGTTGTACTCGAAGCTCCCGGCCAGAGTCCGGCCCGTGTCGCGGACGTGCAGCGTGAGGTCGAAGATGGAGACGCCGCCGTGGACATCAACCTGACTCACGCTTGAGCCTTCCAACTCCGCGGGCCCGCCGGGCAGATTCTCCAGCGTGAACATCACCTGGAAGATCGGGTTGTGGCTCAGGTCGCGCTCGGGCTGCAACCGCTCGACGAGCAGCTCGAAGGGCAGCTCCTGGTGCGCGTACGCCCCGAGGGCCGCCTCCCGCGTCCGCCGCAACAGCTCGCGGAACGTCGGCGCGCCCGAGAGGTCCCCGCGCA
>DASVQJ010000023.1:0-13430 GCA_036389235.1 Pyrinomonadaceae bacterium | reverse complement strand
ACCCTCTGGCGGGCGTGCCCGTCGTCGGCACTCCGTTCAAGATCGCGCCGTTCCCGCAGAAGGGCGGCGGCGGCATCTTCGCCTCGCCGAACGTCGGCGCGCCCGTCTCGATGCGCCTCATCGCCGACGCGTCCGACTGGGACAAGACGCAGCAGGGCCTCGCCCCCGGCGAGTCGGGCGACCCGCGCAGCCCGCACTGGCAGGATCAGCTCGAAGACTGGCGTGCCGCCAACCCGCGCGTCTTCCCCTTCACCGTTGCCGCCGTCGCGCGCTCGGCGCAACCGTCGCTGACGCTCGTGCCGAAGTAGAAGTGGACGGGGACGAGAGCATCCGCGTCTTCTGCGCCGTCGAGCTGCCCGGAGAGATTCGCGCGGCCGTGGCCGCACACGCCGCGCGCCTGCGCCGGGACTTCCCCGACGCGCGCGCGAGCTGGGCGCGACCCGAGGGGCTGCACATAACCCTGAAGTTTATCGGCGGGGTCGAAGCGGCGCGCGTCGAAGCCCTCTCGCGCGCGGCGTGTGCGGCCGCCGAGGGCTTCTCGACGTTCGGTCTGTCAGTCGAGGAGTCCGGCACGTTCCCGCCGCGCGGTGCGGCGCGCGTGCTGTGGCTCGGCGTGAAGGACGCGTCGGGCCGGCTCGCGCAACTTCAACGCCGGCTCGAACACGAGTGCGAGGACGCCGGATTCCCCCGCGAGCCGCGCGCCTTTAAACCCCACCTCACCGTCGCGCGCCTGCGCGCGCCGCAAGGCTCACACGCACTCTCCGAAGCACACAGGCGCACGCCCTTCGGCCCCCATCATTTCGAGGTGAGTGAGCTTCTCGTCATCCGCAGCGAACTCGGCCCCGGCGGCTCGCGCTACACTCCTCTGTCACGCCGCACGTTCGATGGTTAGCGTCACTTGAGAATAGTGTAAGGGACGATTCACCACAGAGACACAGAGGGCACGGAGGGGGCACAGAGTCTTGAATCTCCGTGCCCCCTCCGTGCCCTCTGTGTCTCTGTGGTTAACTGCCTAACTCTGCGCTCAAGCAACTCAGCTATTAGGCAACTGCCGCGGGCGGCCGGGCGGCAACTGCTGGGCGCCGCCGTCGTCCTTCCGCTTCTCGCCCGTCTCGGCGAACATCTCCTTGATGACGCCGACGCTGGAAAGCATGGCCGACGTCTCGACCGGCATGAAGATGACCTTCGAGTTCTGGCCGAGCGACATCTCTTTCAGGCTCTCGATGTAGCGCTGCGTGATGAGGTACTGCGCGGGGTTGCCGTGGTCGAGCATGACGCGCGCGACCTGCGCGATGGCCTCCGCCTCGGCCTCCGCGTTGCGGAGTCGCGCCTGTGCCGCGCCCTCGGCCGCGAGGATGGCCGACTGCTTCTGGCCCTCGGCGCGCGTCACGGCCGCCTGCTTCTCGCCCTCGGCGCGCGTGATGGCGGCCTGCTTGTCGCCCTCGGCCTGGAGCACGAGCGCGCGGCGCGTGCGCTCGGCCGTCATCTGCTTCTCCATCGTGACGCGCACGTCCTCGGGCGGGTTGATGTTCTTCACGTCCACGCGCGTGACCTTGACGCCCCACTTGTCCGTCGCCTCGTCGAGCCCGATGCGGAGCTTGGCGTTGATCTGGTCGCGCTGCGAGAGCGTGTGGTCCAGGTCCATGTCGCCGATGACGGCGCGCATGCCCGTGATGGTCAACTGGACGATGGCGCCGATTAAGTCCGCGACCTCGTAGACGGCCTTGATCGGGTCGGTGATCTGCCAGTAGACGACGGAATCGACGTGGATGGTCACGTTGTCGCGCGTAATCACCGGCTGCGGCGGGAGGTCGATGTACTGCTCGCGCAGGTCGATGGAGGCGAGCCCCGGCCGGACGTTCGTCCAGTAGACGCCGCGCGGCTTGTCGAGGAACGGGACGATGACGTTCAGGCCGCTCGTCGCGACGCGGCTGAAGCGCCCCAGCCGCTCGATGAGCATGACGGTCGCCTGCGGCACGATCTTGATGGTCTTGGCCGCGATGACCAGCGTCGCGACGGCGATGAAGAGCAGGAAGAAGAGAATGCCGATTTCCATGTGACCTCCGGGGGGACGGTAATTTCAAATTTCAAATTTGAAATTTCAAATCCTAAGTTCGGGCGAGACTATATCGGGCGAGACTATAACGGATTGCTTCAAGCTTTTGAAATAGCTTCGGGCGGGGGCTGCCAGCCGCCGAGCGCTTCTTCAATCACACGCGCGGCCGCCAACACGCGCCACTCCTCGTGCGGGCGGCCGACGACCTGCACGCCGACCGGCAGCCCCGACGCCGTGCGCCCCGCGGGCACGCACGCGGCCGGCAGGTCGAAGACGTTCGCCGCGTGCGCGTGCGCGAAGGCGCGGAACGTCGGGACGCTGCGCCCCTCGACCTCGACGCGCCCGAACTCCTCGTGCCTGAACGCGGGCACGGCCCCGACCGGCGCGACGAAGAGCGGCGTCCGCTCCATCCATCTCAGAAGCGTCTCGCGCACGCGGTCGCGCTCCTCCCACGCCGCGAGGACTTTCTCTAATGCGGGCTCGCCCCAACGTCCGGCGCGTTCGAGGATGACGCGGGCGGCACGCCCCGCCTCCCCTTCCCTCCCCGCGTAGGCCGCGCGCACGAACCGCTGCGTCGTGTACTCGAAGAGCGAGAGCCAGAGCCCCGTGGCCTCCCCGACGCCGGGCGGCGCTTCCTCTAAGACTTCCGGCCCCGCGTCGGCCAGGGCACGCGCGGCCGCCTCGACCGCCTCACGCGTCTCCGTTGTCACCGGCTCCGCCCCGTCGTCGGCGTAGAAGGCGACGCGCGTCGCTTTCAAAGTCTCGCCGGCGTCCGTCCCGCCGCCCGCCGCTCCGCTCGCGCCGGAGAGCACACCGTAGAGGAGGCGCAGGTCTTCGACCGTGCGCGCGAGTGGGCCGAGCGTCGCGCCGAGCGAGTGGAGCCCCGACATCGGCGGCGCGTGTCCGCCGCCGGGCACGCGCCCCGCCGTCGGCTTGAGCCCCGCGACGCCGCAGAAGTGCGCGGGGATGCGCACCGAGCCGGCGAGGTCGCTCCCCACGCTCGCCGCCGTCATGCGCGCGGCGACGGCCGCCGCGCAGCCGCCGCTCGAACCGCCCGGCGTGCGCCCGAGGTCGTGCGGGTTGTTCGTCCGCCCGAACAAGGGATTTTCAGACGTGTAGTCGAGCGCGAACTCCGGGCAGTTCGTCTTACCCAGAATGACCGCGCCCGCCGCGCGCAGACGCGCCACGGCCGGCGCGTCCTCTTCGGGCACGTAGTCCGCGCGCACGCGCGAGCCGCAAGTCGCGCGCATCCCGCGCACGTCAATCGTGTCCTTCAACGTCAAGGGCACTCCGTGGAGCGCGCCCAACTCTTCCCCGCCCGCGACCGCCTCCTCCGCCTCGCGCGCGCGTTCGAGCGCGTCCGGGGCGAGCGTCACGACCGCGTTGAGCGTCGGGTTAACCTCCTCGATTCGGCGCAGGTAAGCCTCGACCGCCTCGACCGGCGAGACCGCGCGCGCCCGAATCCGCCCGGCCAGCTCGTGCGCGGGCATCCGCGTCAACACATCACCCCCGGCAGTTCTCATCCGACCTCCGCGAGAAACCTCTCGACCTCCGCGTCAGACCGCAGGCGCACGACGCGCTTGCCGGCGGCAAACTCGTCGAGCCGCGCGAGCACCGTCGGCCTGCTTCTCGAAGGGTAAGTCCAGACCCAGTGCAGAAACTTCGGGTCGAACTTCTCGCCGCAGCCCTCGGCCATGTCCGGCCGCGTCCTGTCCCTGTACATGAGCCAGCGCTTCAGCGCGCGCCACACGCAGACCGCGCGCGGCATGTCCAGGAAGACGACCGCGTCGCACGCGGCGAGTCTCACTTCCAGCGTGCCCGAGAAGTTACCGTCCATCACCCACGCCTCGCGCGCGCACAGCTCTTCCACCGTCCGCCGCCACTCCTCTTTAGGCGTCTCGACCCACCCGGGCCGCCAGAAGCAGACGTCGAGGTGTATGACGGGCAGCCCCAGCCGCTCGCCGAGCCTGCGCGCGAACGTGGACTTGCCCGCGCCGCCCGAGCCTATCACCAGCACCCTCTTCATCCTTGCGCGCCGTGACGTTGCAGCAGCTCGACGAACTTCCGCGCGGCCGTCGAGAGCGCGCGGTCGCTGCGGTAGACGACGCCGACGGCGCGCTCCCACTCGGGCTCGGCGAGCGGGACGACGGCGAGCTGGCCCGAGCGCTTCTCGTCCAGCACCGACGGGCGCGGCACGACGGCCACGCCGAGCCCGACCTCGACGGCGCGCTTGATCGTCTCGATGTTGTCGAACTCGGCGGCGCGCTGGACGGCGACGCCGTGCGCGCGGAGTATCCGGTCGGTGGCGCGGCGCGTCGGGATGTCGCGCTCGAAGTGTACGAAGTTCTGCCCCTGGAGGTCGGCCGCGCGCAGCTTCTTGCGGCGCGCGAGCGGGTGCTCCGGCCGGCAGATGAAGACGAGGCGGTCGCCGCCGAGCGGCACCACCTCCAGGCCGCGGCGCTTCTCGGGGTAGGCGACGACGCCGAGGTCGACGGCCCCGCTCAAAACGTCGCGCACGACGCGCGTCGTGCGGCTGTATTCGAGGTCGATCTTGGCGCGCGGGTAGAGCCCCATGAACTCGCGCACGACGGGCGGCAGCTCGTGCAGGCCCACGCTGTAGACCGTGGCGACGCGCACCGTCCCGCCGACCGTCCCCGACAAACTGCGCATGCTCTCTTCGAGCCGGCCGTAGGCGGAAAGCACCTCGCGGCTGGCCTCGTAGAAAGCCTCGCCCTCCTGCGTCAGGTGCAGCTCGCGCCGGCCGCGCACGCGCTCAAGGAGCCGCCGCTTGAACCTGCCTTCGAGCCCGCGCACCTGCTGGCTGACGGCCGACTGCGTGACGAAGTTGCGCTCGGCGGCCTGCGAGAAGCTCCGCGTCTCGACCAGGTCGCAGAAGATTTTCAGCGTTTCGATCTGCACTTGAAGACCTCAGTAGACAGTAGTCAGTAGTCAGTAGAAACCCTTTCGAAGTCCGCACCCTACGATTGTCGTCCTCAACCTCCTCAGGCGGAGCCTACTGGCTACTGTCTACTGTCTACTCATCAAAATAAGAACTCCTCAGATGTTTGCCCTATATTTTTCATTTTATCTTATAACCGCGCTGAATTAAAATTTGACCGTCGGAGCAGGCACGATGGCCCAACAACTGACATCGGCGGCGGGGCGAGGCGGCGGGCGCTTCGCGCCCGGGCTCACGCTCGGCGAGGCGCGCGCGCGTCTGTTCGCGCTCGGCGGGCTCGGGGACGACGGCGGTTACGGCGACGCCTGGGTGGTGCTTAAACTCTGGCGCATCCCTCTGGCCTTCCCGAACACGGAGGGGCGGAGGCGGGCCGTCAGGTTCCACGACCTGCACCACGTCCTGACCGAGTACCCGACGACGTGGCGCGGCGAGTTCGAGATTTCGGCGTGGGAGGTGGCGGGCGGCATCCGCCGCTACTGGGTGGCGTGGCTGCTCGACCTGCTGGGCTTCGCCTGCGGGCTCGTCCTCTTCCCGCGCGCCGTCTACCGCGCGTTCGTGCGCGGGCGGCACAGCGCGAATCTCTACGGCGACGTGTGGGACGAGTCGATACTCCTGCGCCGGGTCGGCGAGGTGCGGCGCAGGCTCGGGCTCGACGCAGGGGAGGCGAGGGCGACCCGGGACGATAAGGTCTCGTTCGCCCTCTGGGCCGCGGCGAGCGCGGCCGCGTACGTCGCCACGGGCGCCGTCATGCTGGCGCCGGCCTTCGCGCTGGCGGCCGCGCTCTGGCTGTACTTCGCGCGTTAGAGCGCGCGCGGGCAGGGGTCAAGGACGTGAAGCGCGCGCGATTGCTTTTCCGCGTCGCGTCGCTATAATCATGGCCGACCTACCAGACATCAAAGTAACAACGCTGCGGCGTGCAAGCTGCGAAGGAGAGGCACTTCTGACATGGCCGTCCGTCTGAGCAGTACGTTCGTTTTCAGGAAGCTCCACCAGTTGACGGGCATCCTCCCGCTCGGCGTCTTCCTGCTTGAGCACTTCTACACCAACTCGAAGGCGATGACCGGCGCGGCCGACTTCAACAACGCGGTCCGAGACCTCCAGTCGATCCCCTACATCATCTTCATCGAGATCGGCGGCATCTTCGTCCCGCTCATCTACCACGCCGTCTACGGCCTCTTCATCACCTGGGAGATGCGGCCGAACAACGTCTCGTACCCCTACCCGCGCAACTGGTTCTACACTATCCAGCGCGTGACGGGGATCATCCTCTTCTTCTTCATCACGTTCCACGTGCTGAACTTCCGCTTCGGGCTCATC
Organism: Pyrinomonadaceae bacterium; assembly: GCA_036389235.1. Taxonomy (GTDB): domain Bacteria; phylum Acidobacteriota; class Blastocatellia; order Pyrinomonadales; family Pyrinomonadaceae; genus QHXN01. The sequence goes on along the minus strand of DASVQJ010000023.1, from coordinate 7,098 downwards.
CCCAACCTGAACGAGTTCTCCGTCGCCGAGTACCCCAACCGGGCCTTCGACATCGTCAGCAAGGAGTTCGACAACAACATCATCTTCGCCGTCTACCTCGTCGGCATCGTCTCGACCGTCTGGCACCTCGCCAACGGGCTGTGGCTGTTCGCGGTGGACTGGGGCATCGTCATCGGCGAGCGCGCGCAGCGCATGGCCGGCTACGCCTGCATCGCCTTCGGCCTGCTGCTGCTCGTCGTCGGCATCAACGCGCAGGTGGCCTTCGTCCGCCCCGGAGGGCTCCTCGGGCTGCTCGGACTCGCATAAGCTTAGGACTCGCACACAATGGCAAACAACCAGCTACGTGTAGCCATCGTCGGCGGCGGCCTCGCCGGGCTCGCCGCCGCGATGAAGATCGCCGAGGGCGGGCACGCGGTTGACCTCTTCTCGGTCGTGCCCGTCAAGCGCTCGCACTCGGTCTGCGCGCAGGGCGGCATCAACGGCGCGGTCAACACCAAGGGTGAGGGCGACTCGCCGTGGAAGCACTTCGACGACACGGTCTACGGCGGCGACTTCCTCGCCAACCAGCCGCCCGTGCAGAAGATGTGCGAGATGGCGCCCTCGATCATCTACCTCTTCGACCGCATGGGCGTCCCCTTCTCGCGCACGACCGAGGGGCTGCTCGACTTCCGGCGCTTCGGCGGCACGCTCCACCACCGCACGGCGTTCGCGGGCGCCTCGACGGGGCAGCAGCTCCTCTACGCGCTCGACGAGCAGGTGCGGAGGCACGAGGCCGAAGGCCGCGTCAAGAAGTACGAGCACTGGGAGATGCTCTCGCTCGTCCAGGACGGCCACGGCGTCTGCCGCGGCATCGTGGCGATGGAGCGCGCGACGCTGGAGCTGAAGGCGTTCCCCGCCGACGCCGTCATCGTCGCGACCGGCGGGCCGGGGCTCATCTTCGGCAAGTCCACGAACTCGATGGTCTGCACCGGCTCGGCCGTCTCCGCCTGCTACCAGCAGGGCGCGCGCTACGCCAACGGCGAGTTCATACAGGTGCACCCGACCTCGATTCCCGGCGAGGACAAGCTGCGTTTGATGTCGGAGTCGGCGCGCGGCGAGGGCGGGCGCGTGTGGGTGCCGAAGGCGCAGGGCGACAAGCGGCAGCCGTCTTCGATTCCGGAGTCGGAGCGCTGGTACTTCCTCGAAGAGAAGTACCCGGCCTACGGCAACCTCGTCCCGCGCGACATCGCGACGCGCGAGATTTTCCAGGTCTGCCTCGACGGCTACGGCGTCTACGGCGAGAACCAGGTCTATCTGGACTTGACGCACATCCCGGCCGAGACCTTAGACCGCAAGCTCGGCGCCATCCTGGAAATCTACGAGATGTTCGTCGGCGACGACCCGCGCCACGTCCCCATGCGCATCTTCCCCGGCGTGCACTACTCGATGGGCGGGCTGTGGGTCGACTTCGAGCAGCGGACGAACATCCCCGGCCTTCTCGCCGCGGGCGAGTGCGACTACTCCATCCACGGCGCGAACCGCCTGGGCGCGAACTCGCTCGTCTCCTGCGTCTACGGCGGCTTCGTCGCCGCGCCCGCCGCCGTCGAGTTCGCCAGGAACGTCGAGCGCAACGGCGCCGACGGCTCGAAGATTTACGACGACGAGCTGAAGCGCCAGCAGGAGATCAACGCGGGGCTTTTGAAGCAGACGGGGTCGGAGAACCAGTACGTCATCCACGACGAGATGGGCAAGTGGATGACGGACAACGTGACGGTCGTCCGCTACAACGACAAGCTGAAGGCGACGGACGAGAAGCTGCTTGAGCTGATTGATCGTTACCGGCGCATCTCGCTCAACGACTCGAACATGTGGGCGACGCACGCGCTGCCGCACGCGCGCCAGCTCTACAACATGCTGCAACTGGCGCGCGTCATCACGCTCGGCGCCCTGAACCGCGACGAGTCGCGCGGCGCCCACTACAAGCCCGACTTCCCCAACCGCGACGACGAGAACTTCCTGAAGACGACCATCGCCGAGTTCTCCGGCGAAGGCCCGGTCTTCTCGTGGGAGGCGGTGGACGTGGGGCTCATCGAGCCGCGCAAGCGCGACTACACGAAGGGCAAGCAGAAGGCGCAGGCCGCCGCGGGCGGCCAGGCCGAGCAGTCGCCGACGAAGGACGGCGCCGCGCAGGTGCCGGCCTCCGGCTGGGAGCAGAAGCCGCCCAACACCTCCGGCCCCGCGACGTGGGGCCAGAAGAAGGAGGCCGTCGATAACGCCGTCGCCGGCGAAACCACCCCGCGCCCCGAGCGCGGAGACTCCATCGACGAAGCGGGGGGCAAGACCGAGAAGCAGTAAGGACTCGACACGAAGGGACGCCGACGCCCGGTTTAGGTGAAAGTTATGTCAACGCCGACGGTCACACGCGTGACGCCCGAAGAGTACCTCGCCGCCGAGAGGTTATCGGAAACCAGGAGCGAGTACCTCGACGGAGGTGTATTCCCGACGCCAGGCGGTACGGCGAATCACGTCAGAACCGTCTCGAATCTGACAACCGAACTTGCGCTTCAACTGCGCGACCGTGACTGTGATGTCCTGCCGACAGGCATGAAAGTCTGTCTACAAGAATCGCGGAAATTCTTTTACCCAGACTTGTCTGTCATATGCGGGGGATTACAGTTTTACGATGACCGTAAGGACATCCTTCTCAACCCCGACCTCGTCGCCGAAGTCCTCTCCCCGAGCACGGAGGCTTTCGACCGCGGCGCGAAGTTTCAGGCTTACCGGACGATTGAATCGCTGAAGGAGTACCTGCTCGTCTCGCAGGGGACGCCGCTGATTGAGCAGTACGTGAGGGGCGACGACGGAAGGTGGACTTTGACTGCGGCCGCAGGACTTGAGGGTTCGCCGACGCTGCCCTCAATCGGGTGCACGTTGAACCTGGCCGCAGTCTACAAAAGGGTGGAGTTTTAATTCATGAGCGCTGAAGCAAAGACGGAAGAGCAGGTGCAGGGTCTCAGGAACCCGCCGCGGGAGGTGGTGCTGCGCATCCGCCGCCGCGACCGGCAGGACGCGCCGGCGCGTTGGGAGGAGTTCGCGCTCCCCTACCGGCCGAACCTCAACATCATCTCCTGCCTGATGGAGATCAGGAAGAACCCGGTCACGCGCGACGGGCGGAAGACGACGCCGCCGGTCTGGGAGATGAACTGCCTCGAACAGGTCTGCGGCATCTGCACGATGGTCATCAACGGGCGCGCGCGCCAGTCCTGCTCGGCGCTCGTGGACAACCTCGACCCGCACAGCCCCATCACGCTGGAGCCGATGTCGAAATTCCCCAACGTGCGCGACCTCGTGGTCGACCGCTCGGAGATGTTCGACCACCTCAAGCGGGTCAAGGCGTGGATCGAGATCGACGGCTCGTACGACCTCGGCCCCGGCCCGCGCATGTCGCAGGAGGACGTGGCCGAGCGCTACGCCTACTCCCGCTGCATGACGTGCGGCTGCTGCCTCGAAGCCTGCCCGCAGTACGGCGACGGCAACTACATCGGCCCGCAGGCCATCGCGCAGGTGCGCCTGATGAACATGCACCCGACGGGCAAGATCACGCGCGACGAGAGGCTCTCGGCCATCACCGGCGACGACGGCATCACCAACTGCGGCAACGCGCAGAACTGCGTCCGCGCCTGCCCCATGTCGCTCCCGCTCACCAAGGCCATCTACGAGGAGAACCGCGAGACCGTCCTCCACGGCCTCTTCGGCTGGCTGAGGAAGTAGCCGTACAAGCGGCAAGCCGGGAGCGCGGATGATTCACGCGCCGCCGTCCGGCTCCAGTTGGTCTTCGGCCAGCGTGAGGAGCGCGAGCGTCGCGCCCTCCTCGTCCATGAACTCGACCTCGTACTCGCGCGGCGACTCGGGCCGCTGCGGGTGCACCATCAACACCGTCCCGCGCGCCCCGGCGCTCAAGCCCTCCTCGGGGATGGCCCGCGACAGGCGGACGACCTGATACTCTTCGAACAACCCTGCGGCCTCCTCACTTCTTGGTCGGGATCGAGGTGACCAGGCGCACGACCCCGTCCTGGTTCCTGATCCAGGCGAAGGTCACGTCTATCTGCCGGCCGTTCGCCCCCGTGATGCGGATGACCTGATTATACTTCACGCCGTTCGGCGTGACGGCGGTCTGCACGGCCTTCGCGGGGTCGAAGGTTATCTGCCGCGCGAGGTCGTCCATGTTCTCGCGCGTGAAGCCTAGCGCCTCGCGGAACCACTTCGCCTTCGGGCCGCCGGCCGGGTGCTCCGGGTCGAGCAGGTAGCGGTAGAGCTTATCCTGCACGCTCATCTCGGTCGTGGCGGGCAAGTCCACGTCGCCGACACGCACCCTGTCAACCTTCGGCGGCTCCGGCCCCGTCTTCGGGGCCTTCGGCGGCGTGGGCGGCGTGGTGTTCGGCGTGGGCGCGGGGCCGCCGAAGAAGTCGTCCACCTTCGCCTTGAGCTTCTCGACGGCCTCGCGCATCGGGCGCGGGAGCCTGTCGAGCGGGATGCTGTCGAGCAGCCCCTTGATCTTCTTCATCCCGAAGCGTACGAAGTCGCCGAAGCGCGCGTCGGCGCGGGCCATGTCCACGACGCGCTCGATGACCTTGGCCCACTTCTTGACCTTGCCGAGCTTCGCGATGTCGCCCAGGTACGGGATGAAGCCGACGGCCGAGATGCCCGCGCCGAGGAGGTCGCCGCGGAAGAGCGAGATGACGCCGTTCGAGCCGTCGGAGATGGGCGTCGGGTCGAGGATGCCCGCGATGTCGAGCCCCATCTGCGTGAGGTCGAGGATCAGCTCGCGCTGCTCGGGCGTGAACCCGGAGGGGATGCCGTCGCCGGCCGGCACGTTCGCGTTGAGCGCGGCCCGCTGCTGCGCGGCGCGGTCGACGCCCTGCCGCGAGGCCACGGCGGCGTCGGGCGAGCCGCCCGCGGTCGTGTTCGTCGTCTGGGCGCCGCCGCCGGCCGCGAACTGCCGGAGTTCGTTGTACCACTTGCGGTCGATGGGGACGTAGGCGGTGAACCCGCCGCGGCCGTTCGCGTAGTGCGCGTGGCTCCTCTGCGGCGCGTTGCGGAAGGTGTTGACGAAGTGCTGGCGCAGGTCTACGCCGGTCTGCTCCCTGTAGCGCGCGAGGTCGGCGGCGTCGAAGCCGAGACTGCGGAGCAGGGCGTCGGCGTGCTCCTCGGGCGTCGCGTCCCTGCGCGGAAGGGTGACGGGGACTGCGAACCCTCCGTCCACGTTCCCGTCGGCGGCCGTCACGGCGGCGTTGGCGTTGGTCGGCTCCAGGTATGCCATCTCGTCTCGACTCCTCAAGCGGGCGCGGTCTGCTGCCTCTCGCTCAAATTATCGGCGCGCGGCCCGAACTGTTTCCTCCCGAACCCGAACACACCACTCTGTAAGATTTTTGCTATTGCGTCAGGCGCGCGACGGTCGCGCCCCAGCCGCCGGCTTCGGGCGGGGCGTCGGCGAAGTGTTCGACGAAGGGCGTGCGGGCGAGGACGGCGCGGACGGCCTCGCGCTGCACGCCGACGCCCTTGCCGTGGATGATGCGCACCTGTCTGTAACCTTTCTCGTGCGCCTCGCGCAGGTACTCTTCCACGACGGCGCGCACCTCGCGCGGCGGGACGGAGTGGAGGTCGAACACGTCCTTGATCTCCAGACGCACCGGCTCGGGGAAAGGGTCGAAGGGGTCAACGTCCGGCCCTTCGTCCTCGGCGGACTCCTCACGTCTTGAGCCGAAAAGTTTGTTGAGCAGGGCTGAGAACTTCATAGCTACACAGGTCAGAACCACCCGCGGTAGCGGGTGGGCCTTTGTAAGCCGCTACAATCGTGTCGCAGAGGCCCACCCGCCACCGCGGGTGGTTCTGACCGCTATTAGCCTACCTTGACACGCGTCGGAGGCGCTCGTTACACTCGCGCTCTTCCAACACCGAGACAAGTGCGCACCGGCTGTGACGCGCGACACTGCGCCCGGGCGTCAAATTATGCCTTAATCCGCCGGGCGGATGCTCTATCGAATCCGAATTTGAAGGGACGAAAGGGAGAGACTAGATGGGCAAGCGAAACAAGATCACGGTGGTCGGCGCCGGCAACGTCGGCGCGACGGCCGCGCACTGGCTGGCGAGCAAGGAGCTGGGCGACGTGGTGCTCGTGGACATCGTCGAGGGGATGCCGCAGGGCAAGGCGCTCGACCTGGCGCAGGCCGCGCCGATTGAAGGCTTCGACGCGGCGCTCGTCGGCGCGACCGGCGACTACTCGCAGACGGCGAACTCCGACGTGGTCATCATCACCTCGGGGCTCCCGCGCAAGCCCGGCATGAGCCGCGACGACCTCCTGAAGACCAACGCCGGCATCGTGTCGAGCGTCGTCGAGGAGGTCGTCAAGTACTCGCCCGACTCCATCCTCATCATCGTCTCGAACCCGCTCGACGCGATGTGCCAGGTGGCGCTCAAGAAGTCCGGCTTCCCCAAGCACCGCGTCATCGGCATGGCCGGCGTGCTCGACTCGGCGCGCATGCGCTGCTTCCTCGCCGAGGCCCTCGACGTGTCGGTCGAGAACGTGACGGCCTTCGTGCTGGGCGGGCACGGCGACACGATGGTGCCGCTGCCGCGCTACTCGACCTGCGCCGGCATCCCCGTCACCGAGCTCATCCCGAAGGAGCAGCTCGACGCCATCGTCAAGCGCACGGCCAACGGCGGCGCCGAGATCGTCGGGCTCCTCAAGACCGGCTCCGCCTACTACGCGCCGTCGGCCGCGGCCGTCGAGATGACCGAGGCCATCCTCAAAGACAAGAAGAAGATTCTGCCCTGCGCCGCCTACCTCGAAGGCGAGTACGGCATCAACAACCTCTACGTCGGCGTCCCCTGCAAGCTCGGCGCGCGCGGCCTCGAACAGATCATCGAAATCAGCCTCACCAACGAGGAGCGCATCGCCCTGCAAAAGAGCGCCGCCTCCGTGCAGGAGCTCGTTGACGTGCTCGGCCTTTAAGTCAATTGAGGGCTTTGCGACCAACGCCGCGTCGGCGGCGCTTGAGTTTAGCCCGGCCTTTCAAGGCCGGGTCAGCGCCGGGTTGAAGGCGCCGCGTCGCGTGAGCG
>DASVQJ010000022.1:0-19430 GCA_036389235.1 Pyrinomonadaceae bacterium | reverse complement strand
CGCGGAAGGCGGCCTCGGGGTCGTCGCCGTTGATGTGGAAGATGGGCAGCTGCGTCATCCGCGCGACGTCGGTCGAGTAGATGGTCGAGCGCCCCTGCTCGGGCGAGGTGGTGAAGCCGATCTGGTTGTTGACGATGACGTGGATGGTGCCGCCCGTGCGGTAGCCGTGCAAGTCTGCGAGCTGCAACGTCTCCATCACGATGCCCTGCCCGGCGAAGGCCGCGTCGCCGTGCAGCAGGACCGGCAGCGCGCAGTCGATGACCTCCTCGCGCGGCTTGCCCTGAAGCTGCCACGCGTCCTGCTTGGCGCGCACCATGCCCTCGACGACCGGGTCAACGAACTCCAGGTGGCTCGGGTTGGGCGAGATGGTGATCGAGACCTTCCGGCCCGAGGCGGTCTCGCGCTCGCCCTTCGCGCCCTGGTGGTACTTCACGTCGCCCTCGTCGGCGGGGAAGTCGGGGTGGACTGAGCCCTCGAAGGCCGTGAAGATGCGTTCGGAGAAGTTGCCGACGACGTTCGCCAGCACGTTCAGCCGCCCGCGGTGCGCCATGCCGAGCGCGATCTCTTCGACGCCCCTCTCGGCCGCGCGCTCGACCAGCTGGTCGAGGAGCGCGATGATCGTCTCGCAGCCCTCAAGGCTGAAGCGCTTCTGCCCGAGGTACTTCGTGTGGAGGAAGCGCTCGAACTGCTCGGCGCGGATGAGGCGCATCAGCAGCGCCTTCTTCGTCTCGGCGTCGAGCGGCTCGGGCGTGACGAACTCCTGCCGGATGCGGTCGCGTATCCAGACCTTCTGCTCCTTGCTCTGGATGTGGCGGTACTCGGTGCCGACCTTGCCGCAGTAGGCGCGGCGCAGGATGTCGAGTATCTCGCGCAGGGTCGCGCTCTCGCGGCCGGCGAGTCCCCCCGTGATGAACTCGCGGTCTAAGTCCCAGATGGTCAGCCCGTAGGTCTCGATGTCCAGCTCGGGGTGGTACTGGATGGGGAGCGCGTTGAGCGGGTCGATGTCCGCCACGAGGTGGCCGCGCACGCGGTAGGCGTTGATGAGTTCGAGGACGCGCGCCTCCTTCGAGACCTCCTCGCGCGCGTCGTAGCGGCCGAGGAGCGCCGGGTTGAAGTCGCGCGCCCAGCGCATCGGCTGGTGCGGGATGCCGAGGTCGCGGAAAACCTTCACGTAGAAGTCGTGCTCGCCGAGCAGCAGCTCGTGGACGTGCGCGAGGAAGGCGCCCGACTCCGCCCCCTGTATGACGCGGTGGTCGTAGGTCGAGGAGATGTTGACGACCTTGCTGATGCCGAGGAGCGAGAGCGCCTGCGGCGTCATCGCGTGGTACTCGGCCGGGTACTCGATGGCGCCGGTGGCGATGATGGCCGACTGCCCGGCCATCAGGCGCGGGTTCGAGGAGACGGTGCCGATGGTGCCGGGGTTGGTCAGGGAGATGGTCGTGTCCTGAAAGTCGGGCACGCCCAACTTGCCCGCGCGCGCGCGCCTGACCACGTCGTCGTAGGCGGCGAGGAACTCGGCGAAGTCGAGCGCGCCCGCGTTCTTCACGTTCGGGACGAGGAGCGTGCGCGTGCCGTCCTTCTTCTCAAGGTCGATGGCGAGGCCGAGGTTGACCTCCGAGCGGCGGACGCGCGCGGGAGCCCCGTCAACCAACGCGAACCCGTCGTTCAACTGCGGGTAGCGTTCGAGCGCGCGCAGGATGGCGTAGGCGACGAAGTGCGTGTAGGAAGCCTTGCCGCGCTTGTGCTCCTTCAAATACTGGTTGACGAGCGCGCGGTTCTCCTCCAGAACCTTGACGGGCACCTGCCGGTTCGACGTGGCCGTCGGCACCGTCAGGGAGGTCTCCATGTTCTCGACGATCTTCAGCGCGCCGCCGCGGATGGGCTGCGCCTCGCCGCGCACCTGCGCCGCCGCGGGGGCCTGGGCCGGGGCCGCGCCCGCCTGCGCGCCCGCCGGGGACTGGGCCGCCGGCTGCGCGGGGCGCGGCTCGGCCTGCGCCTCCGCCTGGGGTTGCGCCGCGGGCTGACCTCCGTCCGAGGCGGCCGACGGCCAACCCGCGGCCGCCGCCGCGCCGTTGCCGCCCGCCGCGCCCGCGCCGTCCCCTAACAGCTCCGCGAAGTACGCGCGCCAAGCCTCGTCCACCAGCGAAGGGTTGCTGCGGTAGCGCCCGAGCAGTCCCTCGACGTACGTGGCGTTCGCGCCGAAGCTCTCCGCGATGATCTCCGACAGGTCCCGTCTGTTAAGCTCTTCGCTCAAGGTCTTATCACCTCAACACGCGCCCGCTCCGCCCCACCCCCCGGCGGCCGCACGCGCTGAAATCTGCCTGCTGAAATTTGCTTTATAGCCTATCACCAACCGCACCCGTTTGCACACACCCCGCCCGCGGCGAAGGTTTAGAACCTTTATGCCGCGGAGATAAAGATTGCCCGCCTTCGCACGCGCGGCTATGATGCGCTTCAGCGCCACGCCGGAGGAGGCTGAAGACACTTGGCGGACTCGACGCATGACACGAAGAGGGAGATGCTGCGCCACTGTGTGGCGACGCTGGCGTACCGCGGGGGCAAGGCGGTGCGGGGGGCGCCGGAGGGGTTCGGCGGGTTCGGCGCGGGTGCGGGGCTGCGGACGCCCGTGGAGATTCTGGCGCACGTGGGGGACTTGTTGGACTGGGCGCTCTCGATGGCGCGCGGCGGGCGGCGTTTTAATGAGTCCGCGCCGCTCGGGTGGGACGAGGAGGTCGCGCGCTTCTTCAAGGGGCTTGAAGCGTTCGACGCGTATCTGGCTTCGGACGAGCCGCTCGGCATTCCGGCCGAGGGTCTGTTCCAGGGGCCGGTGGCGGACGCGCTGACGCACGTCGGGCAGGTCGCCATGCTGCGGCGGATGGCGGGCGCGCCCGTCCGCGGCGAGAACTATTTCATGGCCGAGATCGTCGCGGGGCGCGTCGGCGACGAGCAGGCCGCGCCGCGCAGGGAGTTCGACTGAAAGGCGAAGGGCTAAACGGATGTTGAGAGCGCTGCTGTCAAGGACGTTGCCGCGGGCCGTCGCCGCCTGCGCCCTGCTCTGCGCGTGCGCCGCCGCGGACGGCGCGCGGGGTCAGGCCGCGGACGGCCCGGGCTTCGCGGAGGTGAACGGGACGAGGTTGTATTACGAGGCGAGGGGCGAGGGGCCGGCGGTCGTGCTCGTCCACGGCGGGCTCAACGACAGCCGACTGTGGGACGACCAGATGGGGCCGCTCGCGCGGCGCTTCCGCGTCGTGCGCTACGACCTGCGCGGCTTCGGCAAGTCGGCTCAGCCTTCGGGGCAGTTCTGGCCGACGGAAGACCTGCGCGCGCTCCTCGACTTCCTCAAGATCGAGAAGGCCACGGTCGTCGGCCTCTCGCTCGGCGGCATCGTCGCGGCCGACTTCGCGTTCGAGCACCCGGAGAGGGTCGAGCGCCTCGTCTTCGTCGGCGCGGGCCTGCGCGGCGACCGGCAGCCGCCCGACGAGAAGTCGATGGCCGCCTACCGCGCGCTCGCCACCGGTGGGCCGGAGAAGTACTTCGAGACGTTCCTCAAGGCCGACCTCCTCGCGGGGCTGCGCGAACGCCCGCAGGCGCGCGAGCGCATGCGCGTGATGATGCTCGACAACTACAAGGCGCTCGAACAACTCCGCGCGGGGCTCCCGCAGTCGCCCGAGCCGCCGACCGCCGAGCGGCTCGGCCGAATCAACTTCCCCGCGCTCGTCGTCGTCGGCAGCCTCGACAGCAAAAACCTTCTCAACATCGCCGACACGCTCGCCCGCGGCATCCCCGGCGCGCGCAAGGTCGTCATCCACGGCGCGAGCCACCACCCGCCGGTCGAGACTCCGCAGGAGTTCAACCGCGTGCTGCTCGACTTCCTTGAAAGCCGTAAGCCGTGAGCCGTAAACCGCGACAGGTGAAAGGCAGGCCGCCTTCTTCTCGTCGCGGTTTACGGCTCACGGCTTACACCCTATAAGTATGAACCTCGTCTTCATCTACGGCCCGCCGGGCGTCGGCAAGCTTTCGGTGGCGCGCGAGCTGGCGCGCCTGACCGGCTACAGACTCTTCGACAACCACGTCAGCATCCGCTGCGCCGAGTCGGTCTTCGACTTCGGCACGAACCCCTTCTGGCGCGTGGTCGGGGGCATCCGCGACATGGTCTTCGAAGAGGCCGCGGCCTCCGGCCTCTCGGTCATCTTCACCTACGTCTACGCGCACCCGAAGGACATGCCGCACGTCGAACGCATGTGCGGGTACTTCGAAGCGCACGGCGGCCGCGCGCTGCCCGTCCGCCTCGTCTGCGAGCGCGGGGAGCTGGAGCGCAGGCTCCCGCGGCCGGAGCGCGCCGAGGCCGGCAAGCTGGCCTCGCTCGACACGCTGCGCGAGCTGGCCGGGCGCTACGACCTCTTCTCGCCCGTGCCCGGCCGCGAGAGCCTTGAGATAGACAACACGGCGCTCGCGCCCGACGAGGTTGCGGGGCTGATCGTGAGCCACTATCATCTGCCCGCGGCCTAGCCGATGGCGGAACCCCACGACATGGCAGAGAAGAGTCTGAAGATCAGGGGCGTCGAGTGGCGCTACGTCACCGGCGGCCGCGGCGAGCAGACCGTGCTGCTCTTCCACGGCGCGGTGGGCGGGGCCGAGACGATGCGCCGGCTCGCCTCCGCCTTCGAGGACGAGTACCGCACCATCACGCCGACCGTCGCGGACGTGGCGACGCTCGAAGAGGTGTGCGACGCGGCGAGCGCCATCCTCGACCGCGAGCACGTCGGGCGCGCCGTCGTCTTCGGCGGCTCGTTCGGCGGGCTGGTCGCGCAGGCTTTCTTCCGACGCCGGCGCGCGCAGGTGCAGGACCTCGTCCTGCTCTCGACCGGCGCGCCGAGCCCGGCCGTCGGCGCGCGCACCGCCTGGATGACGAGGCTCATGCGCCTGCTCCCCTTCCCCGTCATGCGCGGGCTGATGCGGCTCGAAATCTCAAGGCACCTGGACGCGCCCGCGCCGCCGGAGTACGCCGCGCGCGTCGCGGAGTTCCGGCAAAGGCTCGAACACTACTTCGAACACACCCTGACGAAACAGACGCTCCTGTCGCGCGTGGCCCTGAGCGTGGACTTCAACCGCAACGAGCGTTACGCGCCCGGCGACTCCGAGGGCTGGCCCGGGCGCGTGCTCGTCGTCGAGTCGGACGACGACCCGATGATCCCGCCCGAGGAACGCCGCCGCCTGCGCGAGACCTACCCGCGCGCCTTCGTCTGCACCTTCCCCGGCGCGGGGCACATGATCCCGCTCCTGCGGCTCGAAGAGCTGGTCGGCCTCGTCAAGGCTTTCCTCAAAGACGACTACAGCACGCCCGCCGAAATCTTCGGCGAGTGCTCCGAGGCCGAAGGGCACGAGCACCTGCCGCAAGTAATGGAGTGAGCAGATGAGCGGAAGACGGAAGACGAATGACGAGAGCGGCGCTGTCGGAAATCAGACGGCGCACGACGCGGAGATGAGCACCTCGCGGCGCCGCTTCACGAAGACGATGGCGGCGGCCTTCATCGCCGCGCCCGCGCTGGCCGCGAACGCGCAGACGCCGCCCGCCACGGCCGAGCCTAAAGCGCCGCCGCAGCCGCAGCCCACGCCCGCGCAGCAGCCGCAGGGGCCGCCCGCGCCCTCGCCGCTCGCGCTGGCCTACTTCGAGGTCGCGCGGCTGCGCTTCGGCGCTTCGTTGACGCCCGAACAGTTGGAGGCCGTCAAGCGCGACCTCGAAGGCAACGTGCGCACGGCCGAGCGACTGCGCGCCTCCAAGCTCAAGAACTCCGACGAGCCCGACTTCGTCTTCGAAGCCTGAACGCGAACCGGGCGCGCCCCGAATTTGAAAGCCACGCTCATGATTTCAGTCGAGACACTCTACGCACCCGTCTCCGAGCTCGCGGCGCAGATACGCGCGCGCCGCCTGTCGCCCGTCGAGCTGACCGAGGCTTACCTGCAAAGGCTTGAGACGGTCGGCAAACGCCTCAACGCCGTCGCCTACGTCATGCGCGAGACCGCCCTTAAAGAGGCGCGACAGGCCGAGGACGAGATCGGGCGCGGCCGCTACCGCGGGCCTCTGCACGGCATCCCGTACGGCGTCAAAGACCTCTGCGCCACGCGCGAGGCGCCGACGACGTGGGGCGCGACGCCGTTTCGCGAACAGCGGTTCGACTACGACGCGACCGTCGTCACGCGCCTGCGCGAGGCGGGCGCCGTGCTCGTCGCCAAGCTCGCGATGATCGAGCTGGCCGGCGGGATGGGCTACAACCAGGCCGACGCCTCCTGGACGGGCGCGTGCCGCACGCCGTGGAACACGGGCTTCTGGTCGGGCGGCTCTTCGTCGGGGCCGGGCGCGGCGACGGCCGCCGGCTGCGTCGCCTTCTCCATCGGGTCGGAGACCTCCGGCTCGATCATCACGCCCGCGGCCTTCTGCGGCGTGTCGGGTTTGAGGCCGACCTACGGCGCCGTCTCGCGCCACGGCGCGATGGCGCTCTCCTGGACGCTCGACAAGCTCGGGCCGATGTGCCGCTCGGCTTTAGACGCGGGGCTCGTGCTCTCGGCGATTGCGGGGCGCGACCCGCTCGACCCGACCTCGCGCGCGTCCGAACGGCTCCCGCGCTACTCGAAGGAGGGGCGGCTGCTCGACCCGCGGCGCGAGAGAAGGCGGCTCCGCGTCGGCGTGTTGAAGGACTCGTACGAGAAGGCGCAGCCCGAGGTCAACAGGAACTTCCTCGCCTCCGTCGAAGTGCTCAAGCGTTTCGCGGAGGTGGAGACGGACGTGAAGCTCCCGGACTTCCCCTACGGCCCTTCGGTCGGCACCATCGTGGACGCCGAGGGCGCGAGCGCGTTCCGCGAGCTCATCGAGTCGGGGCGCGTCTCGGAGCTGGCCTCGCCCGAGGGGCGCGTGGGCGGCTTCGCGGCGTCGCTGGTGACGGCCGTCGACTACCTGCACGCGATGCGGCTGCGCGCGCCGATGCGCCGGGCGTGGGCCGAGATGTTCAAGAAGGTGGACGTGCTCGCCGCGCCCTCGCGCGCGACCGTCTCCTACCCCGTGGACAAGACCTTCGACAAGGCGTACCCCGGCATCGGCGCCTCCTCGCCCATCGGCGCGAGCAACCTCGTCGGCGTGCCCGCCGTCTCGGTGCCGAACGGCTTCGGGCAGAACGGACTGCCGACGGGCATTCAACTGGTCGGCCCCGCCTGGGGCGAGCGCGAGCTGCTTGAGCTGGCCGTCGCCTACCAGTCCGCGACCGACTGGCACGCGCGCCGCCCGCCCGAGCCCTGATGATTTGAAATTTCAAATTTCAAATTTGAAATTGGTCTCCTTTGGCCTCCGTGGCAGATTCGAGATGAAATCTTGAACGCTCGATTTTTTTAATCGGGCAACCCCACATTACTCATCCGAAAACGCCGACGCCTCATCCATTCTTTCGGAGCCCCCTGCAACTGTCGGACTCTTCCTGCGCCGCGCCCCGCGCACGCGCCTCGGTTCGTCGGGCTTTCACGGGCCGCGCCCTTCTGGCACCGCCTTTGCCTTATCAAACAGCGCACTTCGATAAGGAACTCTGATACGGGTTCCTGTTGAAATTTTACGCGGGGGACGCGTCACGCGGGCCGTGTGTCAGTGTCAGAAGTGTCACACGTTTCGCGGACTGCGCCGGCACTTTCGGCGAGACTCGTCGCGGTCTCTCGCGGCCGCGCTCGCGTTGCGAACCGGAAAAATTTTCGGTGCAACCCGCGCGCGGGCGAAGGTCATCAAGTGATGTCCGAGAAGACAAGCAGTACACACTCAGGAGGAGATTTAAGTAATGCGTAAGCTTTTCATGGCGGCGTTATTCATCGCCTGCACCTCGTCGTTCGCGTTCGCGCAGACCGACGACTACAACAAGTACGACGTCGGCGTCCTCTACTCGCACAACCGCGTGGACACCGGCTTCGAAGACCCGAACAGCACGAACTTCCTCAGCGAGCGCGAGGGCTTCCACGGCGTCGAGGTTTTCGCCAAGGGCAACGTCAGCCGCTACGTCGGCCTCAAGGGCGACTACTCGTTCCACCGCAAGTCGTTCGACATCAGCGGCGGCACGCCGGCGACCACCTTCGACGTTGACACCGACATCCACCAGTTCCTCGGCGGCGTCGAGTTCAAGGACAACGCACGCGAGACGAAGGTGAAGCCGTTCGGCCACGTCCTGGCCGGCGTCTCGCACGCGCGCGCCGACGTGAGCAACTCGACCATCTCGTTCAACGAGAGCGAGAGCGAGACCGGCTTCGCCGGGGTCGTCGGCGGCGGCGTCGACTTCAAGCTCAGCGACCGCGTGGACTTCCGCGCCGTCCAGTTCGACTACAACCCGGTGCGCGACAACGGCCAGACCTCGCACAACTTCCGCATCGGCATCGGCTTCATCTTCCGCTAAAAGGCCGAAGCCCGACCGTGAGGGAGGGCGTACGTCCGGCGTGGTAAGGTGAGTTGAAAAAGGAGGGGTGATGAAAGACACGCTGTCTTTCATCACCCCTCCTTCCTTTGTGCGACAGGAGCCTCGCCGACGGCCGGGCTTCCGCCCCTTCAGTCCAGACTTTCCAACAGCCGCGGCAGGTCGAGGACGAGGGCGACCGTGCCGTCGCGCAGCTCGGTCGCGCCGCCGACGGCGCGCCAGCGCTTCGCGTGCCGGCCGAGGCCGCGCACGAGCACCTCGCTCTGCCCCTCCAGCCCGTCCACGGCGATGGCCGCGCGCGCCTCCCCGTCCGAACCTTGCCGGGCCCGCGCGACGACGTAGGCGCGCCGCGCCCCTCCGTCCGTCTCACCTTCGTCGGCACTCAGGCCGAGCAACTCACGCAGTTCGACGAGCGGCAGCTCGCGCCCGCGCCAGCGCAACGCGCGACGCGCCCCGCCGCTCACGAGGTCGGAGGCTTCGGCGTGTCCGGCCTCGACGACGTGCGACGCGCCGAGGCAGTAGCGGCGGCCGGCCGACGTGACGACGTGAGCGGGCAGGAGCGCGAGTGCCGTCGGCAGGCGCAGCTCGAAGGTCGTGCCGCGCCCGCGCACGCTCCGCACGCGGACTTCGCCGCCCGCCTCCTCGACCGCGCGCTCGACCACGTCGAGCCCGACGCCGCGCCCCGAGACGAGCGAGGCCCGCCCGGCCGTCGAGAACCCCGGGCGGAAGATGAGCCGCAGCGCGTGCGCTTCGGTGAGCGCCGCGCCCGGCGCGACCAGCCCGGCGGACGCCGCCGCGCGCCCGACCGCCTCCACGTCAACCCCGCGCCCGTCGTCCGAGACGCGCAGCACTACGAGCCCGCCCTCGGAGTCCGCCTCTATTCGCACGCGCCCCTCGGCGTTCTTGCCCGCGGCCAGCCGCTCCGCCTCGGTCTCGACGCCGTGATCGACCGCGTTGCGCACGAGGTGGAGCAGGGGGTCTGCGACCCGCTCGGCGAGCGAGCGGTCGAGGCGCGCGTCGCCGCCCGCGACCTCGAACTCGACGCGGCGGCCCGCCTCGCGCGCCGCCGCGCGGCCCGCGCGCGCCGCGCGCAGGAGAGAGGCGCGCAAGGAGACCATGCGCAGCCCGATGAGCCGCTCCTCAAGCTCGAAGAAGCGCCGCCGGACGCCGAGCGCGCGCGCCTCCAACCCGGCACGCCCTTCCCCGCCGGCGAGTGCGAGGTCGAGCGCGCCCAGCGTGTCCGCGAACAGCCCGTGCGTCGCCGAGATGAGTTCGTCCAGCTCTTCGAGCGTGACGCGCACGCCAGTACCCGACGTGCCCGACGTCGTGGTCGTCCCGGCCGGCGTGGCCCGCGCCGCCCCCGACCTTTCTAACGTCCCGTCAACGGCTCTTTCATCCGTCTCATCCTCCGTCCCGGCGTCCCCCTCCGCGGCGGCGAGCGTCGCGCCGAAGGCGGCCGCGCGCGCCGAGATTTTCGCGGACGCCTCCGCGCTCGCGTACACGATGCGGAAGCCGACGCGGCCGGCGCCCACGTCGCTGACGAAGGGCTGCGTCGAGACGACCTCCCCCGACTCCTTGAGCGACTCGCTCAGGCGCTTGTACTGCTCGTCGAAGTCCGACAGGTCGAAGTCCACGCTGACGAGGTAGGCGCGCGCGCCCTCCGCGACCGCCTCGCCTAAGCGCTGACGTTCGGGCGCGCTCAAGGCCCGCGCGACCTCCGGCGGCAAAAGCTCCTCCGCCGCGCCCGCGGCAGCCGCGGCCGGCGGCCCGTGAGCCGCCAGCCGTCGCAGACGCTCGACGAGCCGCGCGGGCACCGCCCACTCGCCGCCGCGCGCCGCGGCGTCCAGGCCCTCGGCCAGCACGCCGACGGCCTCCTCGCACGCGTCGAGCGCCTCGTCGTCGAGCGGCGCGCGCCCGCGGCGCACCGCGTCGAGCAGCGACTCGAACTCGTGCGCCACGCGCCCCGCCGCGTCGAGCCCGGCGGCCGCGGCCGTCCCCTTCACGGTGTGTACGTGCCGGAAGGTGCGCGCCACGAGCTCGCGCCGCGCCGGCCCCTCGCCCCGCCGCTCGCGCAATTCGGCCACGTCGCCGTACAACTCCTCGATGAGGTCTTCGGCTTCGGCCAGGAACTCTCTGAGCAGGCGTTCGTCCATGAAAAAGAGTAGCCAGTAGACAGTAGTCAGTAGACAGTAGGAAAGACAAGAGGCGATGCGCCTGCCGCACGGCCGAGACGCACCGCCTCTTAGACTACTACTGACTACTGACTACTGACTACTGGCTACTTTACTTTCGCCTTCGGCCTGCCGGTCGTCGCCGCCGCCGGGCGGCTCCTCGTCCGGGTGCGCGACGGCGTCCTCCTGCGGGCGCTCGCGGTCGAGGTCGCGCTTGATGGCGTCGAGGATGCCGTTGATGAACTGCGTGGCCTCGTAGGTCGAGAAGCGGCGCGCGATCTCCAGCGACTCGTTGATGGCGACCGTGCGCGGCGTCTGCTCGTGGAGGAACTCGTAGACGGCCATGCGGAGGATGTTCCGGTCCACGACGGCCATGCGCGAGATGCGCCAGTGCTCGGCGCGCGAGCGGATCCGCTCGTCGATCTCTTCCAGGTGCGCGAGCGCGCCCACGGCGAGGCGGGTCGCGAACTCGCGCGCGCCCTCGTCCATCTCCGGCTCGCCCAGTTCGTCCCAGTAAGAGCGGACGAGGTCGTCCGGCCGGACGGCCGCGCCACCTAAATCCGCCGCAAAGAGCATCTGCAAGGCGCACTCGCGCGCCTTACGCCTTGAACCCATATGAATAAATGCTGGCGAATGGTGAATAGTAAATGGTGAATGGATTAAGGCAGTTCCCATTCACCATTTACTATTCACCATTCACTGATTTCAACAGATTAACCATTTCGACGGCCGACATGGCGGCCTCGAACCCCTTGTTCCCGGCCTTAACCCCCGCGCGGTCGATGGCCTGCTCTAAGGTGTCGGCGGTGACGATGCCGTAGAGCACGGGCACGCCCGTCTGAAGCCCGACGTGCGCGACGCCCTTCGTGACCTCGCCCGCCACGTACTCGAAGTGCGGCGTCTGCCCGCGGATGACCGTGCCCAGACAGACGACGGCGTCGAAGCGCCCCGACTGCGCGGCCTTGAGCGCCGCCAGCGGAATCTCGAACGAGCCGGGCACGCGGAAGTGCTCGACCGCGCCCTCCTCCGCCCCCAGCCGTTCGAGCGCGTCGAGCGCGCCCTCGACGAGGCGCGCCGTCAGGAAGTCGTTCCAGCGGCTGGAGACCAGCGCGAAGCGAAAGCCCCCGGCGCTCAACCGCCCCTGATGCGTCACAGGCTCCAAAGTCTTCCCCAACTTCTCCGAATCACGTGGGAGTTAAGAACTGAAGGCAGTATAGAAAAGTGAGTGGCGAGAAACAAGTGAGGGGAAGAAAGTAGACAGTAGTCAGTAGCCGGTAGTCGGCAGCCGGTTAAAAGCAGTGTGAGAAGCCCCGGAGGGGCGGGATGTTTATAGTCAATGAGCTTAAATTAACCCCGAGCCCCGTCAGGGGCGACACGCGACGCGCCGCTCCTACGGAGCTTGTCGAATTCATGAGCAGCCCTGGGCTATAAACATTTCGCCCCTCCGGGGCTCAACCCTTCTGCCTTTCGACTGCCTACTGCCTACTTTCCTTTGAAGACGGGTTTGCGTTTTTCGAGGAAGGCGCGGGTGCCTTCGCGCACGTCCTCCGTCGAGAAGAGGCGCGCGAAGAGTTCGGCTTCGAGGCGGAGGGCTTCGCCGAGGGGGAGGCGCGCGCCGCGCGTGACGGCCTGGAGGCAGGCGCGTGCGGCGAGCGGGGCGGCGTTGTCGGTGATGGATTGCGCGAGTGATTCGGCTTCGGCGATAAGACGCACGGGCTCGACGACGCGG
Source organism: Pyrinomonadaceae bacterium (assembly GCA_036389235.1). Taxonomy (GTDB): domain Bacteria; phylum Acidobacteriota; class Blastocatellia; order Pyrinomonadales; family Pyrinomonadaceae; genus QHXN01. Next base: position 7,092 of record DASVQJ010000022.1, on the reverse strand, counting down.
TTGACGAGGCCGAACTTGCGGGCCTCTTCCGCGTTCATCTCTTCGCCCGCGAGCATCGCGGAGAGGGCGCGCCCGTTGCCGGCGGCGCGCGCGAGGCGCTGCGTGCCGCCGTAGGCGGGCATCACGCCGAGGCGCGCTTCGGGGAGGCTGAAGCGCGCGTCCGTCGACGCCACGCGCAGGTGGCAGGCGAGCGCAAGCTCGCAGCCGCCGCCCGCGGCCGCGCCCTGCACGGCGGCGATGACGGGCGTGCCGCACAGCTCTATACGGTCGCAGACCTCCTGCCCGCGCACGGCCTTCGCGAGCGCGGCCGCCTCGTCCAACGCTTCGAGTTCTGAGATGTCCGTGCCCGCGCAGAAGTCGGGGCCGGCGCCGCCGAGGATTACCGCGCGCAGGTCTTGACGCGACGCGACGCCCGCGAAGATTTCGTCGAGGCGTTCGAGCATGGCGCGCGTCAGGGCGTTGCGCTTCGCGGGCCGTTCGAGCCGGACGAAGAGGAGCGCGCCGCGTTCTTCGGCGAGGACCGAGCCGTCGGCGCGGCGCGCGTCCCCCTCTCCCGCTTCCCACGTCAAGGCGTCGCGCCCTGCTGCCAGCGCGCGGCCGGCACCTCGAAGTCGTAGGTCTCGCCGTGGCTGAGATAGATCATGCGCTCGGCGAGCCCCGCCTCGGCCGCGGCGCGCTTGAAGTCTTCGAGCGGCGACTTGAAGACCTCGTAGTCGTTGTAGTGGATCGGAATCACCTTCTTCGGGTTGATGAGCTTGACGGCCTCGACGCCCTGCTCGGCGTCCATCGTCAGAAGTATCCCCATGATGGTCGTGCCGCCGAGGTGGAAGAGGCCGAGGTCGATGTCGGGGTAGCGCTTCGGTATCTCGCCCAGGTCGTCGAAGACGAGCGTGTCGCCGGTGATGTAGAGCCGCAGCGCCGCGCGCCCCGCGCCCGACTCGAACTCCAGCATCGAGCCCATCACGGGCGGCAGGAACTTCTCGACGACCGGCGGCCCGTGGCGCCCCGGCAGCGACGTGACGCGCACGCGCGCGCCGCCCTTCTCGACCGTCACGGAGTCCCAGGTGTCGAGCGCGACCGGCGCGGTGAAGCCCTTGCCCTTCAGCTCCCCGGCGGCGTGCTCGGTCGTGACGACGGGCACGTCCTTGCGCAGGCGCTCTTCGGCGATGCGGTCGAAGTGGTCGCCGTGGTAGTGCGAGAGCACGACGAAGTCGAGCGGCGGGAGTTGTTCGATGTCGAGCGCAGGGTTCGTCAGGCGCTCGGCCGTCAGCCCGTAGCCGAGGTGCACGTGGTCGCCCGCGTGCAGGAAGTTCGGGTCGGTCAAAATCGTGAAGCCCGCGTAGCGGAGGATCACCGTCGCCGTCCCGACGAAGAAGATCGAGCCCTTCGAGAAGTCCGCGGGCGCGCCGCCGGACTCCAGAGTTAACGCGTGCGACTTCTGCTCGCCCATCGCTGCCCCCTTTGTTCGTAAGTCAGGTCAGAACCACCCGCGGTAGCGGGCGGGTCATTGTAATTCGGTGGTACGGCGTCGCAGCGGCCCACCCGCTACCGCGGGCGGTTCTGACCGCCATCGCGTGCGACCGTGGTTACGTCCCGACAGCTTATCGCAGAATGCGCGCCGACCGCGTACGGCGGCGCTCAGACGAGGCTCATCGGCACGGGCTTCTTCGGGTCTGTATAGTCGTAGAAGCCGCGGCCGGTCTTGCGGCCGTAGAGGCCGGCCTTGACCATGCGCTTGAGGAGCGGCGGCGGCGCGAAGCGCTTCTCGCGGAACTCTTCGAACATGATCTCGGCGATGTAGTAGGTCGTGTCGAGGCCCACGAAGTCGAGCAGAGTGAGCGGCCCCATCGGGTGGCCGCAGCCCAGCTTCATGCCGTTGTCGATGTCGACGATGCTGCCGACGCCCTCTTCGAGCGCGCGGATCGAGTCGAGCAGGTAGGGGACGAGCAGGCGGTTGACGATGAAGCCCGACTTGTCGCCCGCGCGCACGGGCACCTTGCCGAGCTTGCGGCCGAACTCGACGGCCGACTCGTAGACCTCCTCGTCGGTGAGGATGGTGCGGACGACCTCGACCAGCTTCATTAGGGGCACGGGGTTGAAGAAGTGCAGGCCGACGAAGCGCGCCTGCCGCTCGGGCCTGGTGGCCGTCATCATCTCCGTGATCGAGAGCGAGGAGGTGTTCGAGGCGAAGATGGTCTCGGGCTTGCAGACGCCGTCGAGCTGGTTGTACGTGTCGCGCTTGGCTTCGAGGTTCTCGACGATGGCCTCGACGACGATGTCGCAGTCCTTGAGGTCTTCGAGCGAGGTCGTGCCCCGGATGCGGCCGCGTATCTCGGCCTGCTGCTCGGCGGTGATCGTGCCCTTCTCGGCGAACTTGGCCAGAGACTTCTCTATCCCGGCGAAGCCGCGGTCGCACAAGTCCTGCGTCACCTCGCGCACGAGGACTTCGCAACCGGCCGCCGCCGCGGTCTGGGCGATGCCGGAGCCCATCAGCCCGCAGCCGAGCACGCCGACTTTGTTAATCTCCATCTCTTCATATTCTCCTGTTCGGAAATTTTTGGTTTTAGAATTTTTGATTTGGGGGCCGTCAACCGGCGGCTCCCGAGTCCGAGAGCTTCTTAAAGCGCAAATCAAAAATCTAAAATCCGGTTACTTCTTCTCCCCGGCGGGCGCGTCCGGCTTCTGCATGCCGACGCCGAACTCCGCGCCCTCGGTGTCGACCCACTGCGCGAAGCGCTCCTGCCAGCCGTGGAGGTCCGCGTCGAGTTGGCGCAGGCGCCCTTCGCGCTCGTCGGGTTTCAGAGACCTGTCGCCCGCCGTGTCGCGCGCGCGCGCGACGAGCGCTTTCAACTCCTGCCGCAGCGCGTCCGACTCGGGGGTGGGCGCGGGCGCCTGCTCCAACTTCTCGGCCGCCGCGGCCAGCGGCGCGCCCGCGTCGCCGCGCAGGAAGTTCAAGAGCGAGGTCTGCCCGGCGTTGACCGCCTCGATGTAGGGGCGGACGGGCGACCTGCCCAGGTTGCGCGCGCGCTCGGTCAAATTCGACAGGCGCGGCGGGGGCGCGTCGAAGTGGCGCGCGACCATCAGGAAGCTCACGGCGACGAGCGCGAGGCAGGCGACCTGCGCCGCGTGCCACGCGTGCGCGACGGGGCCGCGCGCGCCCGGCCGCTTGTAGCCGACCGCGAGCGCCAGCCCCATCCCCGCCGCCAGCCCGCCCAGGTGCGCCGCGTTGTCGATGTACTGCCGCGCGACGTAGCCGATGAAGAGGTTGATGCCGAGCGTCGGCATCAACCCCGTCCCGAACGCGCGCTTCAGGCCCTCGGGCAGCTCGCGCCGGTACTTGATGCCGAAGACGAAGAGCACGCCCATCAGCCCGAAGAGCGCGCCGGAGGCCCCGGCCGACGCCGTGTCGTACGGCTTGAAGAGGAACTGCCCGAGCGCGCCGCGCGCCCAACCGGGCCGCACCGCGAGGTAGCTCGCCAGGACGCCCGCGATCCCGGTCAGAATCCAGAAGACGACGAAGCGCGCCGACCCGTAGAGCTTCTCCACGTACGGCCCGAGCATGAAGAGCCCGTACATGTTCGACAGCAGGTGCATGTTCGCCAGCAGCACCCCCAGCAGGCCGGGCTCCACCAACTGCGGCGGCAGTTGCACGTGCAGGAAGATGGGCGTGACGAAGCGCCACCACTGTCCGTCGTGGTCGATGAGGTAGTTGACCTTCGCGCCGTACGCGCGCAGCACCTCGCCGGCCGCGCCGCCCGAGAGCCACATCAGAAGGTAGAGGAAGACGTTGGCGACGAGGAAGACGAAGGTGAAGGTGGCCGGGCGCGAGATGACCGCGCGGAGGAAGCGCAGGGTCTCGGGGTCGGCGTGCGGCACGCGCGGCGGCCTCACGTCGGCGCGCGCCACCGGCGTGCCGCACATCAGGCAGCGCCCCTCGCCCGCGCCCACGAGCGCCCCGCAGTGGCGGCACACGCCCGTGCGCCCCGCCCCTTCTGACTGACCTTCGGCCAAGTCCTTAAGTGTCCGTCCGTCCTGCCTGAGAGTGAAAGTTTATCCGCTCGCGCGATTCTATTTCCCTGACGTGCAAACGGCAACCGCCTGACCGCGCGTTCTTCCTGACAGAAAACCGGTCAACGCCTCCCGTCAGCCTGATTGAAGCCGGGGGGCGGGCGCGTCTTTCTTCAGAGTTTCCGCGGCGGCATGCGCGTTGCCCCCGTGCCCCGTGTCACCCGGATACCTGACGCGAGGCGGCCGGGCCAGTCACACTGCGGAGGAGCAGACTTTGAGAAACAGAAACAGATTAATCGCGGTGCTCGCCACGCTCTCTCTCTTGACCCCGTTCGCCGGCGCGCCCCGGGCCTCCGCGAAGTCTCCCGCGCAGGGCGCGCCGCGGCGCGCTTTGAAGAAGATGACCGACGACCTGCTGGCGCGGGTCAACAACGCGAGGCAGGGCGCGGGCGAGACGGCGCGCGTCATCGTGCGCGCGGCGGACGGCGAGGCGGGCGCGTCGGCGGCCGAGGCGCTCCGCGGCGCGGGCGCGCGGGTCTCGGCCGAGCTGGACTCGCTCGGGCTCGTCGTCGCCGACGTGCCCGTCGAGAAGCTGGCGGAGCTTTCGGCGCGCGAAGACGTCTCCTGGGTCTCCTCCGACCAGGACGTGCGCTCGACCGCGGCGGGCTTCGACAACACGAGCCACCACGAGGTCTCGACGGGCGCGAGCAAGCTCCTGCCGGCGGGCAACGAGGCGCTGGCGGACGGCGGCGGCGGGAACAAGGTCGGCATCGCCGTCCTCGACAGCGGCATCAGCCCGCCGGACGCGGCCGAGTTCGCGGGCTACGAGTGGCGCTACTCCTCGGGCACGCTGGGGTTGGGGCTCCTCGCCCAGAAGTACCTCGCCTCCTACCCGCGCGTCCTCAAGCACGTTGACTTCACGGGCGAGGGGCGCACCGACGACGTGTACGGCCACGGCACGCACACGGCCGGCGTCGCCGCCGGGTCGGGCCAGGCGAGCGAGGAATACGCCGCGCAGAACGCGGGCGCGCAGACCTACGGCGGCATCGCCACCAACGCCAACCTCATCGACGTGCGCGTGCTCGACTCGTACGGGGCGGGCAAGGTCTCGAACGTCATCAAGGCCGTGGACTGGGTCGTCAAGAACAAGAAGACCTACAACGTGCGCGTGATGAACCTCTCCCTGGGCGCGCCGCCCGCCCAGAGCTACAAGACGGACCCTTTGTGCCAGGCGCTCGCGCGCGCCGTGGACGCCGGCATCGTCGTCGTCGTGGCCGCGGGCAACTGGGGCAAGGACGCGCAGGGCCGCACCATCTACGGCGGGATTCTCTCGCCGGCCAACTCGCCGCGCGTCATCACGGTCGGCGCGACGAACACGCAGCAGACCGCGGCGCGCTCGGACGACCTGGTCGCCACCTACTCGTCGCGCGGGCCGACGCTCGTCGACGGCGGGATGAAGCCCGACCTCGTCGCGCCCGGCAACAAGCTCGGCGCGGCCGAGACGGCTTCGACCTCGCCGACGGCGAGCAGCAGCTACACCTCTTCGGGCGGCGGCGGTCTGTTGGGGACTCTGGTGAGCGGCGACACGAGCACGAACAAGCCGGTCGCCACCGGCACGTACCGCGTGATGAGCGGGACGTCCTTCGCCGCGCCGGCCGTGGCGGGCGCGGCCGCGCTGATGGTCGAGGCCAACCCCTCCCTGACGCCCTCGATGGTGAAGGCCCTGCTGATGAGGACGGCGCAGCGCCTGCCCGCCTACGAGCAGTCGGTCGCCGACGGGCGGATGTCGCACTTCGAGCGCGTCATCACCGAGGGCGCGGGCGAGTTGAACGCGAGCGCCGCGGTCACCGTCGCCGGGGCGATTCGCAAGGACGCCCACCGCGCCGCGCCGGGCGACGACCTCATCACGTCGAAGAACACGACCTACTCCACGCTCGGCCTGACCTCCCCGATAGCCGGCGAGGCGATGCCGCTCAACAACGGCGTCATCTGGGTCGAGGGCGTGGCCTTCGACGAGCGCCTGACGCTGACCGAGGGCTTCCGCCTGCCCGACGGCAGCACGCTCACGGACGGCTGGGTGATGGCCGGCGGGCGCCTCCTGCCGGACGGCACGTACATCCTCTCCGACGGGCACACGGTCGCGCCGAACAGCATCCTCGGCAGCGGCCACCTGATGAGCGACGGCCACCTGCTGGGTGACGCCATCCTCTTCGGCGACGGCCACCTCATGAGCGACGCCATCCTGATGAGCGAGGGCTACGCCTTCGGCAGCGGCCACCTGATGAGCGACGGCCACCTGATGAGCGACGGCCACCTCATGTGCGACAGCTTCGCCAACGAGCCGGCGTGGGCCTCGAACATGGTCGAGCCCAGCTCGATGAAGTTCAAAGAGGAGCAGGTGCTCCTCCAGGGCGAGTCGGCGCTGCCGGCCTCCGTCAGCCGCCTCTCCACATCGAGCCCGCTCTACCCGAGGAGGTAGACGGTAGACAGTAGTCAGTAGCCAGTAGGAAAACAGGCAGCGCGGCTCTCATCGGTTGATGACGAGAGCCGCGCTGCCTTTACCTCTTCCCTACCGGCTACTGACTACTGTCTACTGTCTACTTCCTCTCACGGCCGCGGCGGGGTGGCGCCGGGCGGGACGAGCCAGAGCTGGAGCGAGCCGCTCGTGCGCTGGCCGCCGTCGAGGGTGACGATGCGCGAGGCGTCGATGCCGCGCGTGGTGACCATGTAGTCGCGCGCGCGCTGCGCGCGCTGCTGGCCCGTGGCGGAGCGCCGGCCGCTGCCGCCGTAGCCGATGATGTACCCCTGAGCGCCCGGGCTGTTCTGCAACTCGATGGCGAAGACGTCGAGGCGCGCCTTCTCGTCGTCGCGCGCGACCTCGCCGAACTCGTCGAACTTCGTCGGGTTGGGCGGCGCGGGCACCGCGGCCTGGCACCGCGCGCGGCACTCGAGGTTGTAGCCCGCGACCTCGACGGTCGCCGTGATGGGCCGCCCGGCGAGCCCCGCCGTGTCCACGGTGATCGTCGCCGTCCCCTGCCCCGAGATGATCTTGCCGTCCGAGACGGCCCAGTTGTAGACGGGCGT
>DASVQJ010000021.1:0-16647 GCA_036389235.1 Pyrinomonadaceae bacterium | reverse complement strand
TGCGCGGGGACCTCTCGGGCGCGCCGACGTTCCGCGAGCTGTTGCGGCGGACGCGGGAGGCGGCCCTCGGGGCGTACGCGCACCAGGAGCTGCCCTTCGAGCTGCTCGTCGAGCGGTTGCAGCCCGAGCGCGACCTGAGCCGCACGCCGCTCTTCCAGGTGGCGTTCGCGATGCAGAATGCCGACGCGGGCTCGCTTGAGCTTGAGGGGCTGAAGTTGAAGCCGCTGAGCGTGGAGAACCACACGTCGAAGTTCGACCTGGGGCTCCACATGGCCGAGTCGGGCCGGGTGCTGACCGGAACCGTCGAGTACAGCACCGACCTCTTTGACGCATCGACGATCGAGAGGCTCGTCGGCCACTACCGCGAACTGCTCGAAGCGGTCGTCGCCGACGCCGGGCGGTGCGTCGCAGACCTGCCCCTCCTCACCGCGCCCGAGCGCCGGCAACTCCTCTCCGACTTCAACGACACGGAGGCCGACTACCCGCAGGGCCTCCGCCTCCACCAGACGTTCGAGGAGCAGGCCGCGCGCACCCCGGACGCGACCGCCTTCGTCTTCGGCGAAGAGCGCGTCACCTACTCGGAGCTGAACCGCCGCGCGAATCAACTCGCGCACCACTTGCAGGCGTGCGGCGTCGGCCCCGAGACGTGCGTCGCCGTCTGCATGGAGCGCTCGGCGGAGATGATCGTCGGGCTGTTCGGTATCCTGAAGGCCGGCGGCGCATACGTCCCGCTCGACCTCGCGTACCCGCACGAGCGCCTCGCACACATCCTTGAGAAGACGCAGGCCCCGGTCCTGCTCACCAGGCGCGAGCACGCCGCGCTGTTCCCCGCCTACGAAGGCCGGCAGGTCTGGCTCGACGCCGACTGGGAGACGATCGCGGCCGGGCCGGAGGAGAACCCGCAGAGCCGCGTGGAGCCGGAGAATCTGGCCTACGTGATCTTCACCTCCGGCTCGACGGGTCAGCCCAAGGGCGTAGCCATCCCGCACGCGCCCGCCGTCGCCCTTCTGCAATGGGCGGCCGAGGTCTTCTCGAAGGAGGAGCTGTCGGGCGTGCTGGCCTCGACCTCGATCTGCTTCGACCTCTCGGTCTTCGAGCTGTTCCTCCCGCTCAGTCTCGGCGGCAAGTTCATCCTCGCGGAGAACGTGCTGCACCTGCCGGCGCTGGCGGCGGCCGAGGAGGTGAGGCTGGTCAACACGGTGCCGTCGGCCATGCGCGAGCTGCTGCGCCTCGGCGCGCTGCCCGCCTCGGTCGTGACGGTCAACCTCGCGGGCGAGGCGCTGGCGCGCCCCCTGGCCGAGGCCGTCTACGCGCTGCCGCAGGTGGAGCGGCTCTACAACCTCTACGGGCCGTCGGAGGACACGACCTACTCGACCTGGGCGCTGGTCGAGCGCGGGGGCGCGGGCGTGACCATCGGCCGGCCCGTCGCCAACTCGCGCGCCTACGTCCTCGATCCGCGCATGCGGCCGGTGCCTATCGGCGTGGCCGGCGAACTCTACATGGGCGGCGACGGTCTGGCGCGCGGCTACCTGAAGCGGCCCGCGGCGACGGCCGAGCGGTTCGTGCCCGACCCGTTCGGCGGCGACGGCGGGCGCCTCTACCACACGGGCGACCTCGCCCGCTACCTGCCCGACGGGCAGATCGAGTACCTCGGGCGCGGGGACCAACAGGTCAAGATCCGCGGCTTCCGCATCGAGCCGGGCGAGGTCGAGGCGGCGCTGCTCACGCACCCGTCGGTCAAGGAGGCGCTCGTGCTGGTTGACGACACGGGCGCGGACAAGAGGCTCGTGGCCTACGTCGTCCCCGCTCAGCCGGAGGCGCTCACGCCTTCCGACTTGCAGTTCCATCTGAAGTCGAAGCTGCCGCCCTACATGGTCCCCGGCGCGTACGTCGTGCTCGAACGGATGCCGCTGACGCCGAACGGCAAGGTGGATCGGGCGGCCGCCAGGCGCGAGGGGCGGGCGGCGGTCTCGCAGGCCGCCTTCGAAGCGCCCCGGACGGAGCTGGAGCGGACGGTCGCCTCCGTCTGGAAGGAGCTGCTGCGCGTCGAGCGCGTCGGGGTCAACGATAACTTCTTCGACCTCGGCGGCCACTCGCTGCTCGCCGTGCAGGCGCACGAGCGGCTGGCGGCGCTCGTCGGCCGGGAGCTGTCGCTCGTCGACATGTTCCAGTACCCGACCGTCAGCTCGCTCGCCGAGTACCTCCGACAGGGCGAGCCCGCACGGCCCGCCTTCGAGGAGAGCGGCGAGCGCGCCACCGCCCAGCGCCAGTCGGCGCGGCGGCGCAGGCAGCAGCGTGACAAGCAACTCAACGCCGGGTAACCGCCAGCCGTTTCAAGGTGAAGAGCATGGGCAACGCCGATTCGTTCGAGCACGGGGATGAGATCGCGGTCATCGGGATGGCGGGACGCTTTCCCGGCGCGCGCAACGTCGAGGAGTTCTGGGCCAACCTGCGCGACGGCGTGGAGTCCATTACGTTCTTCACGGACGAGGAGCTGCGCGAGCGCGGCGTCAGCGAAGCCCTGCTCCGCAACCCGCACTACGTCAAGGCGGCCGGCGTGCTGGAAGAGATCGACGGCTTCGACGCGGCCTTCTTCGGCTTCTCCCCGAAGGAGGCGGCCATCACCGACCCGCAGCACAGGCTCTTCCTGGAGTGCGCCTGGGAGGCGCTGGAGGCGGCCGGGTACGTCTCCGAGTCGGCGCGTGCGCGCGTCGGCGTCTACGCCGGGGCGAGCCTCAGCACGTACCTCTTCAACCTCTACGCGCACCAGGACGAGCTGAGGGCGGTCGGCGACTTCCGCGCCATGCTCGGGAACGACAAAGACCACCTGCCCACCTGGGTCTCTTACAAGCTCGACCTGAAGGGCGCGAGCATGGCCGTCCAGACGGCCTGCTCCAGCTCGCTGGTCGCCGTCCACGCCGCCTGCCAATCGCTGCTCAGCGGCGAGAACGACGTGGCGCTGGCCGGCGGCGTCACCGTCCGCGTGCCGCACCGCGGCGGCTACCTCTACCAGCCCGGGGGCATTAACTCGCCCGACGGCCACTGCCGCGCCTTCGACGCCGACGCGCGCGGGACGCTCTCCGGCAACGGCGTCGGCGTCGTCGTGCTCAAGCTCCTCGGCCGCGCGCTCGCCGACGGCGACACGGTGCACGCCGTGATTAAGGGCTCGGCCGTCAACAACGACGGTTCCCTGAAGGCCGCCTACACGGCGCCGAGCGTCGAAGGGCAGGCGCGCGTCATCGCGGAGGCGCAGGCGCTCGCCGGGGTCGGACCCGAGGGCATCAGCTACGTCGAGGCGCACGGGACGGGGACGGAGATCGGCGACCCGATAGAGGTGGCCGCGCTCACGCAGGTCTTCCGCGCGCGAACGGCGAAGAAGAACTTCTGCGGCGTCGGCTCGGTGAAGACGAACATCGGCCACCTGGACGCCGCCGCGGGCGTGGTCGGGCTCATCAAGACGGTGTTGGCGCTCAAGCACCGTCTGCTGCCGCCGAGCCTCCACTTCAACAGCGCGAACCCGCACCTCAAGCTTGAGGAGAGCCCCTTCTACGTCAACCACACGCTGTCGGAGTGGAAGGCGGGTGACGCGCCGCGCCGCGCCGGCGTCAGCTCGTTCGGCATGGGCGGCACCAACGCGCACGTGATCCTCGAAGAGTCGCCGGCCCCCGAGTTGACCGAGGAGTCCCGGCGCGGCCAGTTGCTCGTCATCTCGGCGCGGACGCCCGCGGCGCTCGACGCGGCGACCGCCGGCCTCGCCGAGCACCTCAAGCGCGACTTCTCCTGGAACCTGGCCGACGTGGCCTACACCTTACAGGTCGGCCGCCGCGCCTTCGCGCACCGCCGCGTCGTCGTCTGCCGCGACCGCGAGGAGGCGCTCAAGTCCCTTGAGTCGCCCGCGGCGAAGAACGTCCTGACGGCCGCGCACGAGCCGGGGCACCGGCCGCTCGTCTTCATGTTCCCCGGCCAGGGCGCGCAGCGCGTGAACATGGCGCGCGACCTCTACGAGGTCGAGCCGCTGCTGCGCGAAGAGGTTGACCTGTGCGCGGACTTGCTGCGCCCGCACCTCCAGCTCGACCTGAGGGAGCTGCTCTTCCCCGCGGAAGGGGACGCGGCCTCGGCCGCACACAGGCTGAACCAGACCTCCGCGGCGCAGCCGGCGCTGTTCGTCGTCGAGTACGCGCTGGCGCGTCTGTGGATGAAGTGGGGGCTGCGCCCCGAGGCGATGATCGGCCACAGCCTCGGCGAGTACGTCGCGGCCTGCCTGGCGGGCGTCTTCTCGCTGGAGGACGCCCTGGCGCTGGTGGCGGCGCGCGGGCTGCTGATGCAGAGGGTGCCGGAGGGCGGGATGCTCGCCGTGCCCCTGCCGGCCGCGGAGGTCGAGCCGCTGCTCGCGGGCGGGCTCGCAATCGCCGCCGTCAACGCGCCGTCGCTGTGCGTCGTCTCCGGGCCGGAGAGGTCGCTCGCGGAGTTCGAGGCGCGCGTCGGCGCGGCGCAGGGCTGCCGCCGCCTCGCCACCTCGCACGCCTTCCACTCGCCGATGATGGAGCCGGCGCTCCGCCCGTTCGTCGCGAGGGTGAGTCAGGTCGAACTCCACGCGCCGAAGATCCCTTACGTGTCGAACGTGACGGGGACTTGGATTTCGGGCGAGGAGGCGACCGACCCGCGCTACTGGGCCAACCACCTGCTCAAGCCCGTGCGCTTCGCCGAGGGCGTCGCGACGCTGGCGAAAGAGCCCAACGCCATCCTGCTCGAAGTGGGGCCGGGGCAGACACTGCGCGCGCTGGCCGCGCGCAACCTCGCGCCGTCGGCGGCCCGCGTGGCGCTCTCGACGCTGGGCGATCCGCGCAAGGGCGAGTCGGACGAGAGTGCCGTGCTCACGGCGCTGGGCCGGCTCTGGCTCGCAGGCGTGCGGGTCGATTGGGAGGCGGTTCACCAGGGCGAACGCCGCCGCCGCATCCCCCTGCCGACCTACCCCTTCGAGAGGAAAAAGCACTGGATCGGGGGCGCGAAACAGAGCGCCCCGCCCGAGCAGCAGACGCCACCCGCCGCCCGACAGGCGGACCCGAGCGAGTCAACCCCACAGGGTCAAGCGCCTTCGGCCGCGACCCGCGAGGACATCCCGCATATGACGCCCGAGCGAGAGACTGTGACGCCTTCCTTCCCGCGCAGGGAGAAGGTGCTGGCGATTTTGAAGACGCTGGTCGGCGAGCTGACCGGCGTGGAGGAGGCCGAGATAGCGGCCGACGAGTCGTTCATCGACCTCGGCGTCGATTCGCTGCTGCTGGTTCAGGCGAGCCAGTTGTTGCAGGAGCGCTTCGGCCTGGAGATTCCGTTCCGCGTCCTCTACGACGAGCTTTCGACGCTCAACGCGCTCTGCTCCTACCTTGAGCAGGAGTTGCCCGCGGAGTTCTTCGCCGAGCCCGCCCCGGCGCCCGCGCCGCAGGCGACCCCGGCCCCGGAGGCCGTCGAAGCTGATACGCCGGGCGTGGCCGCGACGCCCGCGGCCGCCGCACAGCCCGCGGCCCACGTCGCCGCGGCGTCCGCCCAAGTCACCGCGTCGGCCAGGGACTCGGCGCTGGAGCGCATACTGGCGCAGCAGATACAGGTCACGTCTCAACTGCTCGATGTCCTGCGCAGCCGGCCGTCGGCCCCGGCCGCGGCGCCCGCGAACGGCACACACGCCGCGCCGCCGCCCGCGGAGGCCGCGGCCGCCCCGGCGACGGCCGCGGCGAGGGTCGCGAAGCCTCTGGGTCGCGCGCCGTCCGAGGGGACGAAGTCCGACGCCGAGCCCTTCGTGCCCTTCCGCCCGCTCGAAGTGGGGGCGCAGGGCGGGCTGAGCCCGCGCCAGCAGAAGTACCTGAGCGAGTTCACGGCGCGCTACAACGAGCGCACGCGCGAGTCGAAGCGCCGCACGCAGCTCTACCGCCGCGCGCTGGCCGACCCGCGCGCCGCGCTCGGCTTCCGCCTGCGCTGGAAAGAGCTGGTCTACCAGATCATCGGCGAACGCTCGTCGGGTTCGAGAATCTGGGATGTGGACGGCAACGAGTACGTCGACCTGACGATGGGCTTCGGCGTCAACCTCTTCGGCCACGGCCCGGCCTTCGTCCAGGAGGCCGTGCGGGAGCAGTTCGAGCTGGGCGTGCAGCTCGGCCCGCAGTCCGCCGAGGCCGGCCGCGCCGCCGAGCTGCTCTGCGAGCTGACGGGGATGGAGCGCGCCATCTTCTGCAACTCGGGCACCGAGGCCGTGATGGCGGCCCTGCGCGTCGCCCGCGCCGTCACGGGTCGCGGCAAGGTCGCGCTCTTCGCCGGCTCTTACCACGGCAGCTTCGACGGCACGCTCGTCCGGCCCGCGCAGGGCGACGGCGGGCCGCACGGCTCGCCGCTCTCCCCCGGCATCACGCCGGGCATGGTCTCGGACCTGCTCGTGCTTGAGTACGGCAGCCCGCGCTCGCTTGAGCTTCTGAAGGCGCACGCGCACGAGCTGGCCGCCGTGCTGGTCGAGCCCGTCCAGAGCCGCCGCCTCGACTTGCAGCCGCGCGAGTTCCTGCACGAGCTGCGACGGCTCACCTCCGAGTCGGGCGCCGCCCTCATCTTCGACGAGGTGATTACGGGCTTCCGCATTCACCCCGGCGGGGCGCAAGCCTGGTTCGGCGTCGAGGCCGACTTGGCGACCTACGGCAAGGTCGTCGGCGGCGGGATGCCCGTCGGCGTGCTGGCCGGCAGGGCCGCCTTCATGGACGCCGTCGACGGCGGCGCGTGGCAGTTCGGCGACGCCTCCTACCCGCGCGCCGGCCAAACCTTCTACGCCGGGACGTTCTTCAAGCACCCGCTCACGATGGCCGCGGCTAAGGCCGTGCTCGAACACCTCAAGGCCAGCGGCCCCGCGCTGCAAGCGCAGCTCAACGAGCGCACGGCGGGGCTGGTCGCCAGGCTCAACAACTATTTCCGCGAGGATGACGTGCCGCTCCGCCTGACGCACTTCGGCTCGCTCTTCAACCTTCAGGCCGAGCGCCGGATGCGCTACCTGGAGCTCTTCAACTACCACCTGATCGACAAGGGCGTCTTCGTCTGGGAGGGCGCGACCCGCTTCCTCTCCACGGCGCACGCGGAGGCCGACCTCGACTTCGTCGTCGGCGCCGTCAAGCAGTCCGTCGCAGAGCTGCGCGAGGCGGACTTCATCCCCGCGCCGGGGGCGTCCGACGGACAGGGACGGCCCGCGACGCGCGCGGCCGACTCCCCGCGGAGCCCGGAGAAAGTCCCCGCGGCCGACGCCGAGGCAGACGCGGCCCGACGCGGCGGGGAGGTCGCCGGGAGGGCGGCGCTCACCCTGCCGGCCACCGACAGGCAGCGGCAGCTCTGGTTCCTCACGCAGGTGGAGGAGAGCGCGTCGCAGGCTTACAACGAGTCCATCAGCCTGCACCTGCGCGGCCCGCTGCGCCCCGAACAGATGCGCAGGGCGCTGCAACAGCTCGTCGATAGGCACGACGCGCTGCGCACCACCTTCAGCCCCGACGGCGGGCTGCAAAACATCGCGCCCGCCCTGCGCCTGGCCGTCCCGCTGGACGACTTCTCGGGGCTCGCGGGCGAAGAGCGCGGCCGCGCGGCCGCCGAGCAGATCGCGTCGGAGGCCGGACGCGCCTTCGACCTCGTGGGTGGCCCGCTCCTGCGCGCGCGCCTGCTCAAGCTTGAGGCGTCGCACCACGTGCTCGTCCTGACCATCCACCACATCATCGTGGACGGCTGGTCGCTCGGCGTGATGTTGCGCGAGCTGGGCGCCCTCTACGCGGCGGAGTGTGAGGGCGTCGCCGCGCGGCTCGCCGAGCCGCTGCAATACAGCGAGTACGCGCGGCTCCTCGCCGAGCGGAAGCAGGACGAGAGCCAGGGGCGGGACGTTCAATACTGGGTCGAGCAGTTCGCCGGCGGCGTGCCCGTCCTTGAGCTGCCGACCGACAGGCCGCGGCCGCCGGTGCAGACCTATGCCGGCGCGCTGGAGTTCGGCGTCGTCGACGGCCCCGTCTACGACGAGCTGAAGCGGCTGAGCCGGCGGCAGGGCTCCACGCTCTTCCTGACGCTGTTCGCCGTCTACAACGTCCTGCTGCACCGCCTGAGCGGGCAGGACGACATCGTCGTCAGCACGCTGGCCGCGGGCCAGGCGCAGGTCGGCGGGAAGGACTTGGTCGGCTACTGCATCAACGCCCTCCCGCTGCGCAGCCGCCTCGCGCCCGCGCAGACCTTCGGCGAATACCTCGCAGCGCTCAAGCGCTCCTTCTTCGACGCCTACGAGCACCAGAACTGCTCGATGGGCCGGCTCGTCAAGGAGCTGAACATCCCGCGCGGCCTCGGGCGCTCGCCGCTGATGTCGGCCGTCTTCAACCTCGACCGCTCCGGCTCGGGCCTCAAGTTCCACGACCTCGACGTGGAGATCGAGACGAACTCCAACGGCCGCGCCAAGTTCGAGCTGTACCTGAACGTCATCGACACCGGCGACGGCCTCAAGCTCGAATGCGAGTACAACACAGACCTCTTCGACGGGCGGACGATCCGGCGCTGGCTCGCCAACTTCCGGACGCTGCTGGAGGGCGTCGTCGCCGCGCCCGACGGCCGCGCCGCCCTGCTGCCGCTCCTGCCCGCCGGGGAGCGCCGTCAGCTCCTCCATGACTGGAACGGGACGGCGAGCCCCGTCCCTCCCGACTCCGACATCAACCGGCTCTTCGAGCGGCAGGTGCGCCTGACGCCCGACGCCGTGGCCGTCGTCCACGGAAACCGTCGCCTGACCTACGCGGAATTGGGCGCGCGCGTCTCCGCCCTCGCGCGCCGCCTGCGCGGGCTCGGCGTCGGGCCGGAGGTCAAGGTCGGGCTGTGCCTGGAACGGACGCCGGAGATGCTGGCGGCGATGCTCGCCGTCTTCAAAGCAGGTGGCGCATACGTGCCGCTCGATCCGCAGTACCCGCGCGAGCGCCTCTCCTACATCATGGAGCAGACGCAGTCGCCGGTGCTGCTGACCCAGCGGCACCTGCGCGACCGCGTGCCAGCGGCTCGCGCGCAGGTGGTGTGCCTGGACACGGACCGGGCTGAACGCCCTGCACACGACACGAACGCGCAGAGCCCTGGCTACGCCAGCCCGGCGGAGTCCGCGACCCTGAACCCGGCGAATCTCGCCTACGTCATCTACACGTCGGGCTCGACGGGACGGCCGAAGGGCGTCGCCGTCACGCACCACAGCCTGACGGTCTTCCTGCACTGGGCGCTCTCGGCCTTCTCCCGCGAAGAGCTATCGGGCGTGCTGGCCTCGACCTCGATCTGCTTCGACCTCTCGGTCTTCGAGCTGTTCGCGCCGCTCGCCTGCGGCGGGAAGGTCGTGCTGGCCGACAACGCCCTGGAGCTGCCGGTGCTGCCGGCGGCCGGGGAGGTGACGCTCGTCAACACCGTCCCGTCGGCCATGCGCGAGCTGCTGCGCCTCGGCGCGCTGCCCGCCTCGGTCGGGACGGTCAACCTCGCGGGCGAGGCGCTGCCGCGGACGCTGGTCGATGCGCTCTACGTGCTGCCGCAGGTCGAAGCCGTCTACAACCTCTACGGGCCGTCGGAGGACACGACCTATTCGACCTGGGCGCTGGTCGAGCGCGGGGGCGCGGGCGTGACCGTCGGCCGCCCCGTAGCCAACACGCGCGCCTACATCCTCGACGCCGAGTTGCAGCCGGTGGCGTTGGGCGTGGCCGGGCAGCTCTACCTCGCGGGGTCGGGGCTGGCCCGCGGTTACCTGGGGCGGCCCGACCTGACGGCCGAGCGGTTCCTGCCCGACCCGTTCGGCGCGGCCGGCGGGCGTATGTACCGCACGGGCGACGTGTGCCGCTACCTGCCCGACGGGCAGATCGAGTACCTCGGGCGCGAAGACCAGCAGGTGAAGGTGCGCGGCTACCGCATCGAGCCGGGCGAGATCGAGACGGCGCTGCGCGGGCACGCGGGCGTCGAGGAGGCGTGCGTCGTGTGCGTCGCCGACGAGGGCGGCGAGGGCGGCGCGCGGCTGGTGGGCTACCTCGTGGCGAAGGGCGGCGAGGCGCTCGGGGCCGCGGAGCTGCGCGGGTGGCTGGGCTCGCGCGTGCCGGAGTACATGATCCCTTCGGCCTTCGTCCTGCTCGAACGGCTCCCGCTGACGCCGAACGGGAAGGTGGACCGCAAGGCGCTGCCCGCTCCGGGCGCGGCGCGGCTCGGCGCGGGCGCCGAATACGTGGAGGCGCGGGCGGGCGCGGAGTCCGCGCTCGCGGCCATCTGGGCGGACGTGCTCGGCGTCGAGCGCGTCGGCGTCCACGACAACTTCTTCGAGCTGGGCGGCGACTCCATCCTCAGCATTCAGATCGTCACGCGCGCGCGCGCGGCCGGGCTCAAGATCACGCCGCGCCACCTGTTCCAGCACCCGACCGTCGCCGGGCTCGCCTCGGTCGCCGAGGCGGCCTCCGAGGGGGTCGCCGAGCAGGGCGTCGTGACCGGCCCCGTGCCGCTCACGCCCGTCCAGCAGTGGTTCTTCGAGCACACGACGGTCGAGCGGCACCACTGGAACCAGGCGATCCTGCTTCGGGTGCCGGAGGGCCTGAACGCCGCCGCGCTTGAGGCCGTGACACGCCACCTGCTTGAGCACCACGACGCGCTGCGCCTGCGCTTCCTGCCCGGCCCGAACGGGTTCGAGCAGTTCAACGCGGGCGTGACCGACGGCGTGCCCTTCAAGCTGGTTGACCTGTCGGGCGTGCCCGCAGCGGAGCAGCCGGCGGCCATCGAGCGTGAGGCCGAAGCGTTGCAGCAGAGCCTCGATTTGACGGAAGGGCCGCTCGCGCGCGTCGCGCTCTTCGACCTCGGCGCGGGGCGGCCGGGCCGCCTCTTCATCGCCGTCCACCACCTCGCCGTGGACGGCGTCTCGTGGCGCATCCTGCTCGAAGACTTGCAGTCGGCCTACGAGCAGTTGAGCGAAGGCCGCGCCGTGCAGCTCCCGCCGAAGACCAGCTCGTTCAAGCAGTGGGCCGAGGCGCTGAAGGCGCACGCGCCCGGCGCGGAGGTGCAGAGCGAGTTGGGCTACTGGCTCGACGGTCGCCGTCGCGACGCTGCGCCGCTCCCCGTCGATTACGCGGGCGGCGTCAACGACGCGGCCTCCGCGCAGACCGTCTCCCTCTCGCTCGACGGGGAGGAGACGGAACTCCTCCTGAAGGAAGTCCCGAAGCTTTACCACACGCAGATCAACGACGTGCTGCTGACGGCGCTGGCGCAGACGCTCTCGGCCTGGGCGGGCGGCGGGTCGTTGCTGGTTGACCTCGAAGGCCACGGGCGCGAAGAGGTCTCGGCCGACCTCGACGTTTCGCGCACAGTCGGCTGGTTCACCTCCCTCTACCCCGTCCTGCTCGAAGTAGAGGCGGGGGCCGAGCCCGAGTCGGCGCTGAAGTCGGTCAGAGGGCAGTTGCGTGGCGTGCCGGGGCGCGGGCTGGGCTACGGCCTGCTGCGCTACCTGGGCGACGCCGGGCAGCGTGCGCGACTGGCGGCGCTGCCGCGCGCCGAGGTGGTCTTCAACTACCTCGGCCAGTTCGACCAGGTGATGAGCGCCGAGTCGGGCTTCAGGCTCGCGCCCGAGTCCTGCGGCGCGCAGCGCAGCCCGCGCGGGCAGCGCAGCCACCTCCTCGAAATCAACGGGAGCGTGATGGGCGGCCGGCTCCAACTGAACTGGACGTTCAGCGCCAACGTGCACCGCCGCTCGACCGTCGAGGAACTGGCGGAGAACTTCATGGGGGCGCTGCGCGCGCTCGGCGCGGGGCGCCCGGCGCGGGGCGCGGCGGCGCTGATGCCCTCCGACTTCCCGCTCGCCGGCCTGAACCAGCAGCAGCTCGACCGCGTCATGCAGCTGCTCGGCGGGGGAGAGGTTTAAAGGGGGGGCCGAGATGTTAAGGAGCCATACCGGGATGGACAGGCGCAACGTCGAAGATATCTACCCGCTCTCGCCGATGCAGCAGGGCATGCTCTTCCACAGCCTCTTCGCGCCCGCGGCCGGGTCGTACGTGGTGCAGATCAGCTGCGCCCTGGACGGGGGCCTGGACGTGGCGGCGCTGATGCGTGCGTGGCGGCAGCTCATCGAGCGCCACACGATCCTGCGCACGGCCTTCGTCTGGGAGAGCCTGGAGCAGCCGCTCCAGGTCGTGCAGCGGCGCGTGAGCATCCCGCTCGACGAGCGGGACTGGCGCGGTCTCCCCGCGGCCGAACAGGCCCGCCGGCTCGAAGAGTATCTCCGTGAAGACCAACTGCGCGACTTCGACTTCGCGCGCGCGCCGCTGATGCGGCTGGCGCTCCTCCGGCTCGGCGACGACGAGTACCGCTTCGTCTGGAGCTTTCACCACGTGCTGCTCGACGGCTGGTCGGTGCCGCTCGTGCTCAACGAGCTGTTCGCGCTCTACGAGGCGCACCGGCGCGGCCGGAGCTTGAGCCTCGAACCGCGGCGGCCCTACAGGGACTATATCGAGTGGCTCCAGAAGCAATCGCTGGCCCGCGCCGAAGCCTTCTGGCGGCAGCACCTCAAAGGCTTCACGGCCCCGACGCCGCTCGGCGTAGACCGTGCGCGCAAGGCCGCGCCCGAAGCCGGACAGCCGCCCTACGCGGAGCGGGAGCTGAGCCTGCCGCGGCAGCCCTTGCAGGACGCGGCGCGCAGAGATCAACTGACGCTGAACACCTTCATCCAGGGGGCGTGGGCGCTGCTGCTCGCGCGCTACAGCGGGGAGCCGGAGGTCGTCTTCGGGGCCATCGGCTCCGGCCGCCCGGCGGAGATTCCGGGCATCGAGGCGATGGTCGGCCTCTTCATCAACACCCTGCCGGTGCGCGTCGCCGTCCCCGGCGGCGCGCGGCTCCTGCCCTGGCTGAGGCGTTTGCAGGAGCAGCAGTCCGAGCTGCGCCAGTATGAGTACACGCCGCTCGTGCAGGTTCAGAAGTGGAGTGAGGCGCCGCAGGACGGGCCGCTCTTCGAAACCGTCGTCGTCTTCGAGAACTACCCGGTGGGCGACTCCTTGCAGTCCGCCCCGCAGGAGGCCGGCGGCGGCGGGGGCGTGCGGGACGTGCGGCACGTCGCCGGCACCAACTACCCGCTGACGCTGGTGGTCGAGATCGGCTCCGAACTGGTCTTCAAGGTTCTCTATGAGAAGGCGCGTTTTGAGGACGAGACCGTCATGCGGCTACTCGGGCACCTTCGGACTCTGCTCGAAGCCATGGCCGCCGACCCGGAGCTGCGGCTGTCGCGGCTGCCACTGCTGACCGAAGCGGAGCGGCGGCAGGTGATCCGCGAGTGGAACGACACGGCGGCGGAGATTCCCGAGGGCTGCTTCCACCAGTTGTTCGAGGCGCAGGCCGAGCGCCGGCCGGAGGCCGTCGCGCTGCTCCACGCCGGGGGGCAGGTGACCTACGCCGAGCTGAACCGGCGCGCCAACCGGCTGGCGCACCACCTGCGCGCGCGCGGCGTCGGCGCGGAGACACTCGTCGGCGTCTGCGTCGAGCGCTCGCCCGAGATGATCGCCGCGGCGCTGGCCGTGCTCAAGGCGGGCGGCGCCTACCTGCCCTTAGACCCCGCGTACCCGCGGCAGCGGCTCTCGTTCATCATGGAGGACGCGCGCGTGAAGCTGCTGCTGACGCAGCGGCGCCTGCTCGAACGTCTGCCGCCGCACTCCCCGCCCGTCCTGACGCTCGGCGCGGGCGCGGAGTGGCTTGAGTCGGAGAGCGAGGCTAATCCCGCGAACGTCTCCTCGCCGGAGCACCTGGCCTACGTCATCTACACGTCGGGCTCGACCGGCCGGCCCAAGGGCGTGATGGTCGGGCAGAAGGGTTTGAGCAACCTCATCTCGGCGCAGGCCGCGGCGTTCGGCGTGGGCGAGACGAGCCGCGTCCTTCAGTTCGCCTCTTTCAGCTTCGACGCCTCGGTCTCCGAGATGGCCGTGACGCTCGCCTCGGGCGCGACCCTCTGCCTGCCGGGCGGCGACAGCCTCCTGAGCGGCGAGAGCCTGCGCGAGGTTCTGCGCGACTGGTCGGTCACGACCGTCACGCTGCCGCCGACCGTGCTGCTCAACACCGACGCCGGGGGGCTGCCGTCGTTGCGGACGGTCGTCGCCGCGGGCGAGAGGTGTCCGCGCGAGGTCGCGGCGAAGTGGGGCGCGGGCAGTTGCTTCATCAACGCCTACGGGCCGACGGAGAGCACGGTCTGCGCGACCATGCACGAGTGCCGCCCGGCCGAGTGCGGCGGCGCGCCGGCCGGAAGGCCCGATTACCCGGCGCACAAGTGTATCCAACAGCTCTTCGAGGAGCAGGCGGCGCGCACGCCCGACGCGGTCGCGGTCGTCTTCGGGGAGCGGCATCTCACCTACCGCGAACTCGACCGCAGGGCCGACCTGCTGGCGCGCCACCTGCGCCGGCTCGGCGTCGGGCCGGAGGACACGGTCGGCGTCTGCGCCGAGCGCGGCCCGGAGATGGTGGTCGGACTCGTAGCCATCCTCAAGGCGGGCGGGGCCTACCTGCCGCTCGACCCGCAGTACCCGCAGGAGCGCCTCTCGTTCATGTTCGAGGACGCGCGGCCGAAGGCGCTGCTCACGACGCGCCGCCTGCGCGACCTGCTGCCCGCGCACCAGCTCCCGTCGGTCTGTCTCGACGAAGAACTCCCCGAAGTGTCGGGCGACGCGCGCGAGCGGCTCGGCGTGCCCGCCGACCCGGAGGGGCTGGCCTACGTCGTCTATACGTCGGGCTCGACGGGCCGGCCGAAGGGCGTCATGGTCTCGCACAGGAACGTGGTGCGGCTCGTCCGCGGGACGAACTACGTCGCGCTGGGCGCGGAGGACCGCGTCGCGCAGGTCTCGAACGAGTCGTTCGACGCCTTCACCTTCGAGGTGTGGGGCGCGCTGCTCAACGGCGCGCAGTTGGTCATGCTTGAGCGGGACGTGGCGCTGTCGCCCGCGCTGCTGGGGAAGGCGCTGGCCGAGCAGGGCGTGACGACGATGTTCCTGACGACCTCGCTCTTCAACCAGATAGCGCAGACCCGGCCGGACGCTCTGCGCGGGTTGCGTTACGTGCTGTTCGGGGGCGAGGCCGCCGACGCGGCGGCGGTGCGCGGCCTGCTGGAGGCGGGGAAGCCGGAGAACCTGATCAACGCCTACGGGCCGACGGAGAACACGACCTTCAGCACGTGGAAGGCGGTCTCGTCCCTGGCGGCCGACGCGACGAACGTGCCCATCGGCAGGCCCATCACCAACTCGGAGGCGTACGTGCTCGGGGAGGCGATGGAGCCCGTCCCGGTCGGCGTGAGGGGGGAGCTCTACCTCGGCGGCGACGGCTTGGCGCGGGGCTACCTGCGGCGCTCGGCGCTGACGGCCGAACGCTTCGTCCCGCACCCCTTCAGCAGCGAGCCGGGGGCGAGACTGTACCGGACGGGCGACATCGCGAGGTACTTGCCGGGCGGCGAGATAGAGTTCCTCGGGAGGCTCGACGACCAGGTCAAGATCAGGGGCTTCCGCGTGGAGCTGGGCGAGGTCGAGGCGGCGCTCTCGTCGCACCCGGCCGTGCGCGAGTGCCTCGTGCTGCTCACGGAGGGGGCCGCGCATGAGAGACGGCTGGTCGCCTACCTCGTCGCCGCCGGGGCGCCCGCCCCGTCGGTCACGGAACTGCGCGCCTACCTCGAAGAGAGGCTGCCGCACTACATGGTTCCGTCCCTGTTCGTGACGCTGCCGGAGATGCCGCTGACGCCGAACGGGAAGCTCGACCGCAAGGCCCTGCCGGAGCCGGGCCGGGGGCGCCCCGCGCTCGAGGGGAACTTCGCGGAGGCGCGCACGCCCGTCGAAGAGATGCTCTCGAACATCTGGGCGCAGGTCTTACGGCTCGACGGCGTCGGGGTCAACGACAACTTCTTCGACCTCGGCGGCCACTCGCTGACCTCCATCCAGATCGCCTCGCGCGCCACGGAGGCGTTCCAGGTGGACGTGCCGGTGCGCGCCGCCTTCGAGGCGCCCACCGTCGCGCAACTGGCCAGGCGGATCGAGGCGCAGTTGCGGACACGGAAGGGCGCCGTCGTCGAACCCATCAGGCCGGTCGGGCGCGGCGAGACCTTGCCGCTCTCGTTCGCGCAACAGCGGCTCTGGTTCCTCAACCAGCTCGACGGCGCGGACAGCGCCGCCTACAACGTCCCCACGGCGTTGCGCCTGTCCGGCCGGCTCGACCTCGACGCGCTGGAGCGGACAATCGGCGAGGTGGTGCGGAGGCACGAAGTCCTGCGGACGACCTTCCCGCTCGTGGACGGACAGCCGCGGCAGAGAATCTCCGAGCCGCGCCCCGTCCGGCTGGCCGTCGCCGACCTCACAGACCTGCCGCAGCCCGAGAGGGAGCGCGAGGCCGAAAGGCTGATTGCCGAAGAGGCGCGTCGCCCCTTCGACCTCGCGGAAGGGCCGCCGCTGCGCGCCAGCGTCCTGCGCCTGGACGCCGATGCTTACGTCTTGATGCTGACAATGCACCACGTCGTCTGCGACGGCTGGTCGATGGGCGTGCTCGTCAAAGAGGTGGGGGCGCTCTACGCCGCCTACACGAAGGGCGAGGCGTCGCCGCTCTCCGAACCCCCCGTGCAGTACGCCGACTACGCGGTGTGGCAGCGCGCGTGGC
>DASVQJ010000020.1:0-12245 GCA_036389235.1 Pyrinomonadaceae bacterium | reverse complement strand
GGCTGGCGACCTCCGCGAGGGTATGGTCGCCGCTCAGTGCTGCTTGCAGCACCCGCTGCCGCAGGTCGAGCGAGTAGGCTTTCATAGCCTGTAAAGTTAAGGCTTCGGCTTCTATTCACTCAAGCGCGAACCGCTGTAGTGCCAATGCAACTGCAAAACGGAGTAACGTCAGTTACTCATCTACCCTCCCCTTAAATTTTTCTTGACGGTCGGTAGACCTTCCGACTAGACTTCGGGTCTATGAAACCTGAAGAGCTGAAGCGCCGACGTGAATCGCTCGGGCTGACGCAGGAGCAGCTCGCGCGGGAACTCGACGTCGCGGTGATGACCGTCTCCCGCTGGGAGCGCGGCGTCAACCCCGTCCCCCACTTCATCGGCCTCGCACTTGAGGCCCTCGAAGCCCGCCACAGGAAGGAGGCGGCATGAAGACGATCACGGTTGCCAACCACAAGGGGGGCTGTGCAAAAACGACCGTGGCGCTCAACGTGGCCGTCACACTCGCCAGCACAGGCTCGAAGGTGCTGGCCGTCGATCTCGACTTTCAGGGTAACCTCTCGGCCGCGCTCGGGGTTGACCTGGACGAGTTGGAGGAGTCGCGCCGGTCGGCGCACCGCCTGATGCTCGACGAGCGGGCCGACTTCTCCCTCTTCGCCGCGCAGGCCCGGCCACGACTCGACATCATCCCCGCCTGTCTGGACGACGACGCGGAGGCGCTCCTCGACGGCCAGGCCGTCTCCCGCGAGTTGCTCCTGAGGCAGAAGCTCGCGCCGGCCGAGAAGGCTTACGACTACTGCGTGATCGACACGCCCCCGGCACTCCGCGTCCCGACGCTGAACGCGCTGGCGATGAGCAGCCTGACCGTCGTGCCCATCGAGACGAGCGCGTTCGCCCTGCACGGGCTCGCGCAGCTCCTCCGGAAGGTGGCGAAGGTGCGGAAGGCCCACTCGCCGGGCATGTTGGTCATGGCCCTCTCCTCGATCTACACGGCGCGCAACAACCTGGACAAGGCGGTCCGCGCGAAAGTCATCGAGCGGTTCACGGAGGATTACGTCTTCCAGACGACGATCCCGCGCGCCGTGGCCGTCGGCGAGGCGACGTCTACCGCGCGCGCCGTGATCGAAGCCAACTCCGAGTCCCCTGCCGCGTTTGCTTATCACAAGCTGGTTGCCGAAATCCGCGAGGTTCTGGAAGATGAAGAAGGCCGACAGGAAGCTACTCGACGCGTCACTAGATAAGGCGCTGGCGCCGCGCAAAGCCCGCCGCGACTTAAACGCCATCCTCGACGAGTACGACGACGGCGCTCCGGAGCCCGAAAAGGTCGCCCCACCTGACCCCCCGTCAGGTGGGGTCACCCCACCTAACCCCACCCGACCCGTCGCCCCGGCCAAAGATTTCAACAAAAGGGCCAACAGCCTGGAGAAGCTCGCACTACCGGCCGGCATCTTTCCCGGCGCCAGCAAGAGCCTGTACGACGCGCTGTACGTGCGCACCCGGGGCGCCATCGTGCCGACGCGGACGATCCGTGCCACGAAGCGTGAGTTGTGCGACTGGTCGGGCATCCGTAACGTGAAGACCATTGATTCACACTTGCGGTACTTCTCCGCCATCGGACTCGTCGTCTCCGAATGGGAGCGCGGACAGAATGAAGGGTCGCTCTACGAGGTGCTTCTGCCCGAAGAGACGCGAGGACTCTTTATCGGGTCGCGTGGGGTCACCCCACCTGACCCCACGTCACCCCCCGTGACACCACCTGACTCCACGTCACCCCAAAATTTGGGGTCACCCCCCCCCCAAAAAATGGGGTCACCCCACCTGACCGATCTAGCTGTAGAATCAACAACTTACACAGAGCCTAAGACTTTTTCTAAGACAAATACTGAGAGTGATGATGATGAGGCTTTCGCCGGTCTGCTCGCGGTGCTGAAACAGACCGCGAAGAAGGTGACGGGGAGGGAGCCGACGGCGGCGGAGCAAGACCGCTGGAAAGAGGTAGCCGAATTGCTTGCCACAGAGTTAGAGGTGGCAGCCTCACGCACGACCGTCACGTCGGCCCCGGCCTTCCTGGCCGAGCACCTGCGCCGTAGGCTGCGCAAGGCCGACGCACGCCAGATAGAGAGGGAAGTCGGCGAGGCCAGCACCAAACAGGCGGCCGGCGCTTCGAAGCCCGAGCTGACCGCGGAGCAGATACAGGAGCAGGTGAACCTGATGGCGGGGCTCATGCGCGACGGCGCCGAGATGAAGGAGCTCGAAGAGAAGTTCGCCCCCAACTTCCGCCCGTCTCAGTGGCACATGATCCGGAGCATAGCCTTGGCACAGGTCAATACCCCGTCCACAAAGCCTAAAGATTCGGAGGCGTAAAACTCTGAACGGCTGCGCGTGAAACCAGTCGGAATCTTGATAGAAATCTGATTCATCCTATGGGTGGTGATGTCCCGATTCGTCTCTGAAATTACCCCTCAAAAATTTGTTTCACGCGACGTTTCATGCCCGCTAGTGTAAATCTTCAGGAATTCGACTAAACAGGGAGTAAAATCCGATGTCAGGGCAAAGGATGGAAATGACTGTCAAATCAACAGCTTACGGGAGAACGTTGGCCCTCCCGAAATCTTCAGATATTTTGCTAAACGGAGGCCGATTTTTAGGCAATCTTCACATATTTTACTGAACGAGAGGCTTTCAGAGCTTCATCTTGATTATCTTCGACTGTTCCTTACGACGCTGAATCCTGCTCAGAATCGCCAGAATCGGCTCGCTAGCCTTCAATAGCTCTTCAATCTCCTCGTCCGTCACATCCTCACGCTGTATCTCACGGAAGGCGAAGCCAAGTTGCTTGAGTTGTTCCCAGAACAGGTGGGTCGAATCATAGGGGTCAAAGTCCTCTAAATCCTCAAGTTCGGTATCTAACTCGCCCCCGGCTTCTCCTGCTTCAGCCGATGAAGCACGGAGTAGCTCATTGACACGCCGGCGGAGCCGTTCGCCCGAGGCTTTCGTCTGCAAATGGGAGGAGAGAAGTTCGGAGCGTGTGCGCTTAGCCTGACCTGGGGAGACTCTCATCCGTCCGGCGGTGACGCGTGCGAGTTGTTCAGCCTCGAACAGGTTTATATCCCCACTTTCGAGCACCTCGACCACGTCGGCAGGGAAGTCGGGCAGTCGCAGATAATGATCTACGAAGCTGGCGAAAGAGACTTGGGAGAATGTTTCACGGTCGAGGATATTTCCTAAGAGTGTTGCCACCCTGAGTAGGTCCTCACGCTTCCACTTGCCAGGACGGCCACGCTTGGTATCCGTGGCCGGGTAGCGTTGCGCATGCCTGGCGGCCCGCAGTAGGCGCACCAACTCTTTCTCTTTCTGCGGGATGATGTCAGGTAGCGCCAAGCGCAGTCTCTCGATGACGGAGCGGACTGCCTCAAGAGAAGCGAGCGGGTCAGCTTTACGTTGTCTTCGTCTGGTCGCTCTCAATGTCTGATAACCGCCCCGACTTGGAGATGATGTTACACAGGCGGTTATATCACATTTAGAATAAGTAATATTTCATTGTTTTCGACTATTGGATACACAAACCCGTCAGTTGTGTGCCCATAGTGCTTAGTTGATTTATGGATGAGAAAGCCGCCGAAACGGCACTCGTGGACGCTCAAACAGACTTACAAGTCGCCCTCCGGAGCGCGGTCTAGCTCTGGGCCTCCGCTAGTGTGCGCTCCGCCGTGTGAAAGTGCTTGAAGCATTGTGACGCTCGCACCTTCTTCTTGATGAAGCGGGGGTCTTGCTCAATCATGTCGTTCAGGTACTTCACCCGCCTCAGCCTACAATCTAGTGGTGAAGGCTTCCGGGCAGGCGGCGTTCTTATCAACACTGATCGAGAACGGAAGCCTACGATGCTCGGCCCTCATCAACTTCTTAAAGAACCGTTTTGCCGCGGAAACGTCACGTTTAGTGCTGAGCATAAAGCTGATGCGTTTATTAATTTCAGGCGCGTATCTCTGTACCCAGCGAAAGACAGTCGGGTGATCCACGTCGAGCCCGCGCTCACGCATCATCTCCTCGACGTCGCGGTAAGAAAGTTGGTGGCGGCAGTACCATCACACGCACAAAAGGATGATCGTGGGCTCGAAGTGGCGCCACTTGAGCGAGGATTTATGCTGCTTCAAGAGTGTGATTCCCGAGGGATGGTGGCCGAGCTGAAGGGCGGATTATAAGCTCATAAGCAATTCTTGCAACAGCCCCATTCTTGCAACAATATTATCCCGACGTTGACACCCCGCCCCCCCGCCACTATCCTTCACCGCGCAATTCCGTCAGCCTCTCGTTGGCGCCCACAGATTAATCGAGCCGACAGTACGGCAGGCCGTCGAGATTTAAACTTGAAACAGGAGTCGGGACGGGTGATGGATACGGCCGAGTTCATCGAGCGCGTCGGGCGGGGGGAGTGCGACTTCTCCGGCCGCGACCTGAAGGGCGTTAACCTCGCCCGCTGGATGAGGGAGGGAGGGCCGGACTGGTATTCGCTGGAAGGGGTCAACCTCACGGGGGCGGACATGGCCGGGGCCGACCTGCGGCGGATTATCTTCCAGGACGCGAAGCTCTGCGGCGTGTGCTTGCGCGGGGCGGACTTGAGGTACGCGACCTTCCGGGGCGTTGATTTCTCTCACGCAGACCTGCGCGGGGCTCGGCTCGGCGGCGTGATTCTGAAGGGAGAGTCGCTCGTGAGAGCCGACCTGTCGCTGGCCGAGGCCGTGCGCGCCACACTGAGCGGCGCCGACCTGAGCGAGGCGAAACTCCACCGCACAGACCTTACCGGCGCTGAACTAAACTACGCGAACCTCTCCGACGCGGAACTCTTCATGACGGGGTTGGCCGGCGCGTCGTTGGAGGAGGCGCGGTTGGAAGGCGCTAGGCTCTACGGGGCCGACCTCACCGGGGCTCACATGGTCTCCGCGAACCTCCGCGGCGCCAGACTGGGCCGCGCCGTCCTCATCGAGGCGTACATGCCGAAGGCCGACCTGACGGGGGCCGCGCTCTACCGCGCCGACCTGACGGGGGCCGACCTGACGGGGGCCGACCTGAGCGGGGCGCGCCTTCAAGGGGCCTGCTTGATCGACGCGAACCTCGCGGGCGCGAACCTCGAAGGATGCCTCCTGCGCGGGGCCGTCATGCCCGACGGCGCGACGCACGACTGAAGCGCCGCGGTCTCAGAACGGGATTTTCTCCGCGTAGACGGGGAATTTCTTCAGGACTCCGTTGACCATGGCCTCGACGAAGAACGGCACGCCGTTCTTTAGTATCCGCCCGTCCGCGGCGAGCGTCCAGTATTTGCCCCTGTTCCCCAACTCCTTGTAGGTGATGACGAGCTTGCTCACCTCCGGCATGACCTCGCCGGCCCTGGAGTAGAACTCGGCCAGCCCTTCGAGCGTGCTCTTGAACTTGCCCATGCCCCCAAAGTTCTCGACGGCGTCCTCGATATACTTGAAGGTCAGGGTCGGCTTCGCCTCGATCAGCCAGAGCCACCTGGTGCCGCTCAGCCCGACGAAGTCCACCACCCGGTCGCTGCCCCTGCCGAGATGGGCGAGCATCTGCTGCAACGCCTTATCGTCCAGAAACATGCGGATTCGTTTTGAGTGGAGCCAGACCTTGGCCGCGACCTCGGAGATGATCGTCGGGGTTCTCACCCCGTGGAGCGCCAGGTTGGCGATTCTGGTCGCCACCGCTTTCCCTAACACCTTGTTCAGCACTTTGGCGAAGCCTATCGGGGCCGTGAAGATGTCGAGGGCCAGGAAGGCAGCGTTGACCACCGTCGGGTTCAGGGCGAAGCCGACGCCGCTCTGGAGGGTGAGCGCGATGCCCACCGCCATGCTCATCTGCGCCATGCTGACGTTGCCGCTCGGGTCTACGTGGCCCACGGGGTCGGCATGCGCGTAGAGATACTTGTGCAGCGAGAGCGGGTCGTCGGCCTCGCCCTCGTAGCCGTCCATTGACCAGAAGCGGCCGGTGTCCGGGTTCATGTAGCGCGCGCGCAGGTAGTCGAGCCCCAGCACGGGGTCGCGCCGCTGCCCGGCGTAGAGGTAGTCGTTCGGCGTCGCCCCCGTCCGGCTGAGGAGGTTGCCGAAGGCGTCGTAGTCGTAGGTGTCGGTGACGTTGCCCTCGCGGTCGGTGAGCACCCGGACGCTGCCGTGCCCGTCGTAGCCGTAGAAGCTCAAATGCCACGCGCCGTCAAGCAACTGGTTCTGCGAGACGAGGCTCTGCCCGTAGGTGTAGACGCGCGTCACGTTGCCGCGGACGATCTCCTCGACGACCTGGCTGTAGCCCGTCGGGTTGAGGTCGTCCACCAGATACGTCGTGGTCACGCCGTTGACGGTCTGCGCGACGCGGTTCCCGTCGCCGTCATAAGTGACGTTGACCTCGCCGCCGTTGAGGGCCTTCAGACGGCCCTCGAAGTCGTAGCTGTAGGTCTTCCCGCCCGAGGCGGTGGTGTTGCCGTTGGCGTCGTAGGTGTCGCCGTTCAGGCGGTCGTTGGCGTCGTAGGCGTAGGCGGCGGAGGCCACGGGCGCGAGGGTCGAGACGCGCGACAGGCGGTTGCCGACGGCGTCGTAGCTGTACCTGACCGACCCGCCGACCCGAGCGCCGGAGACCTCCTCGCCGGTCAGCCTGTTCAAGTCGTCGTAGGTGTAACTCGCCTTCCGCCCGTTCGCTTCCGTCACCGAAAGGCGGTGGCCCGCTGGCCCGAGCGCGTAGGTGAAACCGGCGAGTTGCGCCGTCTTACCGATGGTGACGCCGGTGAGACGGTTGAGGGTGTCGAAGGCGTAGACCGTCAGCACCCCGTTCGGGTACAGGTGTGTCCGGAGGTTCCCGACCGCGTCGTAGGCGTAGGTGGTCGGGCCGGCGGCGGGCCGCGTCCCGGCCTGCGCCGCTTCGTCCGTCACGGTCGAGAGGCGGTTCAGCCCGTCGTAGCCGTAGCTGACCGAGACGCCGTTGACGTTCGAGGAACGCATACTCAGGAGATTGCCGACCCGGTTGTAGGTGTAGGTCAGTGCGCCCTGCGGCGTCATCTTGCTCGTCAGACGGTCGCGCTGGTCGTAGCGGTAGGTGGTAGTGCCGAGGGCGTCCGTCATCGTCGCCCGTTTGCCGGTCGGCGTGTAGGTGAAGCTCACGGGAGTCTCGCGCAGGCTCGGGTCGGGCCGCTTGCGAATCAACTGGTTGACCGCGTCGTAGTCGTAGCCCGTGACCTTGCCGGCGAAGTCGGTTCGGCCGACGAGGTTGCCGGCCGCGTTGTAGGCGTACGTCTCAGACATGCCGAGCGGCAGCGTCCGCCTGATGCGGCGGTTGAGGCCGTCGTACTCGTAGCGCGTGACGCGGCCGAGGGCGTCGGTCTGCGACACGAGGTTGCCCGCCTCGTCGTAGGCGAAGGCCGTCGTCTCGGCCTCGGCCCGCGTCACCTTCGTCACCCGGTTCAGCCGGTCGTAAGCGAACCGCGTGACCTTGCCCGCCTGATCGGTCTTCGAGCTGACGTTCCCCATCGCGTCGTAGGCCGTGACGAAGGAGGTGTTGTCGGGGAAGACGACGCGCGTGAGCCGGTTGAGTGCGTCGTACTCGAATCGCGTGGTGCGACCTTCGGCGTCGGCCACGGAGATGCGGTTGCCCTGAAGGTTGAAGGTGGAATTCGTGACGTGGTTGAGCGCATCGATTGTTCTCGCGCAGCGCAGGCCCGCGCCGCAGTCCTCTACGTACTCGTATCTGGTGAGGTGCCCTTCCTCGTCGGTCGTCGAGAGGAGCCGCCCGATGGCGTCGTATTCCGACCTCTTCGCGGAGCCGTCCGGGTGCATGGTCGAGACCAGGTAGTCCGACTTGTCATACTCGTAGCGCGTGACGCGGCCCGCGCGATCCGTGGCCGCCAGCTCCCTCCCTTCCGCGTCGTACGCCGTCTCTTCGGCGGTGCCGTCCGGGTAGAGCGTCCTGGAGGGCCGCCCGAGGTGGTCGTACTCGACGGTGGTCTTCCTCCCGAGCTGATCGGTGCGGGTGGCGGGCTGCCCGGTGGGCGAGTAGCTCATGCTCCAGACGGAGCCGTCGGGGTTAGTGGTCTTGGTCGGCCGCCCGGATTTGTCGTACTCGACGGCCGTCACCAGTGTCACCGTGCCCGACGGCGTCGAGCGGCTGACGCCCTGCGTCAGCACGTTGTTCAGGCCGTCGTAGGTGTAGCTCGTGACGTTGCCGAGTGGGTCGAAGCGCAGGGTCAGGTTCCCGGCCGCGTCGTACTCGAAGCGCGAGACGCCCCCCTGCGGGTCGGTCTCCGTCGCCAACAGCCCGCGAGTCCCGTAGGTGTGGGACCTGACGTTGCCGAGCGCGTCCTGCGACGAGGTGAGATTCCCCTTCGCGTCGTAGGTGTTTCTGACGACCACGCCCCGTTCGTCCGCGACCGTGAGCGCCTGCCCGCGGCCGTTGTAGGTGTAAGTCGTGGTCTTCCCCGCGGGGTCGACGCTGCGGGTCAGGTTGTTGGCCGCGTCGTAGGCGTAGGTGGTCTTGCGGCCGAGCGGGTCGGTCTCGCTGAGCAGGTTGTCCCGCGCGTCGTAGGTGAAGTTTCTGACCGTGCCGTCGGGGCGCGTGATGCGCAGGACGTTGCCCCGCGTGTCGTACTCGTGGAGCGTCGCGCGGCCGAGGCGGTCGGTAATGACCTCCTGCCGCGCGTTCAGGTCGCGCGTGTAGAGCACGCGGCGGCCGTCGGCGTCCGTCTGGCTGACGAGCCGCCCGTCGTCGTCGTACTCGTTCCTGATGGGGCGCAGGCCGCGCGGGTCGAGGATGTCGAGCAGCCCGTGCGTGCCGTTGTACGTGAACCTGGTTTCGAGGCCCTCGCGGTCTTTGAAGACGGCGAGGTCACCCTGCGCGTCGTAGGAGTAGTTCAGCGCGTTGCCTTCCGGGTCGGTGATTCGCGTGATGCGCCCCTGGGCGTCGCGGACGAAAAGCACGCTCTTGCCGCCGGAGTGGTTGATGCCGTCGCGGTTGACGGTAATCCGGTTGCCGTTGGTGTCGGTGATGCTGCGGACGCCGAGCTTCTGGTCTATGACGTAGGCGGTGCCGCTCTCGTCCGTGAACCTGAAGACGGTCGGGTCGTAATCGTCCAGGGCGTTCCCCGAAGCGTCGAGCAGCTCGACGGGGCCGGGGAAACTGCCTACGACATAAACGTCCACGGGGGCCTCGGGGACGAGCGAGCCGACGGTGCCGGGCATCGGCGTGAAGCCGAAGGTCGCGAACTCGATGGGGATGAGCGTCTGACACTGCTTGTTCGTCGTCGCCTGGAATTTGTAGACGCGGTCGTCGGGCATGGTGACGGTGACGATGTTGGGCCGCGACGGCTGGAGGCAGTACTGCCGTAAGAGGCCGCCGGAGACCACCCCGCGCCATTCCCGCCCGAGGGGGACGCTCTTCTCTACCCGGATGTTCTTGATGCCCAACGTCCAGCCGACGCCGAAGTCGCCGACGCGCTTGTCGCGGCTGTCGTAGGAGCGGATGAGCTGAATCGGCAAACCCGCCATCGGGATCGAAAGGTCTTCGTGCGAGATGGTGAAGTTGCCGACCTTCTGCTGGCCGGCGACGACGGCGCTCCTCGTGACGGAGGTCGAGCGCCCCGCGTCGTCGGTGGCCGTCAGGCGGAGGGCGTAGTTGCCGTTGAGGAGCAGCGTCGGGTCGAAGGTGGTGAGCAGGCCGTTCGAGACGGGCGCGCCGCCCGAGGCGAAGGTTATCCACGCGCCGCTGCCCGGCGCCGCCGGGTCGCGGCCGAGACTGTATTCGAGTTTCCAGGTGCCGTTACTGATGCTCCCCCTGATGTCAACGCGCGAAGTGATCTCGGCGCCGTCGGCGGGGCTGTCAATGCCGACGGAGGGCGGAGGGGGGAGCGGCGGCAGGACGTTGACCGTCACCTCGTCCCCGTCTGCGAGCAGCGAGTCGTTGGCCGTGACGCGCAGGACGTAGGTGCCGACCTCGCCGAAGGTGGCGGCGGTGGCGGCCGAGGAGGGTTTGCTGAAGGCGACCGTGCCCGGCCCGCTCACCTTCGACCACGCGACGACGATTGTCTTACCCGGCGGCAGCGCGTCGTCTCTGATGTCGGCGCTGAGGTCGGCGGGGCTGGGCAGGTGGATTGACTGGTCGGGTCCGGCCTCGACCGTCGGGGCCTCGTTGACGGTGACGGCCACGTCGTCGCTGCGGCTGAGCGCGGAGTCGTTGGCCGTGAGTCGAAGGACGTACTTCCCGCCCGTGCTGAAGGCGGCCGTGGTCGCCGCCGCGGCGGCGTCCGCGAAGGTCACTTCGCCCGGCCCGCTCACCTTGCTCCAGGCGACGGTCAACCTCCCGCCCGCCGGCATCCCGTCGTCCGCCGCCGACCCGCTCAGGTTGGCGGCGGCGGGGAAGGGGATGATTTGGTCGGCGCCGGCCCTGACGGTCGGCGGCTGGTTGACCGGCAGGACGGTGACGTTGACGTCTTCGGCGGACGTGAGCGCCGTGTCGTTAGCCGTCAGCCGCAGGACGTACACGCCCGCGACCGAGAAGGCGGCGGTCGTCGTCGCCGCGGCGGCGTTGCCGAACGTCACCGTCCCCGGCCCGCTCACCTTGCTCCAGGCGACGGTCAAGGCGCTGCCCGCGGGTTGCCGGTCGTCGCCCGCCACGCCGCTGAGGTTGGCCCTGGCGGGCAGAGTGATGGTCTGGTCGGCGCCCGCGTTGACCGTCGGCGGCAGGTTGACGGGGCTCGGGTTGACGTTGACGGCCACGTCGTCGCTCTTCGTCAGCGCGGAGTCGCCGGCCGTCAGCCGCAGCACGTATGCGCCCGGCTCGCTGAAGTTGACGGCCGTCGTCGCCTCGTTCGGCGAGGCGAAGGTGACGAGGCCGGGGCCGCTCACCTTCGTCCACGCGACGGTCACGGCTTGACCTTCCGGCACGCCGTCGTCGCCGACGGTGCCGACGAGGTCGGCGGCGTCGGGGAGGGTGACGGTCTGGTCGGCGCCCGCGTTGACCGTCGGCGGCTGGTTGGCGGGTTTGACGAGGACGCGCAACTCGTCGGTCGCGTTGAGTTGCGAGTCGCTGACCGTCAGGCGCAGGACGTACTCGCCCGGCAGGCTGAAGGTGGCCGCCGTGTCCGCCGCGTTCGACTTGGCGAAGGAGACGTTGCCCGGCCCGCTCACCTTCGACCACGCGAGCGTGACGGTCTTCCCGAGCGGGAGGCCGTCGTCCGTGACCGTCGCGTCGAGGTTGGCCTTCTCCGGGAGCCGGATGGCCAAATCGCCGCCCACGCTGACGGCGGGCCGTTCGTTGGGCGGGAAGACTTTGACGCTGAGGTCGTCAACGTCGGCGAGTTGCGAGTCGTTGGCCGTGAGCCGCAGCACGTAGTCGCCCGGCTCGCTGAAGGTGGCGGTGGTGGCGGCCGCCGTCGAGTCGGCGAAGGCGACTTCGCCGGGGCCGCTCAACTTGCTCCAGGAGGTCGTGACGGAACTGTTCCTGGGCAGCGCGTCGTCCGTGACCGACCCGTTCAGACTCAGCGCCGACGGGAGGACGTGGGTCTGATCGGGGCCGGCTTTGACGACGGGCGGGTCGTTGAAGGGCAGCACGAGCACGGTCATCTCGTCGGCCGACGCGGAGCCCGCGTCGGCGGCCGTCAGCCGCAACGTGTACTCGCCCGCCTCGCTGAACGCGGCGGAGGTGCCCGCGGCGCTCGCGTTGGCGAACGTGACATCCCCCGGCCCGCTCAGCTTCTCCCAGGTGACTTTGAGATTGGAGACGCGGCTCGCGTCGCAGGCGGTGCCGACGAGGTTGGCGGCGTTCGGCATGGTGACCGTCTGGTCCGGCCCCGCGTCGACGGTCGGGGGCAGCTCGGCGGCGGCGGGAAGTTTGAAGCCCTTCGTGCCGACCGTGAGGTCGTGGAGGAATGGGCTCTCGCCGCTGCTGGCGCGTTTGAAGGTGACGCTGACTTTCAGGTAGCGGCCGCGCGGGGCCGTGAAGCTCGCGCCGTTCGCCACCGCCGAGGGCGCCGAGAAAGTGACGCCGTCGGCGCTGCTCGACACGCTAACGAGCAGCGCGGAATCGCCGCACACACTCCCCGTCCACCCGACGACTCCCCACTCGGCACCATTGATGCCGCTGTCGAAGACCCGCGTCCAGGTGCCCGAAGCCGGCGCGCCCGAGAGCGTGCTGCCGGTCATGTCGCTGTAGTTGTAGAGGTTCCCCTTCAGGTCAACCGTGGTCAGGTCAACCTGCCCGACGCGCGTCTCGCC
>DASVQJ010000019.1:0-4902 GCA_036389235.1 Pyrinomonadaceae bacterium | reverse complement strand
GAAGTGGATCGACGAGGACGTCGCCTACATCATCACCGACGAGGAGAAGAAGGCCTGGAAGAAGCTCGCCACCGACGCCGAGCGCGAGCAGTTCATCGAAGCCTTCTGGCGCCGCCGCGACCCCGACCCGGACACGGAGCTCAACGAGTACCTCGAAGAGCACTACGAGCGCGTCGCCTACGCCAACCAGCACTTCGCCTCCGGCATCCCCGGCTGGAAGACCGACCGCGGCCGCATCTACATCATGTACGGCGCGCCGCACGAGAAGGAGTCGCACCCCGCGGGCGGCAGCTACGAGCGCCCCTCCTACGAGGGCGGCGGCTCGACGACGACCTACCCGTTCGAAATCTGGTTCTACCGCTACCTGCCCGGCATCGGCTCCGGCATCGAGATCGAGTTCGTCGACCCGACCGGCACCGGCGAGTACCGCATCGCCCGCTCGCCCGACGAGAAGGACGCCATGCTGATGATCCCCGGCGCGGGCCTGACGCTGATGGAGCAGTTGGGGATGTCGAGCAAGGCCGACCGCGTCGCCAACCGCGGCGCCTTCGGCTACAGCGGCCCCGGCGCGCGCGAGTCCGACAGCCCGTTCTCGCGCCTCATGCTCTACACGGACTTGCAGAAGCCGCCGCAGGTCAACGACGTGCTGGAGAAGAACCTGCTCGCCACCGCCTCGACCGGCGCGGAGGACACCGCGGCGCTCGACGTGGCGACGAAGGTGGACTTCTACCGCGCCTCGGACGAGCGCGTGATGACGGCCATCACCATCCAGACCGACAACAACGACCTCGCCTTCAAGGACGACGGCAGCGGCATCCAGACGGCGCGCCTCAACATCTACGGCCGCGTGACCAACCTCTCGGGCAGGCGGGTGACGAGCTTCGAGGACCCCGTCACGACGACGGCCACGGTCGAGGAGCTGACCACGCTCAAGGAGCGCAAGTCGGCCTACCAGCGCGTGCTCCCGCTCGCGCCCGGCAACTACAAGGTCGACCTGCTCATCCGCGACATCAACACGGGCGCGACCACGGTCAAGGCCATCGGCTTCGAGGTGCCCAAGTTCGCGCCCGAGAAGCTCGGCACCTCCTCGCTCGTGCTGGCGATCAAGCTCCAGACTTTGAACGACCAGCTCCCGGGCATGTTCGCCATCGGCCCCTACAAGGTTCTGCCGAACGTCTCGGGCACCTACATGCGCGGCCAGGACGTCGGGATTTACATGCAGGTCTACAACGCCGGCATCGACCAGACGACGCTCCGGCCCGCGGTGGACGTGGAGTACGTGCTCCAGAAGGACGGCAAGGAGGTCTTCAAGCAGGCGGAGGACTGGCGCGGCAGCTCCGACGCCGGTCAGCGCCTGACGCTGGCGCGCCTGCTCCCGACCTCGAACCTCGCCCCCGGCGAGTACGAGATCGTCGTCCGCGTCCGCGACAAGGTCTCCGGCCAGTCGCTCGCGCCCACGCAGAAGTTCCAGGTCGTCTCCGACAAGTAAGACCTTAGACAAATCGACATCAACCGAAGGCGGCCCGCTCTTAACACGAGCGCGCCGCCTTCTTCTTCCCCGGGAGCGCGGGCATCCCTGCCCGCCATGAGCGCGTCAGCGCGAAAGCACAGGGACTTTAAATCTCAACGTCGGGAGACGGCGCTTGACGGCTAAGCGTGCTGGCGCACGCTTTGGCGGGCAGGATGCCCGCGCTCCCGGGGAGGGGACGTGCTATCCTGTCCGAGCCCCGCGTGCGCGGGCCGCGCCGGCCGCACGCCCGTCTTCCTCCGCTTCGACAGGAGAGCACCCATGCACCCCCGCCTGAAGGCCGCCGCCTGCTGTGTCGCATCCGCCGCCCTGATCTTCCTCCCCGTACTCTTCACGCCCCGCGGCGGGGCGCAGGGCCGCGACGCCGCGCTCACGCGCCAGGCGTGGACGCTCGACGAGGCGGTCGCGGCGCTCTCGCTCCAGCCGCGCGACGCATACTTGCAGTACGTCGTGCTCCAGCTCGCGCGCCGCGCGGGCCGCTTCGACGAGATGGAGCCGCGCGTCCGCCGCCTCGTCGGCAACGAGGCCGACGCGCGCGCGGAGCGGCGCCGCGGCGCCGACCTCTTCGGCCTCTTCACCGGCGCGCTCGCCGTGCAGGAGAGCTTGCAGCTCGACGCCATGCGCTCCGTGACGCCCGTGCGCGCGCAGCCCCCGACGGGCAACACGAACGTGAACACGATGAACGCGAACCTGTCGGCGCCTCCCCCGCGGGGGGGCCGCCAGACGCGACGGCGGAGTGGCCGGACGCGACAGCCGCGCGCCGGCAACCTCAACGTCGCCCCGAGGGGGGCCATCGCCATCATCGAAAGTGACCCCGCGCAGCCGCGGCGCCCGCGCGACACGCGCCCCGTGCAGGTCTCCGCGCTCGCCGGCCCGGCCGTCAAGAGCCACCCCTGGGAGAAGATGCTCGCCGGGCGCAGGCCCGACATCTCCCCGCTCGCGCGCGCAGTCCCCGAAGACTTCTACTTCGCGGAGTTCCGCGCGCTCACCAGACTGCTCGACGCCTTCGAGGCGGGCGACCTCTGGGGCTCGCACCTCTCGAACCAGGCTTTCCGCGACACGGCCACGCTCGACGTGGGCGAGCGGCTCAAGCGACAGCTCGCCGTCGAGACCGACCCGCGCACGCGCCCCTTCTACGACCTCGTCGTCGAGGGGGTCGCCGTCGCGGGCAGCGACCCCTTCGTCCGCGAGGGCAGCGACGTGACGCTCCTCTTCCGCGTCAAACAGCCCCTCCTCTTCCGCGAACGCCTGGACGGCTTCATCGACGCCGCAGCCAAAGCCCGGCCCGACGCGCGCCGCGAGGCGGGCGAGTACCTCGGCGTCGAGTACGTCCAACTCCAGACGCCCGAGCGCGACGTCAGCGTCGTCTCGGCCTACCCCGAGCCGGGGCTGCACATCCGCAGCAACTCGCTCGCGGCCTTCAAGCGCGTCGTCGAGGCCGTCAAAGGCAAAGACTCTTCGGGCCGCGCCGTCCGGCGGCTCGGCGACACCGCCGAGTTCGCCTACATACGCACGCTGATGCCGCGCGACGACGCGCGCGAGGACGGCTTCGTCTACCTCTCCGACCCCTTCGTCCGCCGCCTCGTCGGCCCCGTCTTGAAGCTGACCGAGCGGCGGCGCCTGCTCTGCTACAACCACCTGCGCATGATTGGCCACGCCGCGCTCCTCTTCCGCACGGAGCGCGGGCGGGCGCCCGCTTCGCTCGCGGAGCTGCGCGACTCCGGCGCCGCGCCCGGCCTCTTCGGCGAGGGCGAGCTGTCCTGCCCGGACGGAGGGCGCTACGCGCTCTCGGCCGACGCGGCGGCCGGCGTCTGCACGCACCACGGACACGCCCTGCGCCTGACGCCGAACATCGAGGCGCCGGTCGCGCAGGTCACGGCCGACGAGGCCGACGAGTACCGCGCGTTCGTCGAGGAGTATAACCGGTACTGGCGCACCTTCTTCGACCCCATCGCCTTCCGCCTGAAGGTCGCGCCCGAGGAGCTGCGCGTCGAGACCGTCGTCCTGCCGCTCATCGACAACACGGCCTACACCGCGCTCGCCTCCGCGCTCGGCGGGACGCCCGAGCCGCTCGACGCGCTCCCCGTCCCGCGCCGCAACATCTTCAGCGCCAGCCTGCGCCTCAAGAAGGAGCAGTACATCAAGGAGCTTCGCGCCGAGGACGCGCGGAGGCCGGCCGAGACGGGCGACCCGCTCGACTACCCCTTCGGCATCCCCGGCGACCGCGCGGCGCGCGAGAAGACCTACGGGCTGCTCTCGGAGGGGCTGGGCAGCCAGTTGGGAATACACGTCTACGACTCGCGCCCGCCCTTCGAGCTGAACATGCCCTCGATGCTCGGGATGATGTTGGCGGGCGGGATGGGGGGCGGCGTCAGGGGCGGCGGGTTCATCGGCGGCTTCGAGCCCTTCATCGCGATGGCGATGGTCTCGCTCAACTCGCCGGTCTACGCCTCGCTCCCCGTCGCCGACGAGAAGGTGGTGGACGACTACCTCAACTGGTGGGACGCGGCGCTCTCCCGCGCCGCGCGCAACGGGCGGCGCGGCCGGTGGGTCTCGTTCGAGTACGACTTCTACAAGTACAAGCTCTCTACGGGCGAGCCCGCGCGCGCCTTCGGCCTGCGCTTCGACCCCGCGCGGATAAACTTCTACTGGGCGCGCATCGGCCGCGGCCTCTACCTCGCCACCAAGCCCTTCATCCTCGATGACCTCGCCGCGCTCCACGCGCAGGGCCAGGCGGCGGGGTCGGCGGGCGCGGCGGCGACGGTTAACGAAGACCTGAACGGCCACGCACTCGCGCGGGTGCGCGCGGGGAACTGGAACGAGGTGCTGCCCGACTACAACCTCTCCTGGGCCGAGAACGAGCGCGAGGCGTGTCTGAACAACCTCGGGCCGCTCGCCTCCGCCGCGCGCGCGCTCACCGCGGTCACGCCCGCGGCCGAAGCCGCGCAGGCTCCGACAGGCGAGGCGCTCGACCGCGCGGCCGTCGAGCTGGCCGGCCGCCTCGCGGGCGCGCGCTTCGCCTGCCCGGAGGGCGGCGCGTACCACGTCTCGCCGGACGGCCGACAGGTCTCTTGCAGCGTCCACGGCACGGCCGCCGACCCGCGCCAGCCCGCCGCCCCTTCGGACGCGAGCGCGGCCGGCCGCACGATGCGAAGGCTCACCGACTTGACGGCCACGCTCAGCTTCATGGACGATGGCCTCCACGCAGTCCTCGTCGTCAAACGCAAGTAACACACTACAGCGGTTCGCGCTTGAGTGAATAGAAGCCGAAGCCTTAACTTTACAGGCTATGAAAGCCTACTCGCTCGACCTGCGGCAGCGGGTGCTGCAAGCAGCACTGAGCGGCGACCATACCCTCGCGGAGGTCGCCAGCC
>DASVQJ010000018.1:0-27244 GCA_036389235.1 Pyrinomonadaceae bacterium | reverse complement strand
AAGCCACACGCCGCGAGCACGCAGAGCAGAAACACTACGGCCCTCGGGCCGCACATCGTAGCGCCGCCGAAGCCGGACTGTGTCGAGAGTGGAATGAGCGAAAACACTGATCGTACGCCAACGGACTTAAATAGTGAGGCTCTTAAAAAAGGGCATCTCACAGAAGCGGCCGGGGAGAAGATTATAAAGGCGATGAAGAGCGAAAGCTAATCGCCACAGCCCGCCGAAAGAGTCTTTTAATCCGTCACTTCCGCCGTCCCGACGCGATCAACCGCGTCCCGGAGCACGCTCTCGTCAACGCGGCCGAGCGCGGCGATGCGGCGCGCGGCGCGATCCGCTGCCTCCTGTACGACGTGCCCGGCGTGTCCCTTGGCCCACTCCCAGGAGACCTCGTGCGCGAGCGTGGCGCGGTCGAGTCGCGCCCACCATTCCGGGTTAGACTTGCGGCGAAAGCGCCCCGACATGGTCTCGACGACGTAGCGCGAGTCGGACATGACGGTCACGCGGCACGGCTCGCGCAGCTGTTCGAGCCCGAGCGCGGCCGCGGCGACCTCGGCCTGCTGGTTCGTCGCCCCGCCCAGGTACTCGCCGAACGCGCGCCACACGCCGCGGAAACCCAGCAGCGCGACGGCCGCCGCGCGCGGCTCCCCGCGCCCGTTCCCGAGGCTCGACCCGTCGCAGTAGATGAGAACGTCTTTGAGGTTTTGGGTGTCGGGTGTCGGGTGTCGGGTGGCCGCCGCTGACTCGCCCGCGTCTTGCTCACCCGCCGCCCCGCTTTTACTTTTCATCAATCAAGACCCGCTTCCTCTCCGACCCAAAACCTAAAACCCAAAACCCGACGCCCCCTCACGCCGCCTCCCCCACCTCTTCGCGGGCGACGGCGACGACGTTGTCCACAGTCTGCTCGAAGGTGTCGTCGTGGGAGATGACGAAGAGCTGGTCGAAGTCCCTGACCTGGCCGATCTGCTGGGCGAGGCGCTCGCGGCGCTCGGCGTCCATGTTGACCGTCGGCTCGTCGAAGAAGGCGACGCGGATGTCGGAGAGCTGCTTGAGGAGCGCGAGGCGGACGGAGAGGGCGGCCACCATCTGCTCGCCGCCGGAGAGGCTGACGAAGGAGCGCTCGTGCCCCTCCTCTTCGAGCACGATGTCGTAGTCCTTCGTCCAGCGCAGCGCACGCCCGCCCTCGCCCGTGATCTCGCGGTAGAGCAGGTTGGCGTCGATGGAGATGTTGTAGAGGTAGCTCTCCGTGACGAGCGGGCCGGCCTTGCGCAGCGTGTCGCGGATGAAGTCGGTCGCCTCGTGGAGCCCGCGCAGCCGTTCGAGGGCGGACAGCTCCTCGCGCATCGACTCGCGCACCTCGTCGAGGCGCGCGACCTCGGCGGCGAGCGACTCCTCGCGCTCGCGCGCGGCTTCGAGCTGCGCGGAGGTGGCGGCGGCGCGCTCGCGCGCGAGGGCCAGCGCGCCGCGCTCGGACGCGTGGCGCTCGCGGTCGTAGAGTGAGAGCGCCTGCGCGTGCTCTTCGCGCGCGGCCTCGGCGTCG
The DNA here is from genome assembly GCA_036389235.1 of Pyrinomonadaceae bacterium. Lineage (GTDB taxonomy): Bacteria > Acidobacteriota > Blastocatellia > Pyrinomonadales > Pyrinomonadaceae > QHXN01. The sequence goes on along the minus strand of DASVQJ010000018.1, from coordinate 25,704 downwards.
CGTGCGGCCTCGGCGGCGCGCGCCCCGGCGTCGGCCGCCTCGCGCTCGCGCTCGGGCAGGGTCGAGGCGAGCGAGGCGGATTCGAGGTGCTCGCGGTGCGCCGCCGCGGTCTGCTCGCGCCGGGCGGCCAGCCCGGCCCAGGCCGCGTCGAGGTGCTCGAACTTCTTCAGCTTCCTGTCGAGCGCGCGCGCCTGCTTCTGTAAAGTTTCGAGGGCGTCGCGCGCGCCCCGCGACTCGCCCAGGAGTTCCGGTTCGCGCGCGGCTTCGAGCCGGAGTGCGGCGGCGCGCGCGCGCGGGTCGCCGAGTTCGCGCAGGCGGCGCTCGACCCCGGCGGCGTCTTCCGCGAGGGCGGCTTCGGCGTTCGCGGCGGCGGCGACCTGTTCGCGCTCGTCGCGCTTGCCCTTGCCCTCCTCCTCTATCTCCGCGAGCCGCGTCCGCGAGGACTCAAGCTCGGCGTACTTCAGGGCCTCCTCGCGGGCGGTAATGAGCATCCCGCCGATGCCGAGCATCTCGGCCTGCAACTCGTCGCGCAGCGTCTCGCTCGCGCCGGAGAGTTTTTCGAGTTCGGCGTCGATGCGCGCCAGCGCGGACTCGCGCTCCGCGAGCAGCTCGCGCTCGTGCGCGAGCCGCGCGCGGGTCGTCTCGGTGCGCGCGGCGGCCTTCTCGGCGTCGCGCGCCGCGCGGACTTCGAGGGCGAGCGCGTCCGCCTCGCGCACGACTTCGGAGAGGCGCGCGCGGTTAGACTTGAGCTGTTCGCCGAGGTATTCGTCGAAGGTGCGGCCCTGTTCGGCGAGGTTCTTACAGGGCTGGTCGAGGATGGGGCAGAGGATGCCGCCGCCGATGCGCTCGCTCGCCTTCTCGTCGCGCCTGACGGCCGCGCGGAGGACTGCGAGCTGGTCGTTCAGCTCGCGGTCGCGCTCCTCCAGGGCGCCGAGGCGGGCGGCGGCGGCGGCGGCCTGCTCGAACTCGCGCGCCTCGCGTTCGAGCGCGGTGACGCTGCGGCGCAGGCGCTCGGCCTCGCGCGCCGCCTCGCGCCGCTGCGCCGTCAGGTGCTTGCGCGACGTGAGGTCTTGTTCGAGTCGGCTGAGGCGGGTCTCGACGCCGAGCCTTTCGCTCTCAAGCTTGTCCGCGCGCTCCTGCGCCCCCGCGAAGCCTTCGGCCGCGCGGACGCGTTTGGAGAGTTCGGAGTGCGACTTGCGCAGCGCGGCCAGCTCCCGGTCGAGGTGCGCGAGCCGTTCGGCGGCGGCGCGCGCCTGCGCGAGCAGGTCCCGGAGTCGTTCGCGCTCGCGCTCGAACTCGCCCTGCGCGGCGACGTCCTTCTCGATCTCGGCGAGCGCGGTCGCGGCCTCGCGCGCGCGCCGCAGCGCGTCGTCGAGGCGGCGCACGTCCGCCTCGGCCGAGCCCGTCATGCGCGCCGCCTCGGCGGCTTCGGCGCGCAGGCGGTCGCGCTCGGCGCGCTCGGCTTCGAGGCCGCGCAGGCGTTCGAGCGCTTCGAGGTGCGCGCGCGAGTCTTCGGCGGTCGCGCGCTGCCGCTCGGCGGCGCGGCGGGCGTCGGCGAGCCCGCCCTGCAAATCCTTCAGGCGGCGCGCGGCCGAGTCGCGCTCGACTTCGAGCCGGTCGGCCACGGCGCGCGACTCCGCGACCCGCCGCTCGGCCTCGTCCAGGGCGCCCACGGCGCGCTCGCGCTCCTCGGTCTCGCGGCGGAAGGCGGCGAGCGATTCGTCCAACTCTTCGACCCGGAGGCGCGCGGCCCTCTGCTCTTCGACCGCGACCTCGTAGCGGGCGAGCTGCGCCTCGGCGGCGCCGATGCGGACGCGCGCGTCGCTTATGCGCTCGTTGATGAGGTTGGTCGTGTCGCGCAGGCGGTCGGAGGATTCGCGGTACTCCTCGACTTTGAGCAGGCGGTCGAAGGCGGCCTTGCGCTCGGCGCCGGAGCGGAGGAAGTCGGTGGTGAAGAGGCCCTGGGGGACGCCGATGGCCGAGCGGAAGAGGGCGCGCAGGTCCGTGCCCGGCTCGACGCCGAGGTGCTGGTCGAGCCACTTGCGCACGTCGGCCTTGCCCTGCTGGAGCTTGACCTTCAGCTCGGGGTCGTAGACGTAGTAGCCGGAGCCCGTGTCGCGGTAGACGGTGTAGCGCCGCTCGTCGAGGTCGCTCTGGAAGGTGACGCGCACCGAGCCCTTCTTGGCGCCGCGGCGGAGGAAGTCCTCCTTGCTGTAGTCGAGCACGTCGAAGAGCGCCCACGCGATGGCTTCGAGGATGGTGGTCTTCCCCGCGCCGTTGGGGCCGACGATGGCGGTCGTCCCGCGCTCGAACGCGAACGCGCCGCGCTCGTAAGACTTAATCTGCTCCAGCTCGACTCTCGTGACGTGCATGTTCTTGATAAGGATTGCGGCGCCGGCCCCGCCGGTGTTTCCGGGAGAGTCTAAGCCATCCGCCGGAGGTTGGCTAGCGGCGCCGCCGGAGCCGTCCGCCGGGCGCGCGGAACCCCTCCGCGTCAACGCGACGACCCGGTGCGCCGCCGCAGAACCCTTCTGCGTCAACGCAGAACCTCGCCACGGGCGCGCGCCACCCCCTGCGTCCCCGTGATGCTGTTCCGCGGCCCCGCAGAAGGGTTCTGCGGGGCCGCACCGAGGCGCTGCGGTGCCACGGCGGAGCGCTGCGGCCCCGCGAATGTCTTCTGCGGCCTCGCAGAAGTCTTTTGCAGCCCCGCAAAAGACTTCTGCGGGGCCGCAAATGGGTTCTGCGGGCGCGCCGACGGCACCGGTGTGCCCGCAAATATCCTTTAGAGCCTTGCAGTTACGGTGGCGCGCGTTCGGGTGCGACCGTGACAGCCGGGTCAGAACCACCCGCGGTAGCGGGTGGGCCTGCGCGACACGGCGCCGACGATTTGCGAAGGCCCACCCGCGGTAGCAGGTGGGCCTGACCGCTCTGGCGGAGTTGATTTATCGCTCGCCGAGGAGGTAGACGCCGGTGTCGGGGTGGTACTTCTTCCAGTCGAACCAGTAGTCCTTGACGGGCTGGATGCGCGTGAGCCGCTTGCCCGCGAGCGCGCCCGAGGTGGCCGTGCCGGTGAAGTCCCAGGCGCTCCCCGTCTCCGCGTCGATGAGTTCGCGCGAGTCGGGGCGCTGGAAGAATTCGAGCGCGCGGCCGTCGAGCCTGCGGTCGAAGACGCGCACGCTCTTGCCGTCCTCGTCCGCGACGAGGTGGTGGTAGGCCATCAGCCGGACGGGGTACGCGACGCGCTCGCCCCCGCGCGCGACGGCGAGCACCATGTCCTCGTCGCCCACGTAGTCGACCTCTTCGGCGCGCGCGTAGGCGGGTGCCGCGAGCGGCTTGAACATCACTTCGTAGACGTTCTGCCGCGACGCCCACACCGAGGCGCCGGCCGGCACGAGCAGCAAGACCATCAGCGCCCTCGCCCACCGGCGCCTCGAAGCGCGCCACATCCGCGCGACGAGCAGGAGAGCGAACAGCCCGAGCGCCACCGTCGCCCACGGCGCGAACCGGCGCACCCCGTAGCCGGCCGCCAGCCCCGCCTCGGTCTGCGGCCGGAACGGCTGGATGAGAAAGACGGGCACGACGACGAACGCGACCGCCGCCGCGACTGTCAGGAGAAGGAGGAGCCAGCGGTTCATTCTATTCAGCTCCGGACGGAATAAGAGAACGCCTTGCCGGGAGCGCGGGCATCCCTGCCCGCCATGAGCGCGAAAGCGCGAAGGCCGTGAGACTTTAACTCTCAACGTCGAGGAATAAAGCTTCACTGCCAAGCGTGCTTCAGCACGCTTTGGCGGGCAGGGATGCCCGCGCTCCCGGCGCTACAGGTCGGCGACGGTCAGGCGCGTGTCGGCCGACTTCGTAGATGTACGCCTGGTCGGCCTTCGCCGCCCACTCGTTGCCGGCGGCGGCGCGCTCGTAGTCGCCCGTGCGCATGTAGATGTGCGCGGGCATGTGGACGAGGTGCCCGGCCGCGGGTGAGAGCGCGGCCAGGCGGTCGGCGCTCAACAGCCCGCGCTCGGGCGCGGGCGCGCGCCGCATGACGGACTCCGGCGTCGCGATGATCTCCTCGGTGCCGGCGGCGGGCCTGCCCTCGCCGTCGAAGAGCCGCCAAGCTGCCAAGAGAAATCCTTGAGGCCGGGGAAGACCTTGTGCGTCCAGCCCGACGAGGACGCTTTGAGGTCGCGGACTACGTCCGAGAGCGCGACGTCCTGCCTTAGCTTGGCGAAGAGGTGTAGGTGATCCTCCGTCCCGTTGACGGCCGGCGGGACGCCGCCGTGCTTGCGGACGATGCCGCCGACGTACTCGTAGAGGCGCGGCTGGTGGGCCTCGACGATGAGCGGCTCGCGGTCTTTGGTGGAGAAGACGACGTGGTAGAGAAGGTTGACGTAGGATTGGGACATCGCATGCGCCTCCACGCGCTGTCGCCCGCCCGCGCGGGCTCGGCATGTGGCGGCATGCATTACCCGGCGTTCCGCTCCGCTCCACGCCGGGCTTTATTCTGTCCGCCTGCCCCGCAGGCTGGGTTCGTTCTTACCTGTTGACGGTCTGTCCCGCGGGCCGGGTTAGTCCTTACTCGTTGACCTTGAGGACGGCGAGGAAGGCTTCCTGCGGTATCTCGACTTTGCCGACGCGCTTCATGCGCTTCTTGCCCTCTTTCTGTTTTTCGAGGAGCTTGCGCTTGCGGGTGATGTCGCCGCCGTAGCACTTGGCGATGACGTTCTTGCCCACCGCCTTGACGGTCTCGCGGGCGATGACCTTGTTGCCGATGGCGGCCTGGATGGGCACCTCGAAGAGCTGGCGCGGGATGAGCTGGCGCATCTTCTCGGCGAGGAGCCGGCCGCGCGCCTGCGAGTTCTGGCGGTGGACGATGATGGAGAGCGCGTCCACCGGCTCGCCCGCGACCATCAGGTCGAGCTTGACGAGGTCGCTGTCGATGTAGCCGGCGAGGTGGTAGTCGAGCGACGCGTAGCCGCGCGAGACCGACTTGAGCCGGTCGTAGAAGTCGAGCACGATCTCGTTGAGGGGCAGTGTGTAGACGAGCATCACGCGCTTCTCGGCGATGTACTCGAACTTCTTCTGGACGCCGCGCTTCTCCTCCAGGAGCGGCAGGATGCCGCCGAGGAACTCGTCGGAGGTGAGGATGGTCGCCTCGATGATGGGCTCCTCGATCTTCTGGATGCGGACGGCGTCGGGCATCTTGGCGGGCGAGTCCACCTCGACGACCTCGCCGTCGGTCGTCGTCACGCGGTAGCGCACGCCGGGCGCGGTCGTGATGAGGTCGAGGTCGAACTCGCGTTCGAGCCGCTCCTGCACGATCTCCATGTGCAGCAGCCCGAGGAAGCCGCAGCGGAAGCCGAAGCCGAGCGCCACGGACGACTCGGGCTCGTAGAAGAAGGAGGCGTCGTTGAGGCGCAGCTTGTCCAGGGCGTCGCGCAGCTCCTCGTACTGGTTGGCCTCGACGGGGTAGAGCCCCGCGAAGACCATCGGCTTGATCTCCTGGAAGCCGGGGAAGGGCTCCCTGGTCGGGCGCGCGGCCTCGGTGATGGTGTCGCCGATCTGCACGTCGGCGACCGTCTTGATGGAGGCCGTCATGAAGCCGACCTCGCCGACCGAGAGGCTGTCGATGAGCGTCGGGCGCGGGCGGTTCACGCCGACGGTCTCGACCTGATAGTCGCGGCCGGTGTTGAAGAAGCGGATCTTCATGCCCGGCTTGATCGTCCCGTCGATGACGCGGAAGAGGACGATGACGCCGCGGTAGGAGTCGTACCAAGAGTCGAAGATGAGCGCCTTCAGCGGCGCGTCCGCGGAGCCCTTCGGGTGCGGGATGTCGCGCACGATGGCTTCGAGGATGTCGGGGACGCCCGCGCCCGTCTTGGCCGAGGCGAGGACGGCGTTGCCGGTGTCTAACCCGATGACGTGCTCGATCTGCTCCATCACCTTCTCGGGCTCGGCGCCGGGCAGGTCGATCTTGTTGATGACGGGGACGAGTTCGAGGTTCTCGCCGATGGCGAGGTAGGTGTTGGCGAGCGTCTGCGCCTCGACGCCCTGCGACGCGTCCACGACGAGCAGCGCGCCCTCGCAGGCCGAGAGCGAGCGCGAGACCTCGTAAGAGAAGTCGACGTGGCCGGGCGTGTCGATGAGGTTGAGGACGTACGCCTGCCCGTCCCGCGCGCGGTAATCCAGGCGGACGGCGTGCGCCTTGATGGTGATGCCGCGCTCGCGCTCCAGGTCCATGTTGTCCAAGACCTGCGCCTCCATCTCGCGCCCGGAGACGGCGCCGGTGAGTTCGAGCAGGCGGTCGGCCAGCGTGGACTTGCCGTGGTCGATGTGCGCGATGATCGAGAAGTTTCTGATGCGTTCGGGGTTCATAAAATGCCGTAAACCGTGAACCGTAAACCGTGACAAGTAAGAGCCGCCTCTTGTCGCGGTTTACGGTTCGACGTTAGACAGCCTTTATAACAAAACTAGGGGGAAACCGCACGCGCGAGGTCGGCGCGGGACTTCCCGTCACGGTTCACGGTTCGCGGTTTACGGCTTTATTCAGGCGCGGGAGGAGAGGGCGCCCCGCGCCTCCGCCGCGCGTGCCTTGCCGGCGGCGGCGTCTGGGGAGGGGGCGTCTTCGGCGGGGGGCGGCGGCTCGGGCGTCGAGCCGTGCAGCGGAAGCTCAAGCGTGATGACGGCGCCGCCGGCGGGCGCGTTCGAGAGCTCCAGGCGGTAGGAGCCGCCGTAGAGCTGTTGCAGGCGCGCGCGCGTGTTGGCGAGGCCGACGCCGCCGCCGCCCTGCTTGGCGCGGCCGGCTTCGGAGCCCTCGGGCAGGCCGCGCCCGTTGTCGCGGACTTCCAAACGGAGCGAGTCGCCCGCGCGCGAGGCGCGCACCTCGACGTGGCCGTGCGCGGCGCGCTGCGAGACGCCGTGGCGGATGGCGTTCTCGACGATGGGCTGGAGGATGAGGTTCGGCACGACGCAGTCCAGGAGCTGCGGGTCGGCCTCGATCTGCGTCGTCAGGCGGTCGCGGAAGCGCGTGCGCTCGATGTCGAGGTAGCAGTTGAGGAACTCAAGCTCCTGCCGGAGCGGCACCTCCTGCGCCGCGGCCGAGTCGAGCGTGAGGCGCAGGAAGTCGCCGAGGCGCGCGATCATCTTGTCGGCCGCGTCCGGGTCGGAGTGGACGAGCGCGGAGATGGAGTGCAAGGCGTTGAAGAGGAAGTGCGGGTGGAGCTGCATCTTCAAAGCCTGCAACTGCGCCTGCGAGGCGCGCAGCTCGCCCTCGCGGTAGCGCTGGTAGTAGTCGGAGGCGTGGCTGACGACGACGATGATCCAGTAGACCAGCAGCTCGCGGTCGATGTTGACGAAGATGACGCGGGGGAGGTTGCCCCACTTGTAGGTGGCGTAGGTGCCGCTGAAGTACGTGTCGAGGAAGATGTGGAAGGCCGACCACGCCGCGCAGATGAGCGTGCCCGCGAGCAGGTGGACGGGGACGGCGCGCCGCCACCCCTGGCGCTCGACGCGGTAGCGCCGCGCGAGCAGGAGCACGAGCGGGGTCGAGAGCGCGTAGATGAGGACGGCGCTCATCTGCCAGGCCAGCGCGCTCGACAGGGACATCCGCTTCGGCGTGCCGAGGAAGTAGAAGTAGAGCTGGCTGGAGAAGAAGAGCCCGACCAGCACCCACACGAGCAGGATGAAGGCGAGCCGCGCCCAGCGCTGCCCGCTCAGGCCCGCGCCGCCCCCCGCCCCGCGTTCGAACAAACTCCTCACGCGCGTATCATCGCAAACCGCCCCGCGCGAAGACAAGCCCCACTAGAGCCCGAGCATGCTGCTCAGGGCCTCCCACACGCGGCGCGCCTCCTGGCCGTGGACGACGACCTCGTTGGTGCCGGGCCTCGCCTGCGCCGGCGGGTTGGTGTCGAAGACCACGCTCAAGACCTCCTGCCCCGCCGCGTCCTGGTAGGCCACGTACTGAATCCTGTCCACGTTGAGGAGCAGCGTCGCCCCGTCCTCTCGCGTCGCGGTGATGAAGGGCATAAGGTCTGGCGCCTCCTCAAGAATTGTAAAAGGGGCCGGGGGAATGCTCTGTCGGACGGTTCAGCCGCCGTTCTGCGCGGCCTCGCGGGCGAGGAGGGCGGCGCCGATGGGGACGGCGTCGTGGCCGAGGGTGGCGGCGACGATCTGGGTGGACTCGAAGTTGGGCTGGAAGGAGCGGCGGCGCGCCTCCTGGACGATGGGGTCGAGGATGAGCTCGCCCGCGTCCATCACGCCGCCGCCGAGGACGATGCGCTCGGTGTTGAGGAGGTTGATGACCGACGCGATGGCCGTGCCGATGTAGCGGCCGGTGCGCGCCATCATCAGCGCGGCGAAGTCGTCGCCGTTCTTGGCCTCGTGCGCGACGTCGCCGGCCGTGAAGTTCTTGTTGAGCCCGAGGCGCGAGAGCGAGGAGGTCGAGTCCCGCATCAGGCGCTCGTGCGTGCGGCGGACGATGTTGGGGGCGGAGGCCACCGTCTCAAGGCAGCCGACGTTGCCGCAGGCGCACTCGACGCCCTCCGGGTCGATGGTGATGTGCCCGAACTCCCCGGCGAACCCGGAGGCGCCGCGCCACAGGCGGCCGTCGAGGATGAGGGCGCCGCCGATCCCCGTGCCGATGGTGACGTAGAACATGTTGCGGCTGCCGCGCCCGGCGCCCGCGGCGTACTCGCCGAGCGCGCCCGCGTTGGCGTCGTTGTCGAGCGCGACGGGGAGGCCGGAAGCCTGTGCGAGGGAGGCGCGCAGGTCTTCGCGCACGACCGAAGGGATGTCCGAGGAGATGACGACGCGCCCGGTCTGCGGGTTGACGAGCCCGGGGACGCCGAGGCCGAGGGCGGCGACGCCCGCGGGGGCGGAGTCGCGCAGCTCCGCGACGAGGCGCGCGATCTGCGAGGCGAGGTCTTGACCCGCGAGCGCCGACTCGCTCCGCGCGAGCACCCCGCCGGCCGAGTTGACGAGCGCGGCGCGCGCGGACGACGCGCAGAGTTCCACGCCCACGTAAAGCTGTTCGTTTGGCGGCGCGCTCATCTCAAATCCTTCTGGGTCAAGAGCTTAAAAACTGGTCGGGGAGCCCGGCTTGGACGGCCGTGATGGTAACAAAGGGGCGGGGGGCTGTCAAACAACTCACACTGCGTGTAGAATGCGGGCAGTAGTCAGTAGACAGCAGTCGGTAGTCAGTAGGTTCTGTTCGAAGGACGCTGACGCTGACCAACTGGCCGCCCGGCCGAGAAGGTTCTTCTACCGGCTACTGGCTACTGGCTACTGTCTACTTCTTTATGGACGTTCGCTCCATCCTGCTGCCGACGGACTTCAGCGAGTGCGCGCGCCACGCCGTGCCGGTGGCCGCGGAGTTCGCGCGGCTGCTGGGCGCGCGCGTCGTGTGCCTGCACGTCGTCGAGCCGGTGGTGCAGCCCGTCGGCTGGACGCCGCTCGCGGAGCCGCTGCCGGCGGCGGAGCTGGGCGGGCAGTTGGAGGAGTCGGCGGCGCGCGACCTGCCGGCGTTCTCGAAGAGCGCGGAGTTCGACGGCGTGGAGGTCGAGGACGTGATCGCGCGCGGCGAGCCGGCCGCCGAGATCGTGCGCGCGGCCGAGGAGCACGGCGCCGGCCTCATCGTCATCTCGTCGCACGGCCGCACCGGGCTCGGCCGCATCCTGTTCGGCTCGACCGCCGAGTCGGTCGTCCGCCACGCGCGCTGCCCCGTGCTCGTGGTCAAGCCTCCGGAGGAGAGTAAATAGTGAATAGTAAATGGTGAATGGCCGGAACGGTTTTAACCATTCACCATTTACTATTCACTATTCACTCCTGGTATGGATTTAAACTACGTCAACGAGTTGCTCTCGACGTTCGGGCTGTGGGCCATCTTCTTTCTGACGATGGCGGAGGGCGACATCACCCTGCTGCTGGCGGGGGTGCTGGCGCACGGGCTGGCGTTCGGCGAGTACAGCTTCCCGCTGGTGCTGGCGGTGGGGACGCTGGCGGGCGTGGCGAGCGACAACGTGGCGTACGCGCTGGGGCGCGCGGGGCGTTCGAGCGTGAAGAAGTACCGCTTCTACCGCGCGGCGCGGCCGCGGCTGGAGAGGCTGACGGACAAGTTCGGGGTGCTGTCGATCTTCATCTCGAAGTTCACCTACGGGCTGCGCTGGGGCTCGTGCGCCTTCTACGGCGTGGCGAAGATGAAGTACCCGCGCTTCCTCCTGCTGTCGTGCCTGAGCTGCTTCGTGTGGGTGCTCGCGCTCTCGGGGACGGGCTTCGTCTTCCACAGCGCCATCTACAACCTGATCGGCGACATCCACGACCTGAGCTACCTGCTGCTCGTCGTCGTCGTCGCCGTCATCGTCCTCGGCATCGGCGGCTTCTACTTCGCGGAGAAGTACTGGCTCTCGAAGAAGGTCGAGGAGGCGAGCCCCGAAACCATCCAGAAGATCGAGCAGGCCGCCGAGGAGAAGCTCCACGAGATCAAGGACGAGATACAGGAGTTGATCCCCCACCCGCTCGCGCGCCACAAGGAGGCGCCCGTGAAGCAGAAGACAAAGGAGAGCAAGCCCGTGATAAGTGATGAGTGATGAGTGCTGAGAGTGGGCAGGCGGGCCTTGCCTTCTCTCACCACTCGTCACTCGTCACTCGTCACCCACTACACATGACTATCGAAGCAACAGCCCCGACGAGGGTGGACCTGGCCGGGGGCACCATCGACATCTGGCCGCTCTACCTCTTCCACCCCGGCGCGACGACCGTCAACTTCGCCGTCTCGCTCGACGCCACCTGCCGCATCGAGCCGCGCGGCGACGACCAGATCATCTTAGAGTCGCGCGACCGCGGCGTCTCGTTCGAGACGCGGCTCGACGCGGTCGAAGAGCTGGCGCGCGAGGAGCGGCTCGAACTCATCTCGAAGCTCGTGCACTTCTTCCGGCCCGAGACCGGCTTCCACCTCGTCGCCGAGTCGAAGGCGCCGGCCGGCGCGGGCCTCGGCGGGTCGAGCGCGCTCGCCATCGCCTGCATCGGCGCCCTGAACCGCCTGGTCGGCGACCGCTACCCGCCCTCGAAGTTCATCGTCATCGCGGCCAACGTCGAGTCCACGGTCATCCGCGTGCCCGCGGGGTTCCAGGACTACTACGGCGCCTTCTACGGCGGGGTCAACTCCGTCCAGTTCAGCCCGGACGGCATCCGGCGCGAGCCCATCAGCGTCGACCCGGGGGAGCTGGAGCGGCGCGTCGTCGTCTGCTACACGGGCGAGCCGCGGCTCTCGGGCATCAACAACTGGGAGATGTTCAAGCGCCACATCGACGGCGACCAGGAGGTCTTCGACATCTTCGAGAAGATACGCGACGCGGCGCGCGAGGCGCGGGCGGCGCTGACGACGGGCGACTGGGCGCGGCTGGCCGCGGTGATGCGCGCGGCCTACCCCAACCGCAAGCGGCTAGCGCCCAACATCACGACGCCGCACATGGAGTCGCTGGTGGAGACGGCGCTCGGGAGCGGCGCGCTCGCGGCGAAGGTCTGCGGCGCGGGCGGCGGCGGCTGCATCGCCTTCCTCTGCGATGCAGGCACGCGCGAGTCGGTCGAAGCCGCGCTCGCCGCGCGCGAGGGCGCCGAAGTCCTCAGGTGGAGCGTCGCCCGCGACGGGTTGGTCGTGCGGGAGGTTTGAGGGGTGTTCTTTTAGTCGCGACTCGCGTAGGAATTTTTCACCACAGAGGCACAGAGGGCACGGAGGGGGCACAGAGAATCAAACTCTGTGCCCCCACCGTGCCCTCTGTGCCTCTGTGGTTGACCGCCCTCTACTTCACGCCCAACCCTGAAAACAACCCGCCGCCTCACTTCGCCGGGAAGCGGAGCACAAAATCGTTCGTGCGCTGACAGGGTTGCAGCTCGACCGCCGCGTTGGCCGACTCGGCCTCGCGGCGGAGGAGGGCGCGCTTGTCCGTGTCGAGGGCGGCGGGGCGCGGGGCGCTTTCGCCGGCCTCGACGACGAAGGGGCGCGCGACGACGAGGTAGCGGCCGGGCGCGAGGTGCTTGAAGGAGAAGGTGCCGTCGCCGGAGACGGGCGCCTCGTAGTAATGCAAGGTGTCTTCGGCGCGCTCGCGCTCCTGCGGGACGAGGTGGACGCGGAGCTGCGAGAAGGGCGGCGGCGCGCCCGCGGCGGTCTCGGCCGCGGTCACGCTTCCGGCGAAGGAGGCGGCGCCCTCCGCGACGCGCACGAGCAGGCCGTCGAAGCGCTGCCCCGCCTTCACGTCGAACACGTCGCGCGAGACGGCGGCAGACGCCGCCGCCGCAGGCGTGCGCTGCGCCCCGGCCGCTCGACGCGGGGGCGTCGCGGGCGCGCGCGCGGGCGTCTGGATAGAGCGCACGTAGAGCGCCTCGTCGAAGAGGCGGACGGAGAGGCGGTAGCGGCCCGCTTCGAGCGCGCGGACGGTGAAGGCGCCCGCGGCGTCGGGCGTCGCGAGCTGCGGCACGGCGATGCGCGAGAAGACGCTCCCGGGCTTCGCGCGGGTCGGCGCGGCGGGTGAGGCCGTGATGAGCGTCTCCTGCGGGAGCTGAGTCGCGCGGACTGCCTTGCAGGCTTCGGGCGCGGGGCGCCCGGCCTCCGCGGCCGGCTCGAAGCGCACCGTGCCCGAGGCGGAGGCGAGCGGCGTGAGCGTCAGGCGCAGCCCCGTCACGTCGGCGCCCCTCACGGAGACGCGCTGCGGCGCGGACGCGAGCGTCAACCCGTCGCGCCCGCTGACCGTCACCTGCAAGTCGTACTCGCCGTCGGCGACGCCCTCCATGTAGAAGGTGCGGTCGCCCGCGTTGTTCGGGTTGAGGAAGGCCGTCGCGGCCGTCATCGCCGTCGAGGCGTAGGTGAGGTTGACGCCGACGGCCATCTCGCCGAAGGCGCCCGTGGACGACTCGACCGTGCCCGAGACGCGCCGGCCGGGGTCGTCGCGCATTCGTATGTCGAGGCCGCCCACCTCCTGCCCGGCGCGCACGGCGACCTCGGCGGCCGTGTCGCGCGTCCCCGAAGGGTAGAAGGTCGCCACGTCGCCGTAGCCCGCCGCGAAGGCGAAGGGCGCGCCCGTGTAGCCGCCCGCGTAGACGACGTAGAGCCCGGGGCGCAGCCCGTAGATGCGGTAGACGCCGCGGTCGTCCGTGCGGTCTTCCGAAGTGGCGGGGAAGGGGTTGGCGGGCTGGCCGCCGTCGAGGTCGCGCACGCGCACGGCGCGCACGCTGAGCGAGGCGAGCGGCTGCCCCTGCTGGTCGGTGACCGTGCCGGTGACGACCCCGCCCTTGACGAGCCGGACGGTGACGTTGTCGCCGGGCCGGTAGGGGCCGGGCGAGCGCCCCGTCATCATGTCTGTCTCGTTGACGAAGCCGGGCAGCGACGCGAAGACTTCGTAGAGGCCGGGGTCGAGCCCCTCGAAGCGGAAGTTGCCCCCCTCGTCGGTCACGCCCGCGTAGGGCGAAGGGCCGTAGCGCGGGCCCGCGGTGCGGTGCCCCAGCGCGACCGGCACGTCCGAGAGCGGCTCGCCCGACTCGCCGACGACGCGCCCCGCGAGGAAGGTTCTCGCCGCGCGCGCCGGGGCCGGCGAAGGGGCGGCGGCGGGGGCGGCCTGCGCCTTCTGCGGCTCCTGCGCGGGCGCGGCGCGCGGCGCGAGCAGCAAGAGAAAGAGGAGCGCGGCGGAGGTCTTGAAGGTGGGCGTGCGGGGGGCGTTCAAGGCTCTTTCCTCTGCTCCGGTTGAAAGTTGATGACGGGCGAGACCTTCGCCTCGCCGCCCTCGACGAGGACGACGCGCTGCGGCGCGCTGCGGAGCGAGCGCCCGCGGTCGGGGCCGAAGGAGAAGACGTTGACGGTGACCTCGTACTCGCCCGGCGGCAGGCCCTCGATGCGGAAGAGGCCGCGCGCGTCCACCTCGGCCGAGCGCGTGACCGTGGAGGCGGGCGGCCCGCCGGCGTGACGCGCCAAGGCCATGACGCGGGCGTTCGGGGGCGGCGCCCCGTTGAGGTAGGTCGTCTGCCCGACGACGGCCCCTGTCCCGTACGTCATCACGACGTGCACGCCCGCGACCTGCGCCCCCTCGCTGATGTCGATGCCGCCCATGACGTTCGCGCCGTTCAGCTCGATGCGCGTCGTCGAGAGCCCCTTCACCGTGTCGTTCACGGTGCCCAGGCGGAGCTTGCCCGGGCTCAGGCCCGTCAGGCTGAACGTGCCGTCGGGGTTGACGTTGACCGGGCGCGAAGGGCTCGGCCCGCCCACCTGCTGCCGCCGGTTGACCTCGATGAAGGCGTAGACGCGCACGCCCGAGAGCATCCGCGCCGCGGCGGCGCGGTCGGCCACGCCCTCGACGGTGACGACGCCCGAGACGGTCGCGCCGCGCTTGAGCCTGACGAGGAGCCCCGACACGTCCGCGTCCGTGACCTCGAAGGGGACGGGCTCGCTGTAGAACTCCGGCTGCGCCTGCTGCGGCTGGAACGAGTTCCCGACGTGGACGACGTAGCGGCCGGGCGCGAGCCCTTCGGTCACGAACTCGCCGCGCGCGTTCGTCACGGTGCCGCCGCCGTAGCCGCCCGTGCGGCGGCCCCGCGCGTCCACGACGCCGTAGCCGACCGCGATGCCCGCGACCGGCTGGTTCGTGTCGGCCGTGACGAAGCGCCCCGAGACCTTGTAGGTCTTGAGCGCGCGGCCGACCGTGATGTCGATGTCGGTGGCCTCGACGCCGGACTTGACCTCGACGACGCGCGCCTGCTCCTGCTCGGTCGCGTCCGGGTGGAAGGTGCGGCGGAAGAGCTTGCGCCGGCCGAAGCTGACGGCGCCCGCGTCGTCGGCGCGCCCGACGGAGACGCGGTAGCGACCGGGCGGCAGCCCGTAGACGCGGTAGACGCCGCGGTCGTCGGTCATGCGGTCGCGCTGGTCTGAGTTGAAGCCGGGCTGCTCGGGGGTCACTTCGGCGGGCGCGACCGTGACCATCTCGGCGACGACGGGGTTGCCGTCGGCGTCCGTGACGCGCCCCGTGATGACGCCGCCGGCCTCCATCTTGAAGTCGATGTCCCTGACCTCCTCGCCCGCGACGACGATGAGCGGGCGGCCGGGCGGGTAGCTCGGCCGGAGCCCCTCGACGACGTAGGCGGGCGCGACCGGGAGAATCTGGTAGCGCCCGGGCGCGACGTTGGTGAGGAGGAAGCGGCCGTCGGCGTCGGTCTTCGCGCGCGCCGCCATGCGGAAGCGCTGCGGGGGCTCGCTGTAGATGAGCATGACCGTGACGCCGGCCGCGCCGCGCTCGCCGTCGGTGACGCGCCCGGAGACCGTGGCGGGCGCCTCCTTCTGCGCGCGGGCGGCGGGCGCGAGCGCGAGGGCACACAGGAGCGCGGCGGCTGCGGCGAGCGCGCCGCGCGCGGGCTGGCGTCTGTGAGTGTCGAGTTTCGGCATCTCTCTTGAAACCCCTCGGGGGCGGGCCGGAAAAGTTTTCGTGGACTTACAGCCGTGAGGCTGTCGGAGACTTTAAACGCGCGGGGCGTTCGGGGGTTCGCGAACCTTCGCCCCCGCGTTCGCCGAGAGCGTACAACCGCCGCGCGGCGCGCGCAAGCGCCTCACGGCGGCGCCGGGTTATCCGGACGTCGAGACTGAAGTGGGGGGCGGTTAACCACAGAGGCACAGAGGACACGGAGGGGGCACGGAGGGATGTCTCCGTGCCCCCTCTGCCTCCTCTGCGCCTCCGCGGTTGACGAATGTGACGCGAAATTCGAGTTAAGGAAAACCCGGCCCCAGTCCCTGCTTCACCCATGCGCCGGGTTGCGCGCCCCGCGTGCGGCTTTCTATAATCCGCCGCGAACTCTCCGTTAAAAATCCGTCGGACTCGCGAACTATGAAAGGGCTCAAGATGAAAAGGCTCACAGTGCCGGCGCTCCTGCTGGCGGCCGTCATCCCGACCGGCATTCTGACTATGGCACAGACACAGACGAACGGCTCCGCGGCGCCGCCCGCGCCGCCGGTGGCGAAGAAAGTCCCGCGCACCGTCGAAGTCCACGGCATCAAGCTCTCCGACGACTTCTTCTGGATGCGCGACAAGAAGAACCCGGAGGTCATCTCCTACCTGGAGGCCGAGAACGCCTACACGGAAGCGATGATGAAGGGGACGGCCGAGTTGCAGGAGCGGCTCTACAAGGAGATGCTCTCGCGCATCAAGGAGACGGACACGAACGTGCCGTGGCCCCTGGGCGGCTACCTCTACTACACGCGCACCGAGCAGGGGAAGCAGTACCCCGTCTACGCGCGCCGCAAGGGGGTGATGACCGCGCCCGAGCAGGTGCTCCTCGACCTGAACGAGATGGCGAAGGGGCACACCTTCATGGCCGTCGGCGACTTCGACGTGACGGCGGACACGAACCTGCTCGCCTACTCGACCGACGAGACCGGCTTCCGCGAGTACACGCTCTACGTCAAAGACCTCCGCGCCGGCGAGGCGACCAGGGTCGCCGAGCGCGTGTCGAGCGCGGCGTGGGCGGCCGACGACAGGACGCTCTTCTACGTCGTAGACCACCCGACGACGAAGAACCCGTACCGGCTCTACCGGCACGCGCTCGGCAAGGCGGGCGCGGACGAGCTGGTCTACGAGGAGAAGGACGAGATGTTCGGCCTCGGCGTCGAGCGCTCGCGCTCGCGCGGCTACCTCTTCCTCACCTCCGCGAGCCACACGACGAGCGAGGTGCGCTACCTGCCCGCCGACAGGCCGACCGAAAGCTGGCGCCTCATCCTCCCCCGCGAGTCGGGGCACGAGTACTACGCCGACCACCACGGCGACAAGTTTTACATCCGCACGAACGAAAAGAACGCGCGCAACTTCAAGCTCGTCTCCGTCCCGGTCTCAGACCCGCGGCGCGAGAACTGGAAGGAGGTCATCCCGCACCGCCCCGGCGTGATGCTCGGCGGCGTCGAGTTCTTCAAGGACTTCTACGTCGTCTCGGAGCGCGGCAACGCGACGCCGGCCCTGCGCGTCTTCGACCTCAAGGCGAACAGGCCGACGGACATCCCGGTGTCCGAACCGGTCTACAACATCTCGATGGGCACCAACCGCGAGTTCGACACGCGGAAGGTGCGCTACAGCTACCAGTCCTTCATCACGCCCGCGTCCACCTACGACTACGACGTGAAGACGGGCAAGAGCGAGCTGCTCAAGCAGCAGCCCGTGCTGGGCGGCTACGACCCGACCCTGTACAAGTCGGAGCGCGTCTACGCGACGGCGTCGGACGGGACGCGGGTGCCGATCTCGCTCGTCTACAAAAAGGAGTTGAAGCTCGACGGCTCGCGCCCGCTCCTGCTCCAAGCCTACGGCTCGTACGGCATCCCGACGAACGTCACGTTCAACTCGAACCGCCTCTCCCTGCTCGACCGCGGCGTGGTCGTGGCCTCGGCACACATCCGCGGCGGCGGCGACCTCGGCAAGGAGTGGCACGACGCCGGCAAGATGATGTCGAAGAAGAACACCTTCACCGACTTCATCGCCGCGGCCGAACATCTGGTTAAGGCGGGCTACACCTCGAAGGACAGGCTGGTCATCACGGGCGGCTCGGCCGGCGGGCTGCTGATGGGCGCGGTCGTCAACCTCCGCCCCGACCTGTTTAAGGCCGTCGTCGCCTACGTCCCCTTCGTCGACGTCATCAACACCGAGCTGGACGAGACGCTCCCGCTCACCGCGGGCGAGTGGGAGGAGTGGGGCAACCCCGTCAAGAGCAAGGAGAACTTCCAGTACATGCTCTCCTACAGCCCTTACGACAACGTCGCCGCCAAAGACTACCCGGCCATGCTCGTCAAGACGTCCCTGAACGACAGCCAGGTGCTCTTCCACGAGCCGACCAAGTGGGTCGCCAAACTCCGCACCGTGAAGACCGACAAGAACCCTCTGCTCCTGAAGGTCAACATGGGCGCCGGCCACGGCGGGGCCTCCGGCCGCTACGACGCGCTGCGCGAAGCGGCCTTCGACTACGCCTTCATCCTCACCCAGATGGGCATCACGCGGTAGAGCTTCGGTCGCGCCGGCCGCCTCCACGGGGCCTACACGAAGCACGGCGGGGAAGAGGTTGCAACCTCTTCCCCGCCGTCAATTTTAAGCCGCCCGCGTGCGCGCCCCGCCTTAAACTCCGGCGCCCTCAGTCGCGGTAGAGCCACGCCGGGCGCGCGGGCGGGCGGGCCTTATCCGCCACCCGCGCCCGCACGAACATGTACTGGCCGAGGTCGCCCTTGCGTTCCACGACGAGGGGCGCGAGGCGGTCCCAATACTTGAAGTAGGGCGCGGCGTCTTCGTGAACGTCCGCCGTGTAGAGCCGCTCGACCTCGTAACCGTTCTCTTCGAGCAGCCGCCTCATCTCCGCGGTCGTGAACTCCCGGTTGTGCCTGCCGTAGCGCCCGTTGAAGCAGTACTGATCCCCGACGTTCTCGCCGAGCAGCGGCTTGGCGACGTTCTCCAGGCGGCACACGTTCGGCGTCGTGAGTATCAGGTGGCCGCCCGGCTTGAGCACCCTGCGGAGTTCGGTCAGCGGGTGGACGGGGTCGTCGGGCAGGTGCTCGATGGTCTCGCAGAAGAGGGCCGCGTCGAAGGAGTCGTCCGGGTACGGGAAGGGGTCGGTCTCGACGTTGAAGCACTGGGGCCGGTAGGTGTGCTCCTCGCCGTCGATCTTGACGACGTGGGTCGCGCGCGTCGGGGCGTAGTCCGCGGGCGTCACCTCGGGGGTCTTGAACTTCCGCAGCAGGGACGACATCAGGTAAGGCGGCGCGCCCAGCTCCAGCAGCCGCCGCCCCCCGCCCTCCGGCACGAGGTCGAGCGTGTAGACGAAGCGCCTGAAGTGGGGCATGAAGTGTTCGAGGGTGCCGGCCGGCAGGAAGTCCGCCTCCATCGACATCAGGAAGTCGCGCAGCCCGCCGGCCGTCCAGCCGGCGGGCACGGGCAGCGGCGGGTCGGCGCGCAGCGCCCGGAGCGCCGCGTCCGACCGCGCCAGCCTGCGCTCGGTGTTGCGCCTGTGGACGGCCGAAAGGGCTTGAGAAGGGATGAGCGACTTGACGAGTCCGCGCAGCATCAGAGAACTCCCGTGTCTTTGAAAGTGGCGATGAACGCGGCCCGGCCGGCTCCGCCGGTTATCGCTTTGCGGCGGTCACGTCGCCCACGTATTCCCAGTGCCACGGCTCATAGTAGTAAGGGCGGAAGCCGAAGCGCTCGGCGTTCGCGACGAGCCAGCGGTAGGCGGGCGTCTGCACCTGTAGGGCGCGGTTGGAGTCGCGGGTCTCGACGGGCTCGCCGCCGACGTAGAGGTCGAGGGCGCGCCCCGTGAAGTGCGGGCTGTTGACGGCGAGGCCGGCGCGGCCCGAGCCGGGCGACTGCGCGCGCAAGGCGGCCTGGTGCTCGCGCGAGCGGAAGGAGGAGACGATCTTGAGGTACTTCTCCTCGGGGGCGAGCTCGCCCGCGGCCGTCACCTTCAGCCCGAGCGAGGGGTCGGCCGCCGCCGCCGCGACCATGCGCTTGTAGGCGGCGTAGGTCTCGCGCTCGACCTGACGCAAAGCGTCGGGGCGCGCGGGGTCGTAGAAGTCCGAGGGGGGCGCCTGGAGCAGGCGGTCGGGCGTCGCGTACTCCTTGTTCTTCAGGCGCGCGCCCTGCCAGGTCGAGACCATGCGGTAGAGCGTCTCGTCGTCGAGCACGCCGCTCGGGCGCAGGCCCGCCGCCGTCTGCCAGCGCGAGAGCGCGGAGGCGAAGTCAGACCCGGCGGCCTCGCCGTCCGTCTCAAGCAGCCGCGAGATGAGCGGCGTGTAGAGATACCAGCCGCGCTGCTGCTTGCCGCCGAAGGCCCAGCTCAACTCGTACTTGAGGGCCGTGTTGCGCGCGGCCGCTTCGGCGAAGAGCGAGGTCTCCTTCTTCTCCGGGGCGGCGGCGACGGCCGTCCTCTTCTCGACGAGGACTACGGGCTGCACGACGGCGACCGCGGCCGAACGGTCGCCGGCCTGCGACTGGCCGCTGCCCGCGACCGCGAAGAGCATGGAGAAGGTCACGAGCACCGCGAGCACGACGGCGAACACGGCGAGTTTGGTCTTCTTCTGTTTCATCCTTGAACTCGAAAACGCACCGGCCGAACTTTGGAGGATTATAGCCGAAAATCGTGGCGGGGTCTGCTTTTCGCGAACAGCGATTAAGATGCGCGGGTCGCCCCGACAGTTCGTCAACGGAGCCTGAATTTAGCCCCGCGGGCGCGTCCGCAAAGTTTACGGTCAGACTGCGCGGCCGGGCGCCGACTCTGTTAAGATGGCGCGGGCGTCCGGACGGGCGCCCGCTCCCGACCGAGAATCCCTAAGCACAGGCGGAGAAGGTTTAGAGATGCCACTTGAGTCAAACAGCGCGGCCAGCGTCTCGCCCGCGCTCGTCTTCGAGCTGGAGAACGGCAGCACTTTCACCTTCAACTTCCAGATGGACGGCCGCGTCACCATCATCGGCTTCCAGGAGGGGCGCGTCGCCACCGGCACCCTCTCCGAAGAGCAGGCCGCGGAGCTGCGCGACGCCATCGGCGAGTACATACATAAGAGGAACGGATAGTGATGAGTGATAAGTGATAAGAAAAGGCAAGTTGCTTCTGTTCTTTCTTATCACTTATCACTCATCACTTATCACCCCCCTTGACCCCCGCGCCCCCGGCGGGCAGGATTTCAGTCTATGTTTTACCCAGTCCCCTCCGCGGAGTCGTCCGGCCGCGTCTCCCGCCTACGGATAATCTTTCTAGTCCTGCTGGTGCTGGCGGCGCCGCTGCCGCGCGCGCGCGCGCAGGCGCAGGCCGCCGGGTTCGAGCGCGACATCGACGCGGCCGCCCCGGTCGAGCTGCGCGTGAAGAACCGCACGGGGCGCGTGACCGTGCTGGCCGAGGGGGAGTCGAAGCGGGTCTCGATCCGCGCGTCGTCGGCCGCGGGACTCGCCGTAACTGAAAGGGACGTGCGCGTGACGGCCGCGGCCGGCTCCATCCAGATCGAGGTCGAGCGCGAGGGCGCGGCCGCGCGGCCCGCCGACGGGCGGAAGGTGAGGCCGAGTCAGGCGCAGGTCGAGCGCGAGCGGATAGACCTGACGGTGCGCGTGCCCGAGCGCTCGCGCGTGTGGGTCGAGACCGAGGCGGGCGCCGTCGATGTCGTCGGCAACTGGGCCTCCGCCGAGGCCAAGACCGACACGGGCACCATCCGCGCCGACGTGCCTCTGGACGCGCTGCGCTACAGCTTCCGCTGGACGCTCAGCCGCCCGCGCCTCTTCTCCGAGGTCGAGCTGCCGAAGGTGAAGGAGAAGCGCGGCGGCACCTTCGAAATCTCCGGCCGCTTCCCCGAAGAGAAGGACGGGAAGAAGGGGAAGGACGAGCCCGAGACTTCGGGAGAAGGGTCGGACGAGGCCGTCGTTGAAGAGAGCGCCGCGGTCGAGACGCAGGGGCCGGCCGAGCCGACGAAGGTAGACCCGAAGGACAAGGACGCCGCTAAGAAAGAAGAGGAGCGCCGACGCGAAGGGGCTAAGCGGAAGGAAGAAGAGGCCAAGAAGAAGGAGGAGGCGCTGAAGAAGGCGCGCGAGGAGCGTGCGAAGGCCGCGAAGGCCGAGGCCAGGAAGGCCCTGAAGGAGACGCAGATAAAGTTGAGCCTTGAGACGGCGCGCGGCGTGCTGCTCTTCGGCGTCAAGGACGAGGCGCGCGTCCCCTCCGACCTGCGCGAGCGCACGCTGACCGACGCCGCCCGCGCCATCATCCGCAGCGGCGACGTCGAGCTGACCGACGCCATCCGCAAGGTCGCCCCGCGCCTCGTCGGCGAGTACGCGCAGACGCTCGGCGACCGCCGCGGCGGCCCCACGCTCGGCTCGCGCGTCGCGAGCCCCTTCGACGTCCGCACGTCCGCGGGCGCCTCGCTCGCGCGCGTGCAGGCGCGCGTCACGGACCGCACGGGCCGCGCCGTGACGGGCCTGACGGCCAAAGATTTCACCGTCACCGAGGGCGGCGTCGAGCGCGCCGTGCGCGAGGTGCAGCCGACGACCGCGCCCTTCAACCTCGTCCTCCTCCTCGACGTTTCGGGCAGCGTCGAGGAGCGCATCGACTTCATCCGCAAGGCCGCGCTCGCGTTCCTCAACACGGCCGGCCCGCAGGATCGCATCGCCATCGTCAGCTTCCGCGACGACGTGCAGCTCGTCTCCGAGTTCACCAACGACCGCGGCCTCCTCACCGAGCGCATCAAGGACATCCAGGCCGGCGGCGCCACCTCGCTCTACGACGCGCTCGGCTACTCGCTCGTGCACGTCCTGCGCCCGCTGCGCGGCGAGCGCACGGGCGTCGTGGTGCTCTCCGACGGCGACGACAACCGCTCGTTCCTCTCGTTCCCCGTGATCGTCGACGCGGTCTACGAGACGGGCGCCATCATCTACCCGCTCTACGTCCCCTCGGGGCTCATCCCCTCTTCGAGCGCGCCCGCGGCCTCGGCGACGCTCGACCCGACGCGCGCGCGGTTCCTCGAACTCACGTCGCGCGCCGAAGAGGAGGGCGCGCGGCTCGCCGAAGTCTCGGGCGGGAAGTACTACCCCATCACGCGGCTCGAACAGTTGCAGCGCGCCTACGACGACGTGGCCGCGCAACTGCGCACGGCCTACACCATCACGTACGAGACCGGTGAGGCGGGACGCCCCGACGCGCGCGTGCGCGTGAAGGTCTCGCGCGAGGGCGCGAGCGTGCGCCTGAGCCCGGCGGTCGCCGTCTCGGCCGCGGCGACGGCCCCCGCGCAGTAGGCTTGGGCGAACAAGGGGTGAGATGTTTTTAAGTTCTTCACTTGAGCGTCGCGAAAGACCCGTTAACCACAGAGGCACAGAGGACACGGAGGGGGCACAGAGACATCCCTCCGTGCAACCTCCGTGTCCTCTGTGCCTCTGTGGTGAAGAAAAGCAACGCAACCCGCGCCCCCGGTCTACACCACTCAACCTCCTCCTCGCGCTGCTCCTCGCTTCAGTCTTCCTGACGGCCGCGCGCGCGCAGGAGACCGCGCAGCCGAGTCCGACCCAGACGCCGACGCCGACCCCGACGCCCGACGAGGCCGAGGAGCAGGTCGAGCGCATCGACACCGACCTGACGAGCGTGCTGCTGTCGGCGACGGACAAGAAGCGGCGCTTCGTCACGACGCTGCGCGCCGAAGACCTGCGGCTGACGGAGGACGGCGTCGAGCAGCGCATCGCCTCCTTCGAGCAGGAGACGGACGCGCCGCTCTCGCTCGTCCTGCTCGTGGACACCTCCGCCTCGCAGGAGAAGGTCTTGCAGGACGAGCAGGCGGCCGCGTCGAGCTTCATCCGCTCCGTCCTCCGGCCGTCGAAGGACTCGGCGGCCGTCGTCTCCTTCACAGGCATCACGCGCATCGAACAGCCGCCCACGTCGGACACGTCGCCCCTCCTCGCCGCCGTGGGCTCGCTCCGGGTGCGCTGGACGATACGGAGCCCCGAGTGCAACGACCGCGACGCGCCCGACAACGTGCGGCTGCGCTGCCTGACGGGCGTGTGGGACGCGGTCGTGCTCTCCGTCCGCGAGGTGCTGGCGAAGACGCCGGAGCGGACGCGCCGCGCCATCATCCTCCTCACCGACGGCGACGACACGAGCAGCCGCGTCCGCCTCTACCAGGCGGTCGAGTACGCCGCCCGCCACAACACGGTCGTCTACGCCATCGGCATCCGCGACAAGAAGTTCCCCGACGGCGAGATGCGCGAGGACTTCCTCCGCAGCCTCGCCGACGAGACCGGCGGCCGCGCCTTCTTCCCCAAGCGCCCCGAAGACCTCCCCGCCGCCTTCGCCCAGATCGAGCAGGAGCTGCGCGCCCAATACCTCATCACCTACGTCCCCACCAACCGCGCCCGCGACGGCGGCTACCGCCGCCTCCAGCTAGAGGTCACCGACCCCCAGCTCAGGAGGCAGAACCTCCGCCTCTCCTACCGCCAGGGCTACTACGCGAGGACGGAAAGTAGACAGTAGACAGTAGACAGTAGTCGGTAGAAAAACCTCCGCGGCCGAACCCCGCGGCGGTCATCCTCAATCTCCCAAAGCGGAGCCTGCCGTCTACTGACTACTGTCTACTGTCTACTTGTATTTTTCCCCCTCATCCTTCATCCTTCCCGTCACGATGTCTCGCCCCTTACTGATGTCTCTGTTCGACGAGACGGAGCGCCGGCCGCTGTCGGTCTCGGAGCTGACCTCGCAGGTGCGCGGGGCGCTGGAGAACCGCTTCGCGTCCGTGTGGGTCGAGGGCGAGATTTCGAACTTCCGGCAGGCCGCGTCGGGCCACTGGTACTTCACCGTGCGCGACGAGGGCGCGCAGTTGCGCTCGACCTGCTTCCGCGGCGTCAACGCGCGCATACGCTTCCGCCCCTCGGACGGGCTGCTCGTGCGCGTGCGCGGGCGCATGACCGTCTACGAGCCGCGCGGCGAGTACGAGCTGATCGTCGAGGCGCTCGACCCCGTCGGCGCGGGCGCGCTGCGCGTCGCCTTCGAGCAGTTGAAGGAGAGGCTCGCCGCCGAAGGTCTCTTCGACGAGTCCGTCAAAAGAGAGCTGCCGCTGCTCCCGCGCCGCGTCGGGGTGGTGACGAGCCCGACGGGCGCCGCCGTCCGCGACATCATCCGCACGGTCGAGCGCCGCACGCGCACCGTCAGCATCCTGCTCGCCCCGACGCGCGTGCAGGGCGAGGGCGCGGGCTCGGAGATAGCGCGCGCCCTCCGCGCCCTGAACGAGCACCACCTGCGCGCCGCACGGGAGGGTCTGACGGAGGAGCAGGTGGACGTCATCATCGTCGGGCGCGGCGGCGGCTCGGCGGAAGACCTCTGGGCCTTCAACGAGGAGGAGGTGGCGCGCGCCATCCGCGCGTCGGCCGTCCCCGTCATCTCGGCCGTCGGCCACGAGACCGACTTCACCATCGCGGACTTCGCGGCCGACGTGCGGGCGGCCACGCCGACGGCCGCCGCCGAGGTCGTCGCCGAGCGCGAGGACGAGATAGGCGACTACGTCGAGCGCATGACGCACGGCCTCGTCAACGCGGCGCGCTACCGCGTGCTGGCCGGCCGCGCGCGCGTGCAGGAGGCGGCCATGTCGCCCGGCTTCGACGAGGTCAGGACGCGCCTGCGCGTCGCGCGCGAGGAGTTGACCGACGCGCGACGCCGCCTCGAATGTCACGCGGCCGACCTGAACAGGGGCGCCCGCAAAAGGCTCGACGCGGCGGCCGCCAGACTCTCGCCCGCGCGCATGGCGGCCAACGCTTCGCGCTCGCGCGTGCGTCTCGACGTCGGCGGCGCCGCGCTCGAAGCCTCGGCCCGCGCGCGCGTGGACGAGGCGCGCTCGCGCCTCGCGGTCGCGGCCGCGGCGCTCGACGCGCTGTCGCCGCTCGCCGTGCTCGGCCGCGGCTACGCGCTGGCGCAGAACGCGGACGGCCGCGTCCTGCGCACCACGCGCGGCGTGGGCGTGGGGGAGGCGGTGCGCGTGCGGCTCGCGGACGGGGCGCTGCGCTGCCGCGTGGAGGCGGTCGAAGCCGCGGACGAGAACTGAGTTTGAGGGGGCGTTGGAGGGAGAATGTCGCAGGGGCGCAAGAGCCGCATTGTCGTTGACGTGGAGCGCGTGCAGGCGGAGGCGCGCTCGAAGAAGGAGCGCCGATTCGGCCGCGCGGGCCGCTTCATCTCCGTGACGGGGCTCGTCATCCTCGGCGTGTTGCTCGT
>DASVQJ010000017.1:0-8186 GCA_036389235.1 Pyrinomonadaceae bacterium | reverse complement strand
GTGCAGCGCTCTCTCTCGACCTGGAGATTTAAAGTCTGACGGCTTTCGCGCTTTCGCGCTCATGGCGGGCAGGATGCCCGCGCTCCCGGCGCGGCGCGTCCTTGTCTCTTCCCGCAAGGTGGTATCAGTACCGCCCGCGGTGGCGTGCGGGCCGGTGCGAGACGGGGCGTCCGATTCACGTACGCCCCCCCGCTACCGCGGGTGGTGCTGACCTGTCTGCCCCCGGCGGGGCGGTCGCGCTCGTCTGCATACCCCTGAAAAGCAAGGGTTTCTCCCTACCGGCCTTTCCCATCTTCCCAATAGCCGAAAGCGCGGCGCCGTGCGAGACTGTACCGTCCACATTAATCTTGAACCCACACCTCCCGCAAAGGGGGGCGCCAGTACGGGGGTTTAATCCGAACCATGACACAGCCGCCGGTAAGGGAGAGCGTCAGGGGGGAGGCGTCCCGGCTCGGCCGGGAGGCCGCGCCGAATCGGAAGCTGTTCGGGCTCGTCGAGCTTGACTCGGCGGGCACGGTGCTCTACATGCGCTCAGAGGCGGACGGCGCGACGCCGGACTACACGGGGCGGAACTTCTACACCGAGGTGGCGCCCTTCACCAACACCCTCCAACTCAAGGAGCGGATCGAGAGCTTCAGCCGTGGGTCGCAGCCCGCGCACAGCATCGACTTCATCTGCGAGTACGAGGACGGCCCGCTGCTCGTCAGGGTGCTGCTCGCGCGCATACGCGAGCGCTACCAGGCGGACACGACCAAGTCCATCCTCGTCCACATCCGGAGGGCACAGTGACCCTCCTCTCGGCTCTCCCCAAGAGCCACACATCCCTCACGCGGCGGGTTGAGGCCCGGGAGAATTTCTATGAATCAAGACCTCGGAAAATCTGACGGCTTCTTTCGCAAGCAGACGCGCGACGCGCGCACGGAGACGCCGGCCGAAGGCGCGGGCCGGCGCCCGCCCGACGCGCCGACGGGCCTCGGTTCCGAACCGCGCCCGGCGGGCGACGCGCTGAACCTTCTGCTCACCAACCAACTCCTGAGCGCGATGCCCGCGGAGGAGTTCTCGCGCCTCTTCCACCACCTCGAACCGGTCTCGCTCGCGGCCGGCGCGGTGCTCTACAAGCTCGACGAGGAGATGCGCTACGCGTACTTCCCCGAGACGGCCGTTGTCTCGCACCTCTACATCATGTCGGAGGGCGGGATGACCGAGGCCGACATGGTCGGGCGCGAGGGCATGACGGGCCTCTCGGCCGTCTTCAACGTGCCGCCGCCCTCGTACGTGAGCGAGGTCGCGCTCTCGGGGAGCGCGCTGCGCGCGCGCGTGGACGTGCTGCGCCAGGAGTTCGCCCGCGGCGGCGCCTTCCAGCAGGTACTCGTCAAGTACGCCGCCGCCCGCATCGCGCTGCTCTCGCGCCGCGCCGTCTGCAACGGCAACCACCGCGTCGAGGAGCGGCTCTGCACCTGGCTCCTGATGATGCACGACCGCGCGGGCGACCAGCCCCTCGCGCTGACGCACGAGCGCATCGCCCGCCACCTCGGCACGCGCCGCGCGGGCGTGACGGGCGCCGCCACGGCGCTGCGCGACCGCGGCATCATCGACTACTCCCGCGGCCACATCCGCGTCACCGACCGCGCGGCGCTCGAAGCCGCCGCCTGCGAGTGCTACCCGTCGGTCAGGGAGAGCGTCAACCTCGCCCGCTAACCCGGGCTTCCGGAAACCTTCTCAACACAGAGACACAGAGACACGGCTTGATGCCTTATGACTTCAAGCCGTGTCTCTGTGTCTCTGTGTTGAGAACTTATCTACGCTTCGACGGTCAGGCGGCGTCGAGCGGGCGCGCGGCCGGCGCCTGGAGGGAGACGCGGTCGTAGAGCCGTAGGAGGAAGTGCTGGCCGGCGGCCGAGGGCGTGTCGATGCGCAGGCCGTAGAGCCCATCCCGCCTGACGTAGACGAGCTTGGCCGTCAGCGGGATGATTCCCTCCTCCGCGATGAGCGACACCCAGAGCAGGTCGCCCGCGGCGGCGACGGGGTCGCCCGGCAGGTTCCGGAGCGCCATCCCCAGACAACTGAAGTCGGCGACCTCGGCCGTGCCAAGCATCTCGTGGCGCGTCAGGTTGTCCACGGCCGCGACCAGCTTCTGCGGCCCGACGACGCGCGGGAGCCCCCGCCGCTCGACCGGCTCCAGCCCCCTCTCACCGAAAAAGTCTTCCATAAAATCCCCCCGGATTCCCGGCCTTCCGCGAATGATACCCTAATAAAGCACCAATGGGTTCGGAATTCCGCGCCGCGTTTGAAGGGGTGTCGGGTGCCGGGTGAGGGGTGCCGGGTAAAAGCCGGTTCTTCCCCGGCACCCGAAACCCGGCACGCGGCACCCCTCTTATTCTCCGAGCGCCGCGTACTTGAAGAGGCGGAAGCGGTAGCGCTGCTGCGCGCGGATGTTCGCGGCCACGGCGCCGTGCAGGCCCTCGTCCCACTTCGCGTACTCGTCGATGAAGCGGTCGGCCGCCGCCTTGTCGCCCTCGTGCTGCACGCGGAGCACGCGCTCCAGAAGGTCGCGCACCACCCCGCGGTACTTGTCGTAGTCGATGCGGAGCAGCTTCGTCTCGCGGTCGAAGGAGAGCAGGCCGTGTTCGAGGAAGTAGTTCCACTGCATGAGCTGCATCGTCTGGTACGGCTGATCGCGGCGCGGCTTCACGTTCTGGAGGACGCGCAGGACGCCGCTCGCGTAGACCGCGCGGAGTTCCGCGTCCGTCTTGTAGTAGCCCTGCTTGCGCAGAAGCTCCGCGACGTAGAGCGAGACGAGGTCGGCCTTCATCTCTTCGAGCAGGTCCGCGTCGTCCTGGAGCGCCACGTCGAGGTCGCGGCCGTCCTTCGTCACGTCCACGCCGAGGTAGTGGCCGACCTCGTGCCAGAGCGTGCGGTAGAAGTTGCCGTCCGTGGTCAGCTCCGACCTGTGCCGCGGGTCTACGGCCGCCTCCCACGTCGAGACGCTGCCGCTCCGGAAGATTTCGGGGCTGCGCATGATGTTGGCGCGCAGCATGATCGTGCGGCCGTAGCGGCGGCCGAGGTACGCCTCGTTCGGGAGGATGGTCGCGGTGTTGCCGCCGCGCGACTGCCCGAAGTCGGCCACCACGTCGTAGGCGCCGACCGAAATCTCCTCGCGCACCCGCCGCTCGAACTTGAAGGGCAGAGCGTCCTGTAGCGCCTGCAAGCCCTTCATAGCCGCGCGGAGCCGGTCGGTCTCCTCGCGCCGGTTGCTCAGGACGTTCAGCGAGTAGAAGGTCTTCACGCCGTAGAGCGAGTCGTCGTACGTCTCGTAAGACCCGATCTGCGCGTTGAGGTCACGGAAGCGGCCCGTCACCCACGCCGCGTCGCCCGACTCGTAGTCGTCCGTGAGTAGGTCGCGCCCGCGGTTGCGCAGGTAGCGCGCGAACTCCCAGTCGTCGCGCTCGACGGCGTCGGCCGCCTCGTCCAGAAGCGCGTGCGAGCGCACCATCTCGTCGGCCCACGCGACCGAGTACGGCACGGCGTAGAAGCCTCTGGCGTCCGGCCGCGTCGCCTCCAACTCCTTCCGCAGCCCCGGGTGCAGCGCGTCGAGCACGGGGTACTGACCGAGCTTCGCCAAATCCCTTCGGAGGTTGGCCGCGGTCGCGCGGCGGACGGCCGTGCGCGAGTCGAGGATGGTGTCGCGCCTGTCGGGGTGCGCGGCGAGGAAGGCTTCGACCTCCTCCTTCGTGGCGCCGCCGTACATGGCCGCGCCCGGCGCCGTCAACTCGACGGGCGCGATGGGCTCGCGTCTGTTTTCGAGCGTCGTCGCTATCGGCCCCTGGAAGAGCCTGTAGATGTCGAGCAGGTCGCGCGTGGACCCCGGCGAGCCGAGCCTCTTGTCCAGCGCCTTGAGCGCCGCGTAAGACTCGGCGGCGCGTTCGTGCCGCTGCCGCTCGTAGACGGTCTGAAAGATTTTGCCGACCTCGATCAGCTTCGCCAGCGCCAGCCGCTCGCCCGCGGTCAGGTGCGAGGTGTCGGGCGCCAGACGCACCTCGCCGGTCTTCTCAAGGACGGCGCGGCTCTTCTCCTCGGGCCAGTAGCCCGGGGGCAGACCATCCTGCGCCGGCCTGCGCGCCGAAGTCTGCGCCAGCAGGTTCGAGGCGGCGAGCCCCGCCAGGGCGAGCGTAAACAGGATTCTCACGATTCACCTCCGCGGACGCTTTAAAGGGATTGCCCCACACTTTAACAGACGGCGGGCCTCTTCGCAGCCGTTAACTTCGACCTTGAGCGTCGCGTTCGTCGGGTTAACCACAGAGGCACAGAGGACACGGAGGTTGCACAGAGGGAATACAGAATTTCAAATTTGATATTCCAAATTTTGTATTTCTCCGTGCCCCCTCCGTGTCCTCTGTGCCTCTGTGGTTCACCGCCCTCCGCGCAAAAGCTCAAGGTTGAATCAACCCACACCTACCCCCGAAACCTTTTCCCCCCGGCTCGGGTATAATCACTCCGTAACTTTCACGCCGAAGCCTTGAACAGGCGAATCGCTCTTCCCGTGTCTAACACCTCCCTTTGAAGGAGTCAGAAGGAATGCACAGGTCTCTCTTACCCGTAATCTTACTGCTGCTCTGCGCCGCCGCGCCGGCCGCGGCCCAGCCGAAGCCGAACGACCTCGCGCGGCTGCTCCGCTACCCGGACATCCACGGCGACCAGATCGCCTTCGTCTACGCGGGCGACATCTGGACGGTGCCGGCCGCGGGCGGCACGGCGCGCCGGCTCACCTCGCACCCGGGGCTTGAGCTGTTCCCGAAGTTCTCGCCCGACGGCCGCTGGCTCGCCTTCTCCGGCCAGTACAACGGCACGCGCCAGGTCTTCGTCATCCCCGTCGAGGGCGGCGAGCCGCGGCAGCTCACCTTCTACAACGACGTGGCCGTGCTGCCCCCGCGCGGCGGCTACGACAACCGCGTGCTCGGCTGGACGCCCGACGGCAAGTCGGTCGTCTTCCGCGCCAACCGCGTCCCGATGAGCGACCGCCTCGGCCGCCCCTACCTCGTCCCCTTCGAGGGCGGGTCGGAGCAGCCGCTGCCCATCACGGAGGCGGGCGGCATCAGCTACTCGCCCGACGGCGGGCGCGTGGCCTTCACGCCCATCTCGAACGAGTTCCGCGGGTGGAAGCGCTACCGCGGCGGCCAGTCGCCCGACGTCTGGATTTACGACCTGAAGAGCAACACCAGCGAGCAGGTCACCAACACGCGCGACCAGGACATGCTGCCCGTCTGGCTCGGCGACACCATCTTCTACGTCTCCGACCGCGACCGGACGATGAACGTCTTCGCCTACGACACGCGCACGAAGAAGACGCGGAAGGTGACGAACCACACCGACTTCGACGCGATGTGGCCGTCGGGCGCGGGCGACCAGTTGGTCTACGAGCAGGGCGGCTACGTCTACCGCCTCGACGCGAAGTCGGGCAAAGAGGGGCGCGTCCCCATCCGGCTCTACGGCGACTTCCCCGACACCGTGCCCTACTTCGTCAACGTCAAGGAGTTCGTCGAGACCTTCTCCGTCTCGCCGAGCGGCGCGCGCGCCCTCTTCGGCGCGCGCGGCGACATCTTCACCGCGCCCGCGAAGGAGGGCGAGGTGCGCAACCTCACCGACTCGCAGGGCGTGCGCGAGCTGGCGCCCGCCTGGTCGCCCGACGGCCGCTGGGTCTCTTACCTCTCCGACCGCTCGGGCGAGTACGAGATTTACGTGCGCCCCTCGGACGGCACGGGCGCGGAGCGGCGCGTCTCGACCGACGGCGACGTGTGGCGCTACCCGGCCGTCTGGTCGCCCGACAGCCGCATGCTCGCCTACGGCGACAAGAGGCAGCGCCTCCGCGTCGTCGACGTCGCCGGCGGCAGGACGACCGACGTCGACCGCGGCACGCGCAACGACATCACCAGCTACAACTGGGCGCCCGACAGCAGGTGGCTCGCTTACACGAAGCTCGGCGCCAACCAGTTCTCGGAGATTTGGGTCTACTCGCTCGCGTCGAACAAGGCGCAGCGCCTTTCGGGTGGGATGACGAGCGACACCGAGCCCGTCTTCGACCCGAAGGGCCGCTACCTCTACTTCCTCTCGAACCGCGACTTCAACCTGACGTTCAGCGGCTTCGAGTTCAACTACCTCTACACCAACCCGACGCGCGTCTACGTCGGCCTGCTCGCCGCCGACGGCCCCGCGCTCTTCCTGCCCACGAGCGACGAGGAGCGCGCCAAGACGAAGGAGACGCCGCTCACGCAGCCGCCCAACCCCGCGCAGCAGCCGCCCGCGCAGGGCGGGAAGCCGCAGGATCAGGGCGGGCAGGCGCAGCAGCCGGCCGCCACGCCTTCACCCGAAGCGGCCGGGGCACAGCCGGCCGCGCCCGCAACGGCGCAGGCGGCGGGCAGGTCGGAAGAGCCGAAGTCCGCGCCGCCCGCGGGCGTCAACGTCCGTGTTGACTTCGAAGGCTTCGAGAACCGCGTCCGCGCCATCCCCGGCCTGAACAGCAACTACCGGCACCTGTCGGCGACGAACGAGGGCGTGCTCTACCTGACCGGGACGCCCGGCCGCCTCGCGCTCTACAACATCGACGCGAAGGCCGAGCAGCCGATCATCGAGGGCGTCAACGACTACGATCTCTCGGCCGACATGAAGCGCATCATCTTCCAGTCGCGCGAGGGCTACGGCATCGCGCCCGTCGCGCCCGCGCAGAAGACCGAGCAGGGCCAGCTGCGCCTCGACGGGCTCACGATGAAGATCGAGCCGCGGCGCGAGTGGGCGCAGGAGTTCACCGACGCGTGGCGCATCATGCGCGACTGGTTCTACGACCCGAACATGCACGGCGTCGACTGGCAGGCCATGCGCGAGAAGTACGGCGCGCTCGTCCCGCACGTCGCCAACCGCGAAGACCTCAACTTCGTGCTCACCGAGATGGGGAGCGAGCTGATGGCGGGCCACATCTACGTCGAGCGCGGGAGCGACGCGCCGCGCGTCCAGCGCGCCGACGGCGGGCTGCTCGGCGCCGAAGTAGTCCCGGACGCTTCCGGCTACTTTAAGATCGCCAAGATCTTCCCCGGCGAGAACTGGCAGGAGAGTTTCCGCTCGCCACTGACGGAGCCGGGCGTGAAGGCTAAGGCCGGAGACTTCATCATCGCCGTCGACGGCCGCCCGACGAAGGGCGTGAAGAACTTCTACGAGCTGCTGGAGGGGAAGGCGGCGCGCGTCGTCACGCTCACCCTAAACGACCGCCCCGACGCTTCGGGCTCGCACGACGAGCGCGTGCGCCCCGTGAGGAGCGAGTCGAACCTGCGCTACCTCGACTGGGCGCAGTCGCGGCGCGCGCTGGTCGAAAGGCTCTCGGGCGGGCGCGTCGGCTACATCCACGCGCCCAACACGGCGGTCGAGGGTAACCGCGAGCTGTTCAAGGGCTTCTACGCGCAGGCGAACAAGGACGCGCTCGTCATCGACGACCGCTACAACGGCGGCGGCTTCATCCCCGACCGCATGATCGAGCTGCTGGAGCGCAGGCCGCTCAACTACTGGGCGCGGCGCGGCATCGGCGCGACCTCGACGCCCGGCTTCGCCAACACCGGCCCGAAGGCCATGCTCACGAACGGCTACGCCGGGTCGGGCGGCGACGCCTTCCCCTACTACTTCCGCGAGCGCGGGCTGGGCCGCATCTTCGGCACGACGACGTGGGGCGGCCTCATCGGCCTCTCCGGCAACCCGCCGCTCGCCGACGGCGGCTCGCTCAGCACGCCCTCGTTCCGCTTCTTGGACGTGAACGGCCAGTGGGTGGTCGAAGGCACGGGCGTCGATCCCGACGTGGAGGTGGTCGAGCGGCCCGAAGCGCTCGCGCGCGGCGAGGACCCGACGCTCGAAGCGGCCGTGAAGTACCTGCTCGACGAGCTGCGGCGCAACCCGCCCAAGCGCGTCACGGCCCCGCCCCCGCCCGTCATGCGGCAGCCTTAAGGGCCTAAAAGCACCGCGCCGGTTTCGCGGGCGCGCTCTCGTCACCAGGCGAGAGCGCGCCCGCGCCGTCTCACGCGCAGCGAGTGCGGCCGACTAAGTGAGTGCGGCCGATCAGCTTCGCGGCCTGAGTCTCACGCGGTAGAGGGTGAAGCTCCCGAACCGCTCCCCCGCGTCGCGCTCGTACCACCGATCCAGATTCGTGAGGT